>JAGSHH010000012.1 GCA_023954655.1 Colwelliaceae bacterium
ATGAAAGCGATGTGGATATGACGCCAATGCTAGACATTGTCTTTATCTTGCTTATATTCTTTATAGTGACAACTTCATTCATTAAAGAAGAAGGTTTATTAGTTAACAGGCCAAAAGCAAATAAAAACTCTGCTAGTGATGCGCCTGTGATTGTGGTGACAATAAGTGATTCAGGCTTAGTGTCTTTAAATGGAAAGTTAGTTGATATAGAAAGATTACCCGCTCGGATTGAGAGCTTCCTAGCAACTAATAGCACCAATAGCGCTGTTGTGATACCAAGTTACGACACAACGCATAATCATGTTGTTCAAGTAATTGATAAAATAAAAACATTTGAACATTTAACGGTTTCTATTGGTAAATAGCTAAATAATAAAAGATTGAGAGCCTATATACCCTGCACCACCAGTAACTAATACTTTCATCTTACATCTTTAAAAATTTAAAAGGCCAATCACTTGGCCTTTAATTATTTAGCTATTTTTATAGCGTTTAAGCTAGTATTTTATTACCACCAAGTCGCATATAAAGCCGTAAGAATTAGAACTACACCCACTGCTGCAACATTAAATGGCTTAGTGGTAGCAAAGCTCACTTTCTCTAGGCTTACACTGCTATCAGTTGTTTCAGTTGCATTGTCTTTTGCCATAATAGAAACGAAATAACAAAGTACTAAACACAGTAAGAACACTAAACCAACACGGTCCATAAACGGTAATTCTGGCCATGCGAATTTAAGTACTAATGAAAAGATAGCTGAGCCTAAGGCTGCTGATAATGCGCCCATTGAGCTTGTACGCTTCCAGAACATTCCCATCACAAAAATCACCACAATGCCTGGGGTAAAAAAGCCAGTGAATTCTTGAATATACTGGAAGGCTTGATCGAACTTACCAAGTAATGGTTGAGCAACAACTAAGGCAATGCATAGCGAGACTAATGCAGCAATTCGGCCAATATGGACATAATGGCGTTGGCTTTCATTTGGTTTAAAGCGGCTATAAATATCCATAGTAAAGATAGTAGAAATACTATTAGTCATCGAAGCTAAAGACGAAACAATGGCGGCTACCAAAGCTGCAAAAACTAAACCTTTAATACCTACAGGTAACATTGCCATCATTGATGGATAAGCTTGATCAGGTGTTGTCAAACTTGGGTATAAAATAACAGCGGCTATACCGGGTAAAACAACAATTAATGGCATAAGCAATTTCAGATATGCAGCAAAGGCAATACCCTTTTGTGCTTCTTTAACATCTTTTGCAGCCAGTGCTCGTTGAATAATATATTGGTTAAAACCCCAGTAACTGAAGTTCATTACCCACATACCACCAATTAATACTGAAATACCCGGCAAGCTCATGTAATGCTCATTTTCAGGGCTTAAGATCATGTCAAAATGCTCTGGCATTTTTTCAGTTAAAATTCCAAAACCAGCAAGAACACCTTGTCCATCGGCAACAGTATCTAACGCTAAATAACTTAACAATAAACCACCAAAAACTAACAACACTACTTGTAAAATATCAGTAAACGCTACTGCTTTTAAACCGCCATACAGAGAGTAAGCAACAGAGAATACCGCAAGGAAGATCATGCCAAACATCCAATCAACACCAGCTACGGTTTCAATCGCCATACCACCTAACCATAACACTGCAGTTAAGTTTACAAAGGTATAAACCGCTAACCAAAAAATTGCCATGGTGGTTTTTACTTTGTTATCAAAACGTTGTTCAAGATATTGCGGCATGGTGAATATTTTATTTTCCAAGAAAATTGGTAGCATATATTTACCCACTAAAATCAGGGTAATTGCCGCCATCCACTCATAAGAGGCAATAGCTAAGCCAATGGCATAACCGGAGCCAGACATACCAATTATTTGCTCTGCTGAAATATTGGCAGCAATTAACGAAGCACCAATAGCCCACCAAGGTAGTGACTTACTGGCTAAGAAGTAATCTTCGGTATTGGCACCCTCTTTTTTCTCATTACGAGAAACCCAAAGAGCAAGACAAAGCAGTCCGATGACATAAACAATAAAAATAGTACTGTCTATCGACCCCAATTTATTTGCAAAATCCATAATTTTTACCTTTTCGTTATAGTTATAATTCTTGAGTTAGTTTTTTAATTTTTAGTATATTTTTTACTTTATTAAGTAGCTGTTCAATTAAAGGTTATTTATTGAAATAATTTACCTAAATGCACCTTGTGTCGCCGTACATAAATAAATGCTTGGTTTTAAATCAAATTGGCTTTCGTACTGTTTAATCACCACGTCATTCACTTGCGTGACTAGATTGCTAGGAACTAACGCAACAACACAACCGCCAAAACCACCGCCAGTCATTCTGACGCCTCCTTTATCACCTAATACTTCATCGATCATTTCAACCAGACCATCCATTTCTTTAGTGGTCACTTCAAAGTCATCACGTAAAGAAATATGGGATGCTCTCATCGCCACGCTAATTAAAGCTATATCGTTAGCTTTTAACGCTTTTAATGTCGCAACAGCACGTTCATTCTCACTAATAACATGGCGAGCACGCTTGAATAGTACCGGCTCAAGTTGTTCTTTCGCTGAATTGAGCTGCGCTAACGTGACATCACGTAAGGCTGTTGCATCAAAATACTTGGCCACTTTTTCACATTGCTCTCTTCTTAAATTGTATTCGCTGTCGACTAAACCACGCTTTACATTAGAATTAACGATAAACAAGGATAAATCATCAGGAATAGGCGCATCTTCAAAAGATAAGTCCTTGCAGTCAAGTAACATGGCATGACCTTGCTGACCCATGGCTGAAATCAATTGGTCCATAATGCCACAATTACAGCCGACAAAATTATTCTCCGCTTGCTGTCCCATTAAAGCTGCGGTAACCCCATCTAAATCTAATTGGTACAATTGAGTAAACGTTTTTAGAATCGCAATTTCAAAACTAGCAGAAGAACTTAATCCCGCGCCTTGCGGTACATTTCCACTAACAACTAAATTAGCGCCGTTAATATCAGGAAAGTTCTTTAATAATGCCTGCAGGCTACCTTTAACATAATTACTCCACATCATCTGCTCATCAAATTCTATTTCATTTAACGAAAACTCACTGATTTGTTTTTCACAATCATGGGCATAGACTTTAACGATGTTATCTTTACGTTTTGATGCCGCGATAGTAGTGCCGTAATTAATAGCCGCAGGAAGTACAAAACCATCATTATAATCGGTATGATCACCAATTAAGTTTACTCGCCCTGGCGCATGGCAAACTATTTCAGCTGAACGTTGAAATTGTTGTTCAAATAAAATTTGCACAAGATCATGTTGCTGTGAAACTGACTGAGTCATTAGTTTTGCTCCTTATAATGCGTTGTTGGCAGATCACGTAATCGTTGAGCAGCTTGCTCTGCCGTTAAATCTCGTTGCGCTTCAGCCATCATTTCATAACCGACCATAAATTTACGCACTGTAGCTGATCTCAATAACGGCGGAAAGAAGCTAGCGTGTAATGTCCACTCATCATGATTTTCACCATCAAAAGGTGCTCCATGCCAGCCCATTGAATATGGAAAAGAACAATTAAATAAATTGTCATACTTGATAGTTATTTGCTTGAGAATATCGGCAAGAGACGATTTTTGTGTATCCGATAACTCAGTGATACGAGCAACACTAAAGCGCGGTAAGAGTAAGGTTTCAAATGGCCATGCAGCCCAGTACGGCACGACAACTAACCAATCATCGTTAGAAACGACAACACGCTCTTTATTTTCAACTTCTCTAGCAACATAATCTTGTAATAAGTTACTGCCATGCTGCTCAAAGTAAGACGATTGTGCCTTTTGTTTCTTCATTATCAATGTTGGCAATTGTTGTTGTGCCCAAATTTGACCATGAGGGTGTGGATTAGAGCAGCCCATAACACTGCCTTTATTCTCAAATACCTGCACCCATGAATACGTTTTTCCCAATTCTTCACATTGATTTTGCCAGGTATCAACAACATTGGTGATTTCTTTTACTGAAAGTTGTGGCAAGGTTTTACTGTGATCGGGAGAGAAACAAATAACACGGCTTTCACCTTGCTCGGTCGCCATTTTAAAAAGTGGATCATCACTGCTCACATTAGGTGTATCTTGTTTGATAGCTGCAAAATCATTGGTAAAAACAAAGGTTTCTTTGTAGTCATCATTTATCTCGCCATTGATACGCGTATTGCCCGCACATAAAAAGCAATCTTTATCGTGAGCAGGTTTTTCTTGCTCATCAAGTTCCTCTACTTGCCCTTGCCAAGGTCGCTTAGCACGATGTGGCGAAACTAAGACCCATTCATCGATTAATGGATTATATCTTCGGTGTGGATGCTCTGTAGGATCAAATGTAATGGACATATATTTCAAGTCACAATAAGTAAAACATGAAACAAGGGTAAACGTTTACCTTTTATGGTGCAAGTATTTGATATAAATTAGTGTTAACTTGATATCAAACACATATTTAGTGTATATTTCTTACATATCAAATAAACGACAACCATGTAAACATTTACCCTTATGGCAACAATCAAAGACGTAGCGCGAGTCGCTGGTGTATCAGTCGCTTCCGTTTCTCGTGTTTTAAATAACGGTCCTAAAGTCAGTAAAGCGACTATTGAAAAAGTCACAAAGGTAATGCAAGAGTTAAACTACAGCCCGAATGCTAATGCACGAGCTTTAGTGACACAAAAAAGCACCACCTTAGGTGTTGTTATACCTAACTTAATCGATCCATTTTTTGCTTCACTAGCACAAGGCGTTGAACAAGTCGCACGTCAAAAAAATATGCAATTATTATTAAGTACCGGTTTGGTAAGTGCCGAAACAGAAAGACAAGCGATTAATTTACTGATTGAAAGGCGCTGTGATGTAATGGTGGTACATAGCAAGAAACTGTCTGATCAAACCTTAATTGACTTAGCTAATAAAGTCCCTGGCCTCGTGCTTATTGATCGTTACATTGAGCAGATAGCCCAGCGCTGTGTTTGGTTAGATAATCTTGAAGGTGGGAAAATCGCTGCACGTCACTTATTAGCACTAGAGCATAAGAATTTCGCTTGTATCTCCAGTAAATATCAAATTGACGATCCTTTGCTTAGACTAAAAGGCTTTCAAGATGAGCTTAAATCTACTGGTGTCATGATTGAAACTAAACTTATTGAGTTTGGTGAGCCGACACTGCAAGGTGGTGAAATAGCAGCTCAAAATCTTCTTGCTTCTGGTAAAAGCTTTTCTGCCCTATTTGTTTATAACGATGCTATGGCTATTGGCGCCATTTCAACACTCGAAGATAATGGTTTTAAAGTGCCATCAGATATTTCTGTATTAGGTTTTGATGACGTTTTGCTGTCAAGATACTCAAGACCAAAACTTAGCACCTTAAACTATCCTGTTGAACAAATGGCTATGCAAGCAGCAAACATTGGTATTGAGCTTGTTTCAAAGCAACCAACAAACCCTGATAACAAAAATTGCAAACATATTCCTAGGCTTGTTAAACGAGAATCAACCAGTTATAGATCTAACTAATCGAACGCTTAAAAAACAATAAAAGATTTTAGCTTTTATTAGCTTCCAATACAGCAATTTGATCATTTACAATCGCCAAAGTGGCCTTTTGAGTCAGCATTGCCGCATCAAACGCAGCTTGTGCTTCATTATTTTTAATATGTTCAAAAATATCAACATGTGCCTGATACTCATCAACTGTCACCGGCACCAAACGGTTGGTAAAGCGAATATTGACTTTTAATGAAGTGGTAATAAAGTATTTCAGCTGGATGAAAAATGGGTTATTGCTTGCCGATAATATACTTTGATGAAATTCAATATCGGCTTCATGGGTATCATCTTGGCCGTTGGTAGCATCTTTCATTCTAAGTAATGCACTTTCAATCGCTTTCAAGTCCGGCTCTTCAGCATATTGAGCCGCTAAGAATGCCGCTTCTGGTTCAATCGCCAGCCTTAACTGTAAAAAGTGCCTTAATAGGTACAAATCAGGTTTACCAATCAATATCCAATTGAGAACATCAGCATCAAATAAATTCCAATGTTTAGAATCAACAACTCTTATACCTTGCCTCGGACGAGAACTAATTAAACCTTTCGCAGTTAACATTTTTACTGCTTCACGGGTTGCAGTACGGCTAATATTAAATTCGGTACATAAATCAGCCTCTGAAGGTAAGCTATCACCTACTTTATAAGAGCCTTGCATTATTTTTTTGCCTAACTCGTGAACAACTTGTTGAGTTAAATTAAGGTGAGATGACTGCATGAATGCACTTTAGTTTATCTAATTGTTATTTGTATGATAAATGAGTTTAAAATTAATTGCACTAAGAAATGGTATTCTCAAAAAAATCTAAAAATGAAAATACTTGCGATAATTTTTTTTAATTGTATTATAAATAGTATTGTATATTCATAGAAAAATTATCATGAAATTATTGCTCTTGCTCCCTCTAGCTATAGCGACATTTGCCACCTGCGCTCGAGAAGATACGAATAAACGTCAGCCTTGGGAAAACCATCAAGTTTTTTCAATCAATAAAGAGGCGCCACATGCAACACTTTTTCCGTTTCAATCAATAAATGAGTCGTTAACTAATAATAAAGAACAAAGTAGTAATTTCCTGTTACTTAACGGTCTTTGGAAATTTAACTGGCAACGCTCCCCACTCAATAAACCTAAAGGTTTTGAGCTAGCTTCATATGATGATGAAAAGTGGCCAGTGATCCCTGTACCCGGTAACTGGGAAACCGAAGGTTTTGGCTACCCTATCTATTTAGATGAACGATTTCCATTTACAACCACTTGGCCTGATGCGCCAAAAGATTATAACCCAATAGGTTCATATCGTAAGCCATTTAACTTACCTAACTCATGGAAAAACAAACAAATTTTTCTTCATGTAGGTGCAGCTAAATCATCGCTAGATGTATGGCTTAACGGAAAAAAAGTAGGCTTTAGCCAAGGTTCTAAAACACCTGCAGAATTTGATCTCACTTCCTATGTTAAAAATGATGAAAATATACTTGCCTTTCAAATACGTCGTTGGACAGACGCTAGCTATTTAGAAAGCCAAGATATGTTGCGAATTTCAGGCATAGAGCGAGACGTCTACCTTTATGCCACACCTAAGCAACACGTTTTTGATTTTCATGCTAAACCAACCCTTAATAAAGACTTTAACCAAGGTACCTTGACCGTTGATATCGATATAAAAAACTACGCCTCAAAAACAGAAAAACAAACCATTGAGCTAGAGCTTATTGCTCCAAATAAAGATCGAGTGGCTTTGTTAATAAAACAACAAAATATCACCCTTTCAGGTAATGCCACTAAAAAAATAACTTTTTCAGGTATAGTCAAACAGCCAGCATTATGGTCTGCAGAGACACCAAATTTATATACATTATTAATTAATCTCAAAAATGAGAGTGGTAATGTAATCGAGTCTATTCGTGATGATATCGGCTTTCGACATGTTGAAGTTATTAATAGCCAACTAACTATCAATGGTAAAGCCATAACTATCAGAGGAGTTGATCGTCATGAGACCGACCCGAAACATGGTCATGTAGTTACTAAAGCGTCGATGGAACAAGACATTAAATTAATGAAACAGTTTAATATTAATGCTGTTCGTTCAAGTCATTACCCTAATAATCCTTATTGGTATGACTTAACCGATAAATACGGTATGTATGTTATTGATGAAGCGAATATTGAGTCTCATCCTTTGGCAATAAATACCCAAACACAAATCGGTAATGAATTAAGCTGGTTACCAGCTCACCTTGATCGCACCAAGCGAATGTTTGAACGAGACAAAAATCACCCATCCATTATTATTTGGTCATTAGGTAATGAAGCAGGTGAAGGGAAAATTTTTGAAGCCACTTATAAATGGCTAAAAGAACATGACAACAGCCGATTAGTACAATACGAACCAGCAGGCGAAGAACATTATACTGATGTGTTTGCGCCAATGTACCCATCAATTGAACGACTAGTAAAATACGCTGAATCTAATCCAACTCGCCCAGCCATTATGATCGAATATGCTCACGCTATGGGTAACTCTGTAGGTAACTTAAAAGACTATTGGCAAGCCATCGAAAGGTATCCTGTTTTGCAAGGTGGTTTTATTTGGGACTGGGTTGATCAGTCTCTTGAATATACTAATGACAATGGCGTGAAATATTGGGCATACGGAAAAGATTTTCATCCAAACCTACCAAGTGATGGTAACTTTTTAAATAATGGTTTGATGGCACCAGATCGTACTCCACATCCACATGCCTATGAAGTTAAAAAAGTATATCAAGCAATTCGCTTTACCGTAAAAAATATTAATAATAATCAATACTATGTTGAAAATCGGTACGACTTTATTAATATTAATCAATATGATTTACATTGGAAAATTGAAGCCGATGGTGAATTAGTTTCCCAAGGAAATCAAGCACTACCCTCGGTACAACCTGGTGAAAAAGCAACGTTATCATTAAATTTGCCTCAACTCCCTAAAAAAGACAGCAAAGAGTATTTTATTACCCTCAGTGCGATTGTATCTAAACCACAAGGTCTATTAAAAACAGGGCATGAACTCGCATTTGAGCAGTTTAAATTACCAGTAGAGTTAGAACATAAACAATTTACGGCTATTAAAACCAAAATGGTCAACAAGGTAAATAATAACCACACTTTCAAACTCTATAATGGTGAAACACAAATAGCCTTTAATAAAAAGAGCGGCTGGATCACACAGTATCAACAAGGCAAAGTGCCACTACTTAAAGCCTCGTTAAAAGCAAATTTTTGGCGAGCACCTACTGATAATGACTTAGGTAATGGAATGCAAAATTGGGCCGCCATATGGCAAACTGCTAGCGATAATCTCGTTTTAAAAAGTTTCACCAGTAAAAAAATTATCGGCGGCTTTAAAGTAACGACTATATACAATAATGACGCCTTTAAAGGCAATTACCAAGTTGAATACACAATTAATAATGATGGCAGTATACACGTTCAAAGCAATCTATTATTAACCAACGGGCAGGAATTACCGAATATTCCACGCTTAGGTATGCAACTGACAATGCCCGGTGAATTTAAGCAACTTACTTGGTTTGGCCGTGGTCCTCATGAAACTTATGCCGATAGAAAGACTTCAGCACAAATATCGAAATATAAATCATTAGTACAAGATCAAATTCATCATTATTCAAGGCCTCAAGAAAATGCCAATAAAACTGATGTACGTTGGATTGCATTAAAAAATCATGGAGGTACTGGTTTATTAGCTGTTGGCGATCAACCGCTTAATGCCAGTGCTTGGCCTTACAAGCAAAGTGATATTGACTTTATTGCCGGTAAAGATGGTTCTGCTTCAGCATCGGGTTTAGTACCAGTAACTACTAAACATGGCGCTGAAGTCCCCATGAGAGACTTAGTTACCGTGAATATCGATCATAAACAAATGGGGGTTGGTGGCGACACTTCATGGGGACGATTAGTGCATAAAGAATATACTATTCCGGCCAAGAGTTACCAATATGGTTTTACGCTAGTTCCTTTTAACATTCAATCATTAAACCAAGCCAACTTTAATGAAGCAATGCTTGCACGTTCAATTGAAAAGAGATAACTAATGAAAACCGAAACACCTATTGAATTTTCAGACTGTGAAATACGCACCATATTATCAACGCAGTATCAAATTTCAGGTAAATTAAAAAAGTTGCCTGGATATTGCGATCAAAACTTTCGGCTTACCTGCCCTAACGGTAACCAATATATTGTAAAAATAGCCAATGTTAACGATGCCCAAATAGAACTAGAAATGCAAAATGCTGCCATGGCGCATTTATCAGCACAAGGTTGTGCCGTACCTCATGCATTATTAAATAAAACAGGAAATTCACTTTCTACTTTTGACAAAAACCAACAGTGCTATTTTTTAAGGGTATTAACCTACCTACCTGGCGACTTTTATGTTGACGCACCGTCTTTAACACATAACGTTCAATTATGGTCTAACTTAGGAAAATTCATTGGTAAAATTGATTTAGCCTTAACTAACTTTCAGCATCCAGGTGCTTATCGCTATTTAGAGTGGGATTTAGCACAAGGTTATCGTGTTTGCATGGATAAGAAGCACATTCTTGATAAGCAACAAAGTCAACTGGTTGAACACTTTTTACTACAATATCAAACGCAAACCATGCCGTTACTGTCTAAACTGCCACAAGGGGTTATTCATAACGATGCTAACGACTACAACTTATTAATTGATAATAAATCCGCCCCAACAACAATTAGCGGTTTAATTGATTTTGGTGACATGGTTCATAGTCAAATAATTAACGAGTTAGCTATTGCTTGCGCTTACGCATTAATGAATGAAAAACATGACCTATTAACCACACTAAAAACCATTGTAGCTGGTTATCATGAAGTTCGCCCTTTACAAGAAGTAGAGCTAGAAGTACTACTTTCTCTTATTTCCTTACGTTTATGTACTACTGTTTGTAACGGTGCTATAGCTTTTTCACAACAACCTGACAATGACTATTTATTAGTATCAATTAAACCAGCATGGCTCTTACTTGAACAATTAAAAGCACTAAACCCATTCGCTGTTTTATGCCAACTTCGTCAAGTTTGCCATTACTCTTTTGATAGTGGTCAGGATAAAAAAACTATTATTAATTATCGTAAAAAGCATTTAGGTAAAACCTTAAGTGTAAGTTATCAAGCGCCATTAAAAATAGTGCGAGGACAAGGGGCTTATTTATTTGATGAACAAGGCACCCGTTATTTAGACATGGTTAATAATGTTTGCCATGTGGGTCATTGTCACCCTAACGTTGTTGCTGCAGGTCAAGAGCAGTTAGCAAAGCTAAATACCAACACCCGTTATTTACATGACAATATTGTAAACTACACCGACAAATTACTCAGCACCATGCCTGATGAATTATCTGTTTGCATGTTAGTAAATTCAGGTAGTGAAGCCAACGAACTAGCATTTCGTTTAGCACGTTGTTATACAAAATCAAAAGAATTACTCGTTGTTGATGGCGCTTACCATGGCAATACCAATGCCTGTATTGAAGCAAGCCCATATAAATTTAATGGCCCTGGCGGTGAAGGGATACAATCTTATGTGCATACGGTTACCTTGCCTGATCCTTATCGCGGTGAGTTTCTAGGCAACACTGCTGAAACCGCTAATCATTACGCCAATAGCGTAAAAAAAACTATCGAAAAATTAACCCTATTGGGTAAAAAACCCAGTGCTTTTATTTGCGAATCAATACAAGGGGTTGCAGGACAAATCATCATGCCTGATGGATATTTATCATCAGTTTACCAGTATGTTAGAGACGCAGGCGGTGTTTGTATTGCCGACGAGGTTCAAGTAGGGTTTGGACGTGTTGGTACACATATGTGGGCTTTTGAAACCCAAAATGTTATTCCTGACATCGTCACCCTAGGAAAACCTATAGGAAATGGCCACCCAATGGCTGCCGTTATAACTACACAAGTGATAGCCGATGCATTTGTTACTGGTATGGAATATTTCAATACTTTTGGCGGAAATCCAGTCTCCTGTGCCATAGGTTCAGCTGTACTTGATGTGATTGAACAAGAAAATTTACAAGGCCATGCTCTAACAACCGGAAAATACTTTCAAGAGCAATTAACTCAACTACAGCAACACTTTGATTTAATAGGAGATGTGCGTGGTTTAGGGCTTTTTATTGGTGTTGAACTCGTTGAAGATAGGATAACAAAACAGCCTGCCACTGATAAAACCTCATGGTTAGTTGAATTTTTTAAACATCATCACATTCTATTGAGCACTGAAGGCCCTTTCTACAACATCTTAAAAATAAAGCCCCCTCTAGCTTTTTCAGAAAATGATGTTGATAAGTTTATTAAAGTCCTTGAATTAGGATTAACTGAGCTTAATGAGAATTAATAACTACCGTCATCCCGTTTAATAACCTAACGGGATGACATTTATAGGTTCAATGTCTTCCTTATTTATCCAAGCTTTCTTTAGCTAGTTTCCTGTTACTATCATTGACACCAACAAATAACCTTTTCACTTTAAAACCAGCAAATGCACAGGAAATTCCAATCAGTGGTGACAACCAATTAAAAAAGCAAAATACAGCATATTCTAACGGGTTCACCAATAACACTGACTGCATATAAGCACCACATGTATTCCACGGAATTAACGCCGAAGTAACGGTACCGCCGTCTTCTAGCGCTCTAGATAAATTTTCAGGCGCTAATTCTCGTTCTTTATAAGTGTCTTTATACATTCGCCCTGTCATCACAATCGCAATGTATTGATCAGCTGAAATACAGTTAATACCAAATGCTGTCACTATGGTGGTTGAAATCAGGGATCCTGCTTTTTTAGTAAGGTGAAATAAGCTTTCAACAACACGCTGTAATAACCCAACGGTTTCCATAATAGAGCCAAAGACCATAGCCGAAATAATCAACCAAATTGTATTTAACATTGATGCCATGCCACCGCCGCTTAATAAATCATCGACTGCTTCATTACCCGTATTCAGTGAAACTCCTGCAAACATCACTTGCCAAATCACCATTATATTCGCTTCAAGAGCTGATAACCCCTCAGTGGCATAGTTAAGTATTAATTCTTGCTGAAAAATAATTGCGCATGCAGCACCTACTAATGCACCAATACCAATGGCGGGAAATGCAGGTATTTTTTTCATCGCTAATAAAAGTGTCACGATAAGTGGAAATAACAAAAGCCCAGAGATATAAAACTCATTTTCTAAGCTCGTCATTAATTGATTAACCTGATTATTGCTCACAGGTTCCACATTATTTAAACCTAAAAAGAAAAACACGCTCAAGGCTAAGAAAAAACTCGGCACCGTACTCCATAACATATTTTTAATATGAGCAAATAATTCAGTGCCTGAAACAGCAGCAGCAAGGTTGGTAGTGTCTGATAGCGGCGATAATTTATCACCAAAATAAGCACCACTGATGATAGCGCCAGCAGTTATTGGTGCCGAAGCACCTAATCCAGAAGATACCCCCATTAAAGCAACACCGATAGTTGCAGCAACGGTCCAACTACTTCCAATACATAATGCAACAAGTGCACACAATATTGCGCAACTAACATAAAAGTATTGTGGGTCGATGATCTGCAAACCAAAATAGATCATGGTAGGAACTGTGCCTGCTAACAACCAGGTACCAATAAGTGAGCCCACCGCTAATAAAATTAATATTGCACCTAAGGTTAGACTTACCCCTTTAACAATTCCGTCTTCAATTTCTTTTCGAGAATAACCGTTTTTCAAACCAATTAAACATGCAATACCACCACATAAAATCAAACCGATTTGATTAGGACCCGAAGATGAATCATCGCCAAAAAAATATACTGCCATTGCAAGTAAAGTGAGCAAAACGGTAATAGGTAATAGTGCGTCAAATAATGAAGCTGATTTTTTATTTTTTGTTATCATTTTTTATAACTCAACTAAAAAGAAACCCCATTAAACAAGAATGTTTAATGGGGTTTTATTAGTTCACATAATTTTTATGAACAATAGTTTCACCAAGACCTTCCAAAGACTTTAGCCAAACATTAATTTGCTCTGACTTATCTGGCGCAGCGGATACACCTTTTGGAACTTGACTATTAATAACTGATTCAACTGCTAAGCTAACAGGCAGTGAAACAAGTCTCGCCATAGCCTGACCTCTGTAGTTTCCTTGGCTATCGAGATGATACCCTTGATGCCAAATAACCTTTCCTGCCTGTCGTATTTCTAACTCAACACACATCACTACTCTGTCAGCTTCACCTTCTTGGTAACTGTATTTTTGCTCAAGCTCTTGGCTTAATGCTTTTAAGCGTTGTTCACCTTGCTGGTTAGAGTCTTTGTTATCTGATAATTCAGCAATTTCATCAAACAATGGTTGCCACGCGGTTGACCAACCGTCTAAGCGTAATGTGCCACGAACAAATTGTTGAACATTCCAACTTTCGTCAAAATGATATTGTTTTAAAAACGGTAACGAATCTCTATTGGGGTAAGCTTGAAAAACCTCATTACCATTAGGTAGTTGTGCTACATAACGACTTAACGCCTCCCATGGTGCATTTGATGTTTTCACTTCACCATTTTGTTGCCACTGAGCTTTAGATCGTAATGCTTTTAACACGCCTAATGGAGACCAACTAAATTTATATTTAAAGTCGTTAGCAATCTTTGGAAAACCACCACAATAAGAACGAAAATAATGTTGGTTCTGTGGTGAAAACTCAGCACTTTGGCGGTATTTCTCTACTAATAAGTGTGCAAAAAGATGGTCAATACCAGGATCTAAACCCACTTCATTAACAAAACAAACATCCGCTGTTTTTGCTTGGTTATGTAAAGCCTGCATTTCAGGGGAAATATAGCTACTTGAAACAAAATGAGCCTTTTTCTGCAGACACAATTTTGCAACTTTAATGTGCATAGTTGCTGGTAACATTGATACCAAAACGTCACCTGGTTTTACCACATGAGTTAATGTGTTCCAATCAAGTTGGCGAATGTCAATGCTGTTATCCGCTAAAGTCACTTTCGCTTTTTCTAAGCTACGATTCCAAACAATTAACGACGTTTCTTTTTTGGCTAATTCTTTAATACCGGGAGCAGAAGAAAGTCCTGCGCCCAACCAATGGATAGTATTTTTCATAATGTCCTTTTATCTCTACAGTGCGATAGTTTTTTCATTAAAAAGTGCAAGGGCACGTGGCCACACACCTTGATTTTTGTCGGTTAATGTCAGTAAATGGTGTAATAGTTGCTGGCAGTAATCTTCACTGCTCTCCTTCGGAAGTAATGAAGGCAAGTGGTCAATAGCAATTAATTCTAATCTATTGCTATCATCAAGCATTAAACAAGGCGTTTTAAAAGTAGTGCAGTGTGAATAGATTGGTAATGGATTATAACTACCATAAGGATCACAACTAACATCAGCAATTACTGATAATTTCCTATCAGTATCGTTTAGTAATTCATGGGTTATAAATGGTGGTAAGTCTTGATTAATCAGTACACAATTGACAAAAATATCTGCTTGATTAATTTCGCTAAACGGGCCACCTTTTTTTGTTTCTGCTAAGTCCCACGCTATCACCTCTAGTGAAAGTGCTTTAGCTAAGTCTACCGCGCCACTACCACTGCGCCCTTTTGCCCCAATAACAAATACTCTAGGTTTGTTACTACAAGCAACTAATGCTTTTTCTAGATCAGTTAATAATTGCTGTTTGTCTTGATAAGCAGAAATATCGGTTAATGTTTCAGGAGTTTCTTCTTGTTGATTTGTCCACGCAAGTACAGACAGCGCTGCGCCAGCAAAACCGGCCCAATAGCCAAATGCAGCAATTCGTCTTTGCTGTTCATCAACCAAATACTCTAAATCAAATAGCTCTCCACCACCGGCTTTAAATCGCGATAACAGTGTCTGCCAACCAGACTGCTCTTTAAAAGCATGGGCAAAATAAATATGCTGATGAATAAGAGGGAAAGAGTCTTCAGGTAATTCTTTCAAACCTAAAATAATAGCGTCTTTTGGTGCATCGACCCAACTGCCCTGTGACACAATTGCAACATCAAGCTTTGCATAGGCTTGCGGTTGGAAAATATTTTGCAATGAACATTCAATGGTGACTTTAAAACCCGCTTTAATTAAAGCTTCCGCTCCTTCAGGTGTTAACGCCGTTCTTTGTTCATCAGGTTTAGTTTCGGCACGAAGCCAAATATGTACTTTATTCATAATATAAATTCTAAAATGTAGCTTTATTTCATAAAACAGGTGTTAAGAATTTTCATACTTAACACCTAATAAAATCATGCAAAACCTTTTGCATTTAGTAACGATTAACTAAAAAGAGCCACGAATACCTAATGAATATCGAGCGCCCGTTTCTGTTATATCTAAATACTGATTCGAGTATTTTGCTGTAGTGGTATAAAGCTCGTTGGTTACGTTAATCCCTTCAAAAAACACAGTGAAATTTTCATTGAGGTCATAACTACCGCTAATATCTACTTGTGAGTAGTCATCAACATAGTGTCCATCACGCCATGAGCGAGGTTTCGATTGCATAAAACGATCACGAATGTTGTAAGCAACGCGGAATTGAAATGAGTCTTTTTCGTAAAACAAAATGAAGTTAGCTGAATCACCTAAGCCAATTAATGGTAATGGATTTCCTTCATCATCAGCAGTAGATTCACTATCAACAAATGTTTTGTTGGCAATGAAACCTAATCCGTCAAATGGGGCTGGTAAGTTGGTAAACATATGTTGAATAGCAACTTCAACACCTTCAATTTCTGCTTTATCAGAATTTACTGGACGCGAAATTTTATAGTTATATGTACCACTTGGCACTGTTACTACTTCTTCAACTTCATCTGTTGCTAAATATCCGTCAACATCTTTAGTAAACATTGCAACGGCAGCATAACTACCTTCATCGTAATACCATTCGATGGCAAGGTCTAAATTGTCAGACTCAAATGGCATTAATTTAGGGTTTGAACCCCAACCAGTTAGGTTATTAACATCACCACCGCCATACCCTGATTCAGGAGACATTTCATCTAATTCAGGACGAGTGATACTTTGTGAATAAGCAAATCGTGCAATGATTTCATCCGTAATTTCTAACTTAGCATTAACACTTGGTAACCAATTATCATAAGTGTTTTTTACTCTAATAGCAGTGTAATCATCACCTTCAATCGCGTTAACAAAATCTGGTTTAGACGTTGAGGGTTCTAGATCTAATAAAGGAATAGCAAAACCGTCGGCAGTACTTGTTGTTTCAACGTAGCGAATACCTGTTGTGATTGTCCAAGGCATATCTGACAATTCACCATCAAAGTAGAAATCAGCGTAAAGCGCTTTTAGTTCTTCTTGAATTTCATACGTCCATGGTACTTGATGCATTGTATGGCCGTCATTATCTGCGATTAATTGACGTAAATATTCTGGATCATCCATCATCTCAATCACTTCATCTGAGGTGATATAATTAAAAAAATCTTCAGAATTAAAAGTCAACCAACTTTGCTCAGGAGAGCCACTACCACCTGATAAGAAACCATCAGCGTCATACTCACTAAACATGCTTTCCGGTAACCAAATAGGATTACTATTATCACCCCATAACCAAGGCATTGGTCTTGTTGTTCTTTGATATTTACTTGATAACGTTCGATCAGACATCATCGCACCGAAACCAACTTTAGCTAATGCTCCAACATCAACTAACCATTCACCATCCGCTTTTATTTCAAGCACATCATCTTTACGTACAGAGCCAAATCGCTCACCCCAGCCCGCTTTTAAGCCTGAAGTAGAATCAGTTCGGTCAAACGTTAATTCAGGTAACTGACCAGAAGTTCTGTCATAGGTATAATCACCAGGTCTTGAAGCCACCGTATCAGTTGACCCTCTTTGAGGATCTGACTCAGCTTCTGAGTAACTAACATCAAAATTAAAGCTTAAGTTATCTTGCATTTGCCAATCTGCATTAAAACCAAACGCTTTTAATTCGTTCGATGTAGCCGATTGTCGAACCATAACATCACTGTTACTTCCTTTGCCCATTGAAAGCTTAACTAATGTGCCATTTTCATCTAGTTCAACATCAGTTAGCTGACTTTTTGTAAACCAATGAGCTAAAATATCTTGTCGGTAATCGATGTCATACTTTGAATACAAAGCATCAAGAGTAACGACTAAGTTATCTATTGGTTTGTATTGAAATACGGCAGTTCCACCAGTTCGGTTACGTTCTTCTGTTTGTGCTATTTGATCATAATTTTGTGGGAAGTAGACATCATCATAATAAGTGCCGTCATCCATAGTTAAATCGGTATGCCAGTAATAAGCAGTATTCGCAGAATCATAACGACTTTTTCGTTCACTATGAGCAAATGAAAATAACACACCAAATTTATCATTATCAAAAGTATTGCTGTATAAACCAGAAAATTGTGGATTGGTTTCTTCAGTCATATCATCGTATTGTGCTTTAACACTACCGACTAACTTTGAACCATTAATATCGAAAGGTTTAAGTGTTGTTACGTTTACCGTTGCACCAATAGCACCTTCTTGTAAATGAGCAGACTGCGTTTTATGTACTTCTGCTCCACTGATTAATTCTGATGCTAAGATATCAAAACTAAAAGCACGACCACCACTGGTAGTTGCTAAGGTTCTACGGTTAAGTAATACAGAAGTAAATTCTGGTCCCATACCACGAACTGTAATTAACTGCCCTTCACCACCTTTACGATCAATTGAAACACCAGTAATTCGTTGTAGTGATTCCGCCACATTTTGATCGGGAAACTTACCAATATCTTCTGCTGTAATCGCATCAACAACGGTACCTGAGTCCATTTTAATATCTTGTGATTTAATTAAACTGTTGCGAATACCACTTACAATGATCACTTCAGTTTCTTCTTCTACTTTTTCTTTATCGTTTATCTCTGCTGCTATTACTGAAGTTGCAACGCCTAAATTTAGCATTACTAACATCGATAAATAATTCAGCTTTAACTTGGTATTTTTCACGTTATCCCCTCTGCAAGTCGACTGACTTGCCGTTATTTATGTTTTTATTATTCCACCTTGATCCCCTCAAGATGGATTTATACTACAACGCAAAAAGTACTATTACAATATTTATAATACAAATAGTATTATTAGTAAATATACCATATATAATATATTATGAGCCAATAACACTGATGATATTAGTTTTATTCGGGAAGTCTGAAAGGTAGAATACTGAATTGAATAAATGAAATTTATTGAGTTTAGTGCTTAGAATAAATCAAGGTTAACGATTGAAATTAAATAGAATTTACTGAACAATTCGGGAAATAACATGTCATTTATAAAACACACTATTTTTGCTTTATTTGTATTATTATCACTTATATTTATTAAGCCAATAAATGCTGAAAAATTATCTCATAAACAATCACTAGCTAAAAATATAGAAACGAGTTCTTACATTTTAGTTAAAAATTCAGTCAATAGGGTTGGTACACCAACAAAACATAAAAACTACGATCAATATAAAAACCAAAAATTTAATCCATTTTTTGATTTAGGTGCATGGCATGGTTTTTTACTCCCCGAAAAATCATCGTATGGAGCATTTACCGGCCCAATGGTAATAGCACAAGAGTATGGCATTTTCATTTCAGATAAACTTGAACAGCTACAAGTTACAGAAAACACCACGGAGAAAGTATTTGATCTTACAAAGGCTAAAGTTGAAAACTATTCGACGCCAGGTGCTCTGGTGCAAACCTATCAGTTTACAGCCCTTCACATTGAATTAACTTTACAGTTTGTTAGTAATAGAACCGCATTAGTGGAAACTAGGTTAACCAACTTATCTGATACCCCTTTATCCCTAGATTTAAGTTGGCAAGGTCAATTACTTTCCCAATGGGACGAGCAAAAAAGTGTTAATCAAGCACTTCCAATGTGGACAAGAAAGTTTATCTTGAATGATCAAGCGCTGTTAATCGACTTTGGCAAAGCAAGATCAACATGGCATATTATGACGAGTGATTCTTCACGCTATCAAATCACTCGTTCAGTAAAATCAGAAACCATCATTGATAACAAAACGCTCAGTTATCAAAGCAAAAGCAGCATGATTTTAGCCCCTAAACAAAGTAAAAACATCGTCACTACACAAAGTTATTTTCATGATCTCAAAGAAGCAAAACAAGAGCAGGAATTTATACAAACCGTTCTGAAGTCACCCATTACTTATCAGCAGAAATCTAACAAGCGTTGGGAAAAATATTTAACCAAAGGCATAAAAGAGGGTGAGACTAATGAACTAGAGGCATTAGTTGCCACTAAGTCTATAGAAACATTAATTGGAAATTGGCGCAGCCCAGCAGGCGAACTAAAACATGATGGTGTAACTCCTTCAGTTACCGCTCGCTGGTTTAATGGTGTTTGGGCATGGGACAGTTGGAAACATGCATATGCTATGGCACGTTTTGCACCTGATGTTGCGAAAAATAATATTCGCGCGATGTTTGATTATCAAATTCAAGGAAACGATCCATTAAGACCTCAGGATAAAGGCATGGTCATTGATGCCGTTTTTTATAATAAAGATAAAGTACGTGGCGGTGATGGCGGCAATTGGAATGAACGCAATACTAAACCACCATTAGCTTCTTGGGCTGTTTGGAAAATTTATCAAGCGACTAAAGATGCTGAGTTTATCGAAGAAATGTTTCCCAAATTACAGGCCTATCACAAATGGTGGTATAGCAACCGAGATCATAACAATAATGGTTTAATTGAATATGGTGCAACTAAACACAGGTACCATAATGATCCACAAGGTAATATTAGTTTTAGTATTCAATATAATACATTACCTACAGATATAGACTTAAGTGGTTGTCAAAAAGCTGAGAAAAACTGGTACCAATGCTCAGGCATGAGTTTATACAAACAGATAGTCGAACTTGCTAATTACGACAATATTGATATTGGCGCTCAACATGGAACTGGTTGGGAGTCTGGTATGGACAACGCAGCTCGATTTGGTTTTATTTCTTCGGATCAGTTAGCGATATACGCCAACAAATTTTATGCAGGTGATTTACTAAAAGCGCGAAAAGATTGGCAAGTTATGTTTTTTGAAAATAGAGATCAACATCACCAATTACTGGGCTTTTCTATTAATCAAGAATCTGTCGAGTTAAACACTTATCTTGCACGTGAAAAGATCTTGTTGGCAAAAATGGCAAAGCTCTTAGGAAAAAAAATTATCGCCAAACAATATAATGACGAAGCAAATTCACTTTCAAAACGAATTAATCAATGTTTTTTTGATCAAGCAACAGGCTTTTTTTACGACAGAAAAATTTCTGCAAAAAACATGAAAGACAATGATGTTTGTGCAGGAAAATTATTAACACAACGTGGAAGAGGCCCAGAAGGTTGGAGCCCTCTCTGGGCTGGCATCGCTGATAAAGACAAGGCCTCTAGAGTAAAAGATCTGATGTTAAATGAAAAAGAATTTAATACGATGATCCCACTAGGTACAGCGGCACTTTCAAACCCAGCTTATAATCAAGATATCTATTGGCGTGGACGTGTTTGGCTTGACCAAGTCTACTTTGGTTTAATTGCTTTAAAAAAATATGGCTATCAAACTGAAGCAAAACAATTGGCAAAAAAATTACTATTAAACGCTGAAGGTTTAAATAAAAATGGAGCAATAAGAGAAAATTACAATCCTGAAACTGGCGATGTACAAGGTGCAAATAACTTTAGCTGGAGTGCTGCTCATCTACTAATGTTATATCATGAATCTCTTTTTGAAAGATAATTTAACTTTATAACAAACTTCACTGAATTTTTCCGACTTGAAGAGGTTAACTTAGACAAGTTACCTATTATTAAAACAATGGTTATATTAGCTCTTTTAAAATATAAAAATAGACCGAACAATTATTGTTAATAGAACAGAAAGGTGAATAAAATTTACAAAATTACGATGTCATAGTTTTGTAAGAATATTAGATTAATTTTGGAACAAAGAAAAAGGCCTGTAACGATTATCGCTACAGGCCTTTAATTTATTTGGTGCAGATGGAGAGACTCGAACTCTCACGCCCTAAGGCACCACCCCCTCAAGGTGGCGCGTCTACCAATTCCGCCACATCTGCATTTTTTTATTTAATCAGGGATGTCGCTTTCAGTTACTTTTTTCTTTTCAGCTGCTGCAGGTACGTCAGAATTTTCAGACGTTGCCGGTAATGCACTACCTTGAGTAGATTCATTTCCAGGAATAGTTTGTTCAACAGGAATAGATAGGTCATCAAATTCTGCACCCGATTTAACACGGTTTGCTGTTAAGTTACCTAAAACCAAGCTGATCACAAAAAATGCAATCGCTAACCAAGTAGTCAATTTAGTTAAAAAATTACCTGAACCACTTGAGCCAAAAATAGTTGCTGAAGAACCAGCACCAAAAGAAGCCCCCATATCAGCGCCTTTACCTTGCTGAATAAGCACTAAACCAATTAAGCATAAAGCTACAATTAGATAAATCACAACTAAAGATTGATATAACATATTTTACTATCCTTTCGTCGTCGAACAAATTATTTTAAATTCGTCGACTTTTAAACTAGCACCGCCAATTAACCCACCGTCAATATCAGGCTGTGCAAATAAAGTTTCACAGTTAGCAGCATTAACGCTACCGCCATAAAGTAATGACACTTTAGCCGCTATATCAGAGCTATTAAGAGCTAAAAACTCTCGAATAAAACGATGCGTTTCTTGTGCCATTTCTGGTGATGCTGTTTTTCCAGTACCTATTGCCCAAACAGGCTCATATGCAATAACAACATCTTTAAATTTTTCAATACCAATACTGTCAATCACAGGCTGTAATTGCGCCGATAATACAGCATTAGTTTGCTCATTTTCTCGTTCTGATTCACTTTCCCCTACACATAAGATAGGAGTTAAACCAGCATCAAGCACTTGAGTAACCTTTTGAGCGACTAAAGAAGATGTTTCTTTATAAATACTTCGTCTCTCAGAGTGGCCTACAATAACATATTGTACAGCGCATTCCTTTAACATATCCGTAGAAATTTCACCGGTATATGCACCGCTTTTTTGTTCACTAACATTTTGACTACCCAAGTGAATACTTTGTTGTAAGTTTTCTGTTTGAGCCAAATGAGAAAATGTAGCGAGATAAGGAAAGCTTGGACATACTACAACATCAACATTTTCAGCTAGTTGTACTTCATTCAATCCTATAATCATTTCAGTGATTAACGATAAGTTGCCATTCATTTTCCAATTGGCAGCTATAATTGAGCGTCTTTTCATTTTTCTTTCCTAAATCAAAGCGGCGAGATATTAACGAACCTACGAACAAGATACAAGTAATTCACTTAATATCTTGTCCATTTGCTCAATATTCAACCTGTTAACAAGCTTTTTTAACCGCGTCTGCAATTTCATTAGCTAAAGCGGTTACTTCTTCCAGTTCTGGCCCTTCAACCATGACACGAATTAAAGGTTCAGTACCTGACTTTCTTAAGAGTACTCGTCCCCTACCCGTTAATTTTTCATTAACTTTATGAACTGATGCTACAACCGACTCAGCTTTAAGTGGATCGTCGTCACCTGAAAATCGAACATTAACTAATATTTGCGGTAACTTTGTCATACCTTGGCGTAGGTCATATAAACTTTTATCTGAAGAGCAAATAGCTGTGAGAACATTTAATGCGGCGATGATCCCATCACCTGTAGAAGTATGTTTTAAGTTGATGACATGACCAGAGTTTTCAGCCCCTAACTGCCAGCCATTTTGTTTGAGCATTTCCATAACATATCTATCGCCTACGTTACTTCGAGCAAATGGAACACCCATGTCTGCTAATGCCAACTCTAAGCCCATATTGCTCATCAATGTACCAACAACACCTCTAAGACTGCCTGATTTTAACTCGTTACAGGCAATCACATAAACACACTCATCACCATCTAGTATATGTCCAGTATGGTCAACCATCATTAATCGGTCACCATCACCATCTAGTGCAATACCTAGGTCAGCTTGATGTTCAACAACTGCCGCACTAATCGCATCCATTGACGTTGCACCACAGCCATCATTGATGTTTGTACCATTTGGCGATGTGCCAATCTCAATGACTTCAGCACCTAACTCTTGAAAGACGTTAGGGGCAATATGATAGGTAGCACCATGAGCACAATCGACTACAATTTTCATGCCTGCCAAAGAATATTCACTTGGAAAATTACTTTTACAAAATTCGATATATCGACCTGCAGCATCATCAATTCGATTAGCTCTACCTAAATTTGCAGAATCAACACAACCCATTTCTTTATCAAGTTCAGCTTCAATCGCAAGCTCTACCTCATCAGGAAGTTTTTGCCCATTTTGAGAGAAAAATTTAATACCATTATCATAATAAGGGTTGTGCGAAGCACTGATCACAATACCGGCTTCAGCTCTAAATGTTTTGGTTAAATAGGCGATGGCTGGAGTAGGCATTGGACCTAACAAACCAATATCAACACCTGCTGCGGAAAATCCTGCTTCCAGAGCTGATTCAAACATATAGCCAGAAATGCGAGTATCTTTGCCTACTAATACTTTTTTAGTGCCCTGTGCAGCAAGGACTTTACCGGCTGCATAACCAAGTTTCATGACAAATTCTGGCGTAATAGGATATTGACCTACTAATCCTCTAATACCATCAGTACCGAAGTATCTTCTTTGAGACATTATATTTCCTTAATCTTTTTATCAGCAAAGTTAACACGTTGCTTTTAATATTTTAATAGCATCCATCGTTTCTTTGACATCATGAACACGAATAATTGATGCACCATTTTGTACGGCTAGTATTGCAGTCGTTAAGCTACCCGATAAACGTTCGGTTACATCTCGGTTAAGTAATTGACCTATCATAGATTTTCGAGAAGTACCTGACAATAGCGGTAATCCGATTGATTTAAACTTTGGTAAATTAGCAAGCAATTGATAATTTTGTTCAACAGTTTTACCAAAACCAAAGCCAGGATCGAGAATTAATCGCTCTTTTTCAATTCCAACAGTTTGACATGCTTTAATTCTTTGTATAAAAAAATCAGAAATATCTTCAATTAAATCAATATAACGAGGATTAGTTTGCATCGTTCTAGGCATACCTTGCATATGCATTAAACACACAGGAATATCTGACTGAGACACAACGTTCAAACAATTGTCGTTTTGTAAAGCTCTGACATCATTTATCAGATCAGCCCCATGCTCTATTGACTCGCTCATAACAGCAGATTTACTTGTATCAATAGAAACAGAAACATCAAATCGTTTCTTTATTGCCTGTAGTACTGGAATAGTTCGTGAAATTTCATCTATAACGCTAACATCAACAGCTCCAGGTCGGGTAGATTCCCCACCAATATCAATAATACTGGCACCATCAAGCATCATATTCTCGACTTGATTTAATGCTTTATCTATATGAGTAAATTTCCCACCATCTGAAAAAGAATCAGGGGTAACATTTAATATCCCCATGATCTGAATATCATTTGACTTGAAAGATATTGCAGAAGGACTTGTTAAAATATTCAAAAAGAGCTCTATCAATTAATGGTTATAGTTATTCTGAACTTAAAACAAAGCCTCGACTATCTAAGATTTATCGAGGCTTTGATAATAGTTTTACTTATCGCTGAAAACTTTTTATTTTGCTGGCATATCAGACGGTTTGTCTAAATTCGGCTCAACTTTTTTATCTTCACTTTTTTCTTCATTGTCAGGTTCAGATTTAACGGCACCTGACTTAGGAGGTTCATTAGAGTCTTTATTGTCTCCATGAAAATCAGAAGGAGGACGAACTTCTTTACGCTCCATTAAATCATCAATTTGTAAAGCATCAATTGTTTCATAATGCATTAATGCATCTTTCATTGAGTGTAAAATATCAATATTATCTTTTAAGATTTTTTCAGCACGTTGATAGTTACGATTTACAAACTCTTTGATTTCAGCATCAATCGCTTGTGCCGTATCATCTGACATATTTAATGATTTAGAAGAAGTACGACCTAAAAATACTTCACCTTCTTCTTCAGCAAATAACATAGGACCCATTTTTTCAGAAAAGCCCCATTGCGTTACCATTTTACGAGCTAATTGAGTTGCACGTTCGATATCGTTAGAAGCACCCGTAGATACTTTTTCAAATCCATAAATCATTTCTTCAGCTATACGACCACCGTAAAGAGATGAAATATTGCTTTCTAAATGCTGTTTAGAATGACTAAATCTGTCTTGCTCAGGTAAGTACATTGTTACACCTAAAGCGCGACCTCTTGGAATAATACTTACTTTGTAAACAGGATCATGATCAGGTACTAAACGGCCAACAATGGCATGTCCAGCTTCATGATAAGCTGTCATTTCTTTTTCTGATTCAGTCATAACCATTGATTTACGCTCAGCGCCCATCAATATTTTATCTTTGGCTTTTTCAAACTCTTCCATTGATACAACGCGACGTGTACAACGTGCTGCAAAAAGTGCTGCTTCATTTACCAAGTTGGCCAAATCAGCACCAGAAAAACCTGGTGTACCACGTGCAATTACTGCTGCTTTTACGTCATCACCTAGAGGCACTTTACGCATATGCACTTTTAAAATTTGTTCACGACCACGAATATCAGGTAAACCTACTGTCACTTGTCTATCAAAACGACCAGGACGAAGTAATGCAGGATCTAAAACGTCAGGACGGTTAGTGGCAGCAATGACAATTACCCCTTCATTACCTTCAAAACCATCAATTTCGACTAACATTTGGTTCAGTGTTTGTTCACGTTCATCGTGACCACCACCCATACCTGCGCCACGTTGGCGACCTACCGCATCAATTTCATCGATAAATATTATACAAGGAGCAGATTTTTTAGCTTGCTCAAACATATCACGAACACGTGATGCACCAACACCAACAAACATCTCAACAAAATCAGAACCTGAAATAGTAAAGAAAGGTACTTTTGCTTCACCGGCAATAGCTTTGGCTAATAACGTTTTACCTGTACCCGGTTGACCAACCATAAGTACACCTGATGGAATTCGTCCACCAAGTTTTTGGAATTTTGAAGGATCTTTTAAGTAGTCAACTAATTCTGAAACTTCTTCTTTTGCTTCATCACAACCAGCAACATCAGCAAATGTAGTTTTGATTTGGTCTTCACTTAACAGGCGCGCTTTTGATTTACCAAAAGACATCGCACCTTTTCCACCACCACCTTGCATTTGACGCATGAAGAATATCCATACACCAATAAGTAAGATCATTGGGAACCAAGAAACAAAAATAGTGGTTAAAAAGCTGGTTTCTTCTGGTAATTCACCTGAAGCATTAACGCCTTGTTTAACTAAGTCATTAATTAAATCACGATCATAGCCACCAGGTATTACAGCAACAAATGCTTCGCCACTACGTTTAACACCTTTAATAACACCATTTCGATCAACGTTTGCTTCTCGAATTTGTCCTTGACGAACATCTTGAATGAAACGTGTGTAATCTACTTGTTGTTCATTACCACCATTTGGCGTAAAACTCTGAAATACTGACATCAACACAACAGCTATTACTAACCACAAAATAAGATTTTTTGCCATATCGCTCAACTTAATGACCTCTTGATAAATTTAACACTCAAAATAGTGTCTTAAAATAATTATATATAATTTACTACAATTTAAAGCCTGTCGCTACTAGATAAACCTCTCTTGACCTTGGTCGAGACGATTGAGGCTTTCTAGTTTTAACCGTTTTAAATACCTGACGGACTTCTTTCATAAATTGTTCAAAGCCTTCACCTTGAAATACCTTCACAACAAAAGCACCATTTTTTTTCAATACTTGGTGACACATATCTAATGCTAGCTCGACTAAATACATACTTCGAGCAGAATCAGCAGCATCATTGCCAGTAAAATTTGCTGCCATGTCAGACATAACAACATCAATATTTTTTCCATCTATACGTGTTAATAAAGCATCTAGAACTGCTTCTTCTCTAAAATCACCTTCTAAAAAGTCAACGCCGGCAATGGGGCCCATAGCTAAAATATCACAAGCAACCACTTGACCTTTTTCCCCGACAGCTTTAACTGCATATTCAGACCAGCCACCTGGAGCCGCACCTAAATCAACGACTTTCATGCCAGATTTAATTAGTTTATCTTTATTATTTATTTCTTCTATTTTAAATACAGCACGAGAGCGTAAACCTAGCTTTTTTGCTTTTTTTACATACTCGTCTTCAAAGTGCTCTTGCATCCACTTTTGACTACTATTTGATAATTTCTTTTTACTCATTCAGATAACTTTTTGCTCTAACTGATCAAATATCGTTCAAAGCTTTACACGTTTTATTAGTATTACAAAGAAGATGAGGGTAAAATAGTGTTAATTCAAGCTAACTTGTAACGAAAATTGTTAATGAGCCTAAATAAAAAACAAATCCAGCATTTAAAAGGGCTGGCACATTCATTAAAACCTGTAGTTTTACTCGGGAATAATGGTCTAACTGAAGCGGTTGTAGCAGAAATTGATTTTGCTTTAAATCATCATGAATTAATCAAAATTAAAATCCCAACTGATGATAGAGAAACTAAAGGATTAATTGTAGAAGCAATATGTAGAGAAACTCAATCAACTAAAGTACAAGTGATTGGTAAAACATTGATTATTTATCGTCAATCTGCAGAACAAAAAATTCGAATTCCAAAGCTTTAAATTTTCTTCAGAAAAAAGCCAGATTAGTTATATCTGGCTTTTTTATTGCACTAAAGTAATTTTATATAACTATCGGTTTACATTTCTAGAAAAATCACCACCTCGGCCAGTTTCTGATAATGCTCCATTTACAAAATACAAATAGGTACATTCATCGCGTGTAGTTAAACCATCTTTGTGAATACGATTAGTACGATAAAATAATACTTGTATTGTATTTCCCTCTTTTTCATAAGTTTCGTTAAAATCTGAAACACCTAATTTATTTGAAACATCGGCAAAACTTGAATTAAGTGAAATACGAGCGATTGCTTTTCTATTGGTATATTCACGATCTTCAAAATCAGTTGAAATATTATGATCATCATCGTTACCAACAGCAATAACACAACCAGTTAAGGATAAAGTTAAAGGCGCAGCAACAATTAAAGCAAGGATAGATTTTTTCATTTTAAATTCTCATATAATAAAATTATTGTTCTGAGCCGTTTAAAGCAAAATCCACTCCAACACTCCTAACTAATTGATTAAATATAACTTATTGTGATTTATAATAATTGAACCGAGACTTCTTCTGACTTTTTCGCTAAAATATAGCTCTTTTAACATCAAGAATTTATCAATATGACCATCAATGATGAGATTTTAGCCATAGCAAATCAATTAGCTAATCAAGGGAAAAAGCCAACTGTTGCACTTATAAAAACTAAAATAGCCAAACAAGTTCCTTTACCTCAAATTATTTCAGTGTTAAAAACTTGGCAACATGATCCTGAATTTATTGAGATAACTTCTTCCAATGAACTTATCGCAAATAAAATAACATCTAGGGATAATGAAATATCTACTTTAATTAATCAGGAAATTCAGCCTTTAAAGGATGAAATTCAAGCATTAAAACTCCTTATCAAACAGCTGATAGATAAACACTAATTTTCAGATGATTCAATGTAGATATCAGGCTTCAAGCTAGTAATAAATTCATTAAGTGAATCTGCAATTTTTTTATGAGGTTCACAACCTACTCTCTCAGCCCACACTTCACCATTATCATTTTTTACTGACAACATAATGCTCTCATCATCAGTAACAGCAAAAAACAATGTAATTTCTTGTTTAAGCTTTTGTTTCATTAATACATGACCGATTAAATTCTCTTGTAATCGAGAAAAGTCATCTTCACTCCAAGCGAATAATAATTGTAAGTGACCTTCTGAGCAGGTTGCAGGAATACTTTCACTAAAAATGGTCGAGAAATACTCTTTAATAGAAGCATGGAGAGTTAAATTTAATGCATTTTCAATATTCTCAAATGATATTTTTACAGTTATTTCATTAGGCCGCCAACACATAAAAGAGTCATCAAACTTATCTTGTAAGCATGGAGATGGCCACTGTTCATCTATCTCAACTAAAGGAAGGTGGTTTAATTTAAGTTGGTATTCTTCAATAAATATCTCACTAAAAGATAAAATATTAACCTTTAATTGTGGGGATGTTGTTTTCATCTAATTGGGAATTCCTATAAAATAGTTTAATGCAGTGAAAATTATCAAGTGAATCATCACTATTATGAGCCATTATAACAATGCTTCAGAGTTAGATAAATTAACTTTAGGCAAAACAACTAAATACATCAGCAACTATGAACCTTCATTGCTACAAGCAGTACCACGTAGTTTAAATAGAGATGAATTAAACCTAACAAGTGAAACTTTACCATTTAAAGGAGAGGATGTTTGGTATGGCTATGAACTCTCTTGGTTAAATGAAAAAGGGAAACCAGTCGTAGCAGTTGCTGAATTCAAGTTTCCTTGTACAAGCCCTAATTTAGTTGAATCAAAATCGTTTAAACTATATTTAAATAGCTTTAATCAATCAAAGTTTGCAAATATTGACGTTGTACAATCCATAATGATTAAGGATCTCTCTAATGTTTGTGGCGAGTTAGCAAAAGTTAAGTTATTCAAAGTATCAGACTGCCCCCCGTTAATGATAAATCACCTAAATGCAGTATGCATTGATGACTTAGACATAGAAATCAATGAATACAAGCTGCAACCAGAATTATTAACTTCAGGTGAAAATGAAAAGATAATTAATGAATCGGTCGTTTCACATTTGTTAAAGTCAAATTGTTTAATTACAAACCAACCTGACTGGGCAAGTATATATATAGAATATTCAGGTAATAAAATATCTCATGAAGCCTTATTGAAATATATTGTTTCATTTAGGCAGCATAATGAATTTCATGAACAATGTGTTGAACGTATTTTTTGCGATATTCAAAAGTATTGTTCCCCCGAAAAACTGAGTGTTTATGCAAGGTACACACGTCGAGGAGGATTAGATATAAACCCTTTTAGAACGACAGAAAAAACAAACACACCTTCTGCTCGTACATTAAGGCAATAATTTTGATCAATAATAATAAAATTATAAATTTTTTGGCAGTTAATCGATTGTCAGTACTGACTTTTTTAAAGGTTGGGTATATCATTAATAATTAATTAGATACTTTCATACTTAAATCCAATTTTTTCTTAATTAAGAGTAGGTTTTTAAGAAGCTTGTTTATAAGCAATTACAAGGAATATGATTCTTCATGAGTAGTAATTCAACTATTGATAGAGAAATAGTAGCACTTAAGCGAAAACTCGAATTAGCTATTGAATC
>JAGSHH010000054.1 GCA_023954655.1 Colwelliaceae bacterium
AGCCTCGTCATATCGACTCAGTGAAATCATGGCTAGCGCGGATGGGGCTGAGTGTTGCAGACCTGGAAAATGGCACGGCGATGCCGGAACACAATGCCTCAAGGTTATCAATGTACAAAGATGATCAGGGGCCAACAAATATAGGCTTGTTTGTTTTGTTTATTAATTGGATATTCTTTTTGCAAGGAATGGTTTGATAGTTCTGAGATTGAAAATTAAACATTTCATCACAGATTAACAATTCAATTTTTTTACCTATTAGCTCTTCAGTAGAATAACCTGTCAAATCTTTCGTATGTTTATTACATGCTTTTATTAATCCGTTAAAATCTATAAATATTACGGAATAAGGAATATTGTCAAACTGAATATTTTCAGTTAGTTTGATCAAAACAATTCGTCCTCATCAAATTCTTCTTCTACACTATCTTGTTGTGTATTCAATGACTTAAGTTCATCTACACAACCCAATGCATTGTCAAGTAACTGTGTGACCTCCAAAAACATCAGATCATCTTGAGTATGCTTTTTAAGTGCATTATGTACTAGGTTTGTTAAATGTTCTTCTTGCTCCCCAGTCATATCGAGCAAATGAAAGCTTAACCCCATATTTTGAACGATTTCATTCATTACTTCTTGCTGGTGATGCTTTGATATTTCTACTAATTTTTTAGTTTTAGTAACGGCTTGTTGAATTTGTTCTTGTACATCTACTAAGGAGTTTTTGTACATAATAAACTCCATCCTTGCACCTATGCATTCAATAACCGAGGCTAACGCGTCAATATAGATGTCCGTATCAATAGCACCTTCTTCAAGGTTTAATACTAATATCGAAACTAAAGAGTGATTAAAGATAGTTCTAGTTCCAAAACGATATAAACGAGGTTTAATTTTTAATAACTTCATTACATCTTTTTCAACAGGAGAACAAAATCCGTTTTGAGAACTAAAAAATATTGCTTCTTGATTTAAGGGATAAAAAGCGATGCACCCTTTTAAATTCATACTAAAAAAATATGAAAACACCTCGTCACGAATTTTTTCAATTGTAAAACAATTATTCAAACGAGATGTGAGCTGCATACAACTTCCATATTTGGAAGCTTGCGCCATTGATACATTAATTACTCTATCTTTAGAATTGAGATCATCTTCAAATTTATGAATCTTCTCTTGGTAAGCAATTAATTTTTCTAGCCTACTATTTAATGCAATCAAAGAGATCGGTTTAGACAAATAATCATCTGCCCCACATTCTAACCCTTTCAAAATGGCTTCATCTGTAGCAAGACCTGAATATAGAACAAAAGAGGTTGCTACATTCTCTTGTTCTACTTTACTTTGTATCCAATCGGATCCTTTTTCCGAGCCTATATTTTCATCAACAAGTGCTATATCAAAAGTACCTACAGTTTCAATATACTGCTCTGCTTTTAAAATATCATTAGCACAATAAACATTGAATTTATCTTCTAAAGCTTCTGATAAAATCTCTAAATATATTTCATCATCTTCTATAATTAATAATTTAGCTTTCGACATTTATATTACTTCCATTTAATTGATAATTTTTTAATAGTAAAATTAATTAGTCCAGATATAAGAAGCTTCAATTAAAGTTCCTGCTTCACTAAAAGACATGTGTTCGCATATCTGTTCAACCAGATTAATTCCACGTCCGCTAAGTTCTATGTTACTTCCTTTAGTAGAATCTATATTCTTGTTTAACTTTGTAAAATCAAAACCTTTACCGCTATCTTTAATTTTTACCTCTAATTTCCCTCCACTTTTAATCGGGAAATAAGCTAAAGAAATATCTATAAAGCCTGATGTTAAATCTTTTAAACGCTTTTCTCTTTCCTTATAGTAATCTGTAAAACCTTCAGGTGAATTCTTATAATCAGAGCTCAATTCAAGTACACCATGATCTAATGCGTTCACATACAATTCGGTTAAAATAGTGAATACACTTTGCCAATGCTCACCACTTCCTTCAATCTCATGTATTTGGTTCATAGCCATTGGAATAGGGTTTACACTTGCAAGCCGACTTCCGGACAAACTTAATTTCCAATGCCAAGCTGAAGACGATGGAACATCTACTGTAGATAAGGATTCAATGCTTTCTTCATTATTTTTTTTATTGGAGCTATATAATTGCTGCCAGCCTCCGCATGGAATATCGATTAATGAAATATCGTCTTCTTGAGGAATTCCTTGACAGAATTCAATAACATTTTTTAAAACCGATTGGCTAACATTATTTTTAATGACTCCTAAAATTGCTGCTTGTTCAAACCGTTCAATATCATACATATCTCCTTCTTCATTGCGCGCCTCAACAATCCCATCGCTTAACAGAACTATGCGGTCAGTTGGCATAATATTTATTACACTTAAGGGTACTTCAGGTAGTAAATTAGGTAAGACTCCCAAAGGAGGATGAGAAGATTCAACTTTATGTTTAATCTTACCTGTAGAATCGAAAATATATGTATCGGGTAATCCAGCATTAAAAATATAAGCACTCTTATCATGGCTTGATAATGAAACAAAACCTGCAGCTAAAAATAGATCAGTGGGCAACAAATCATATAGTTGTTGATTAATTTCCGTTATGATTTCGAAAATTGAAAAACCTTTTTTTGTCATTGCTCTAAAGGTTTCAGAAAGCGGTATTGCACCTATAGACGATCTCAATCCATGTCCAGTAAAATCTCCTAATAAAGCATTTATGTCGCCATTTGGACTTAATGCTGTAAGTTGAATATCACCGCTAAAAAGCGTTGCTGGTTTTTTAACAATACCTATTCTATCCAAACCATAATTTCTTGATTCAATTACATCAGCCATCAATTGTTCAGCAAGTTCTGCATCTTTTTGCTGTTCTTGTTGTAATTCTTTAATTGTCCCATAAAGATCGCTAATACGTTGAATGGATTTAATTTTTGCTTTAAAAACTTCAGGGGAAAATGGTCGAACTAAGATACCATCACCACCAGCTTCTATACTTTCAATAAAAGCCTGATCCGTATCCATACTCGTAATAAATATCAGTGGACATAAACTATTTTTATTAGAAAGAGATTTTATTTTTCTAGCTGCTTCATATCCATTCATAATAGGCATGTTAATGTCCATCAACACCAAGTCAGGTTTGAACTTGATGTAAATGGCAACAGCTCTAGCGCCATCATTCGCCGTAAATACTCGATAACCTTCTTCTTTTAAAAGAATACTTAACACTTTACATTGCATTGGCGAATCATCAACGACAAGTGCTAGTTTGCTGTTCCCCCCATCAACCAAGGTTTTCATTGTTATTTCTCAATCGTTATTAGACGATGGAATTGAGCAATTTCTAATATTTTGTTTACTGTAACGCTAGGATTAGTGATTTTTAATGTTCCCGATAGTTTTTCAACATGATCTTTAACTAATAAAATCATGCCTAATGCAGAGCTATCCATATACGTTGTTTTTGAAAGATCAATTATGATTTCACAGCCATTATTTTTACATTCTGTGTAAGCATCTCTAAAGCGTTGATGTAAAGAGAAATCAAAACGGTCTTCAATTGAGATTGTGATTGTATCTTTAGACTCAAATATTCTTAATGTCATCGTTACTCCCTTAATACAGATAATATAATTTTAAACAAACCAATTTAATCTATTGGTTATTGATAAATGATAACTTCAACTACAATTAATACATAACAACCCTGGCGAATTATATTAAATTTGCAACAATTGGTTAGTATTTGTTACTTCAGTTCTATTATTTTTGAGTGTTAAAAAACTACAAAAACGTCATAACACCAATACCGAAGCTTATTCTTAACTAACAACCCCTTCTATTAATCTCTATCAAAAGCACTGGCGAGATATATTTGTAAAAGATACTTTCTAAATAAACGGTTTATTCAAAAAACAACAATTTTAAAAATAATTAATAGTTAATAAAACATTTTAATTATCAACAAATAAACTTCTCTATTTTTTAAACATTAGCTATTTTCTTCATTTCAATTTCATCAAGAGATGAGTATTCAAGTAACTTTGTTGATATTTCATTCAAACACAATTGAATAGTATGAGCGTTAATTGCATGTGCACTTCCAGGCATTCCCCATATAAGGCTACTATTTTTATCTTGAATTATTGTCCTAGCCCCTGCTTTCTTTAATGCTAACATGCCTTTTGCTCCATCTTGCCCCATTCCTGTTAATAGAACAGCTTGAACATTGTTTGCAATAGGAATTAGTGAGTTATAAAGAACATCAACAGCTGGTTTATGTCTATTTATAGGCTCTGAATCAACTAATAAACAAAATAACGCCCCTCCTTTAGATACAACAGTTAGGTGCTGATCTCCTGGTGCGATATAAGCATTTCCATTTTTAAGTTTTTGACCATGTTTAGCTTCATGAACTGTAATTGTACAATTATTATTTAACCGTTCAGCAAATCGAGTACTAAATGATTTGGGAATATGTTGAGTTATGACAATTGGAGGGCAATTATTGGGCATATTGAGTAATATACATTTAATTGCTTCAGTCCCACCAGTTGATGCACCTATAGCAATCAAGTGGTTTTGCCGCTTTACGCCATGAAATGGCAAAACGTTATTTGAAACCTCCTCTTTTAAACTTTGAGCTAACGCATAGTTTTTTTGATCAACATTTATAGCCGATTTAACTTTGCTTAATAAGTCATTTTTGAAACTAAATCTATTTTCAACTAATGCTTCAAAGCTAGGTTTTGCAATAAAATCTATTGCTCCCAACTCTAATGCCTTTAAGGTAATATCAGCACCTTTAGTGGTTAGAGTTGATAGCATAACCACTGGCATTGGCCGTAATCTCATAAGGTTTTCAAGAAAGGTAATTCCGTCCATTTTAGGCATTTCTACATCTAATGTAATAACATCTGGATTGAGTTTTTTAATTAGTTCGCGTGCAACAAATGGGTCTTTAGCTTCGCCAACAACCTCGATATCAGTGTCACTACTGAGAATTTCATTCACAATATTGCGAAGTACCGCTGAGTCATCAATAATTAACACTTTAATTTTTTTCATTGTGCTCAGACCTATTTCCAATTCACATAAGTTTTAAAATATTTCAATATCACCATCAACTGAATCTTTATCAATACTGCTACGATAATCTGTTTCACGTTTAACAATTGTGTCGTTATGTAGATTATCTAATCGTTTAACAAATGCTCTTCCTGTCATGGGTTCAAATATAACTTTACGAGGATAATAAGATCCTAAATCAGAGCCCTCAACTTCTATATGCTCTTCTTTTAAATATCGTAAAACAAAATCAATATTTTTTTTACCAACATCAGACATTTGTTTTAACACTTTCCCTCCACCGAAGACCTTTGCGCGAAGGGTTTTCCTTCTTCCACCGTTCTTTAAAATTAAGTTAATTAAATGTTCCATTGCAAAATTACCGTAGCGAGTAGCATCTGAGGCCATACCACGACGACCCCAATCAACGTTGTGTGCTTCTTTTTCCGTTAACGGCAGCATGAAATGATTCATACCTCCAACTCCAGAATCAGCATCCCAAATACATGCTGATATACAAGAACCAAGAGTTGTTGCAATGGCGACATTAGCTTTAGTCATATAAAATTCACCGGGCAAAATTTTAGCTACAACCATTTTTCTTTGTTGATCCCAATAATGATTAACATGAGAAAATTCTGGTAAACATTGATTTAAACAATCACTCACATGACTATGATTTTGACGATTTAAACTCATTAATCGCTCACCTCATTGCCGCCGATAAAATAGGCTTTCTAAAAACTGTTCTTCCAACATTCTCAAAGTATTTTTGATATGAACCTAAGTTTTCACTATGTCCTAAAATTAATAAACCACCAGGGGCTAAAATTTCATAATAACGTTCAAACAATTCTTGTTGTGTTTTTTTATCAAAATAGATAATAACGTTACGACAAAAAATAATGTCAAATGGTCCTTTCATTGGCCATTCATGTAGTAAATTAAGTTGTTTAAATGTGAGTAGTTTTTGTAGATTACTCAATACCTTAACTTTACTTTCATTTAAACCGGTACCTTTGCTAAAATATATCTTTTTATATCTCTCAGGAATTTCTTCTATTCTTCTTTTATCATAAATACCAGCTTTACCTTTTGATAAAACATCACTATCAATATCTGTTGCTAATACTTTAATATCCCATGATGATAAATAATTCTTTAGTCCTTCGCATAATGTGATTGCAATACTATAAGGCTCTTCGCCAGTAGAACTAGCTGACGACCAAATACGTATTCTTTTATCATTTTTATTTTTTTTAATTAAATAAGGAAGTTCCGTTTTCAATAAAAAGTCAAAATGATGTTCTTCACGAAAAAAACTCGTTAAATTTGTAGTTATAGCATTAATAAAATAATTCTTTTCCTGTTCAGGATTTAATTTAAGCAATTGATAATAAGCATGAAAGGACGACAAACTTCGTTCTCTAATTATGCGAGTTAGACGCCGGTAAACCATCTCACGCTTACTATCATTTAGCACAATACCTGCAGTCTCATAAACAAATTGACAAATAAATTTGAATTCTTTATCTGACAACCTAAATGAATGCTCCCGTATTTTTTCCATACCTCGACTTTAAAACTCTTCCCATTCTTGGTCAGAAACAGTTTTTTCTCGTATAGCTCTTTTCGAAGGAGTTGGCTTTGAAATAATTCGTCTTGGGCTTTTAGGTTTTTGTATTTCAACTTGCTCAACTTCACCAGCATTAAAAAAAGCAACTTGATCAAGTAATGATTGAGATTGGTCTTCCATCGATTTACTAGATGCTGCTGCCTCTTCTACAAGTGCAGCATTTTGTTGAGTCATTTCATCCATCTGACTAACAGCAGCACTAACTTCCCCAATCCCTGCAGACTGTTCTTTACCTGCACTATCAATATCGCCAATCATTTTACTAACTTCTTCAATTGCACCAACAAGTTCAGTAAATGTTTGCCCTGTTTCATCAACCAATTTAGTTCCTTGCCCAACAGCTTCAACACTATCACTAATCAAACTTTTAATTTCTTTTGCTGCTCCTGCGGAGCGTTGAGCTAAATTTCTAACTTCAGCGGCTACAACAGCGAAACCTCTACCTTGTTCACCAGCTCTTGCAGCTTCTACAGCAGCATTTAGAGCTAACAAGTTTGTTTGGAAAGCAATTTCATCTATAACACCGATAATATCAGCAATTTTTTTACTAGATTTATTAATATCGCTCATTGCTGTGATAGCATTTTTAACAACAGCACCACCATTACTCGCTTTATTCATTACTGATGCTGATAACTTACTTGCTTCAGTAGAGTTTTCCGCATTTTGTTGTACCGTACTTGTTAATTCTTCCATTGCTGATGCAGTTTCTTCTAGACTTGAAGCTTGTGATTCTGTTCTATGGCTTAATTCACTATTCCCAGCGGCAATCTCTCTCGCGGAATCAAATACATTAGTTGATGCGTTTCGAATATCTCCGACCATATTATTTAATACATCAATAAACTCATTAATAGACGTACCAATAATGTTAAATTCACCAAAAAGTTCGGTTTCAATGTATTGTGTTAAGTCCCCTTCTGATAGTGTCAATAACGTTTGTTTGATTTGTGCGATGGCTTGTTTTCTTCCGGTAATATCAGTGGCATATTTGACTACCTTAATAGTGTCACCATTCAAGTCTAAAATAGGATTGTAAGATGCCTGTATCCATACTTCTCTTCCTCCTTTACCTATACGAAGATATTCACCCGTATCAAATTCACCTCGATTAAGTTTTTGCCAAAATTGCTGATATTCCATACTTGATTTATACGCTGGTTCAACAAACATACTGTGATGTTGGCCTTCGATCTCATTTAAGGTATAACCTAATGCAGATAAGAAGTTATCATTGGCAGTAATTATTGTGCCATCTAGGTTAAATTCAATTACAGCTTGTGATTTACTAATAGCGGAGATTTGACCTGAATAATTTGCATTAGCAAGTTTTTGTTCTGTCACATCAGTTGCAAATTTTACTACTTTGAAAGGTTTGCCGTTTAAGTCTAAAATAGGGTTGTAAGATGCTTGTATCCAGACCTCTTTGCCTCCTTTACCTAAACGTTTATATTCTTTATTCTCATATTCACCTCGATTTAAACTTTCCCAAAAATGTTTATACTCAACACTCGTTTTAAAGTCTGGTTCAACAAACATACTGTGATGCTGTCCCACTACTTCTTCCAAACTGTAACCAAGTGTTGATAAAAAGTTTTCATTGGCAGTAATAATCGTGCCATCCATATTAAATTCTATTACCGCTTGGGCTTTACTAATTGCTTCAATTTGGCCTGAAAAATCTGCATTAGCAAGTTTTTGTGCTGTTACATCAGTTGCAAATTTTACAACTTTAAAAGGTTTACCATTTAAGTCTAAAATAGGGTTATAAGATGCCTGTATCCAAACCTCTTTGCCGCCTTTACCTAAACGTTTATATTCTTTATTCTCATATTCACCACGATTTAAGCTTTCCCAAAAATCTTTATATTCAAAACTCAATTTAAAGTCTGGTTCAACAAACATACTGTGATGTTGTCCTACTATTTCTTCCAAACTGTAACCAACTGTTGATAAAAAATTTTCATTGGCCGTTATTATCGTGCCATCCATATTAAATTCTATTACCGCTTGGGCTTTACTAATTGCATCAATTTGGCCAGAAAAATCTGCATTAGCAAGTTTTTGTGCTGTTACATCAGTTGCAAATTTTACAACTTTATAAGGATTGCCTTCTAAATCAAAAATAGGATTATAAGATGCTTGAATCCATATTTCTTTACCACCTTTAGCGATACGCTTAAATTCTCTGCTTTCAAATTCACCGCGATTCAAACGTTCCCAAAATTCTTTATATTCTTGACTCTCTTTATATTCAGCTGTGACAAAAATTCTATGATGCTTTCCTTGAACTTCATCTAGACTGTAACCCATTGCACCTAGAAAATTATCATTTGCGGTAATAATAGTCCCGTCCATATTAAACTCAATGATTGCCTGAACTTTATTCAGTGCTTCCATCTGAGCTGTCATATCTGCAAAGTGCAATTCTTTAGCTTCTTCAACTGACATTTCGTTATCTTTGCCCATGGTCTTATTAATTCCTTTATATTGAATGTTAACTTTATATCTCAAAATTTGGCATAAGCGATAAAGCTATATGTCCAATGATACGTTTAATTACTAATATCCATACTCTTTTTAGCGTTAATTAAAATCATTACTCTATAGAGTGAATAAAATTTCAAGAAAAAACTTATTACAAAAACAATCTGTTTTATTACCACAAATCACACATCAACTTATTGATTTTTAAATCATATTAAGCACTATACAACTCTTCTTGATTTAATAGAGCTTTACTATCTAATAAAATTATTAGTTTTTCTTCTATTGATGCTAGACCTTGAATAAAACACCGGTCAATTTTATGACCAAACTCTGGATGTTTCTTAATAGAAGCAGTATCAAACTTATAAACTTCTGAAACAGCATCTACAACAATTCCCACAACCATTGGATTATCTTCGTTTTGACTCTTTAAAATAATAGTGACTGTCTGTTCGTTATATTTTAATGGCTGTGCACCAAAACGCTCTCTTAAATCAATAATAGGAATAATAATTCCACGGAGATTGATAACTCCTTTAATATAGTCAGGTTTGTTAGGTAACTCCGTTACAGAACTCCAAACTCTAATTTCCTGTACACATAAAATGTCGACTCCAAACTCTTCATCATCCAAAATAAAAGTTAGATATTCTTGTTCTATTTCCATTATATCTTCCTTTATTACTCTGGTTTATGTGGTTCAATTTGTTGTAATGCTGCAACATTGAGTATAGTCACAACGTTATCACCAACATTTACAAGCCCTTCAATATAGTTTTGAGGAACGCAACCTCCGAATGAGGGAGCTGGTTTAATTTCATTACTCTCTGCATTTAAAACATCTGATACAGCATCAACAACAAAACCAATTATTTTAGAGTCAACTTCGTCTTCAAGACTCAATACAATTACGACGGTCGTATCACAATAATTACTATCGCCAATAGTGAATTTAATGCGTAAATCAATAATAGGAACAATAACTCCTCTCATATTAATTACTCCTTTTACATGTTCAGGAGAATTTGGGATTTTGGTTGCTTTTTCCCAGCTTCGAATTTCTTCTACGCAAAGAATATCGACTGCATATTGCTCGTGAGCAAGTAAAAAAGTTAGGTATTGTTCACCATTAGTAATGAAATCTATTCCTTCTAAAGAATATTCACCTTCAACAGGGATCTCTGAAGCCAACTCTTGAATATTCATTACAGTGTAACTCCTTCAAGGATATTGTTTTTATTGATTCGTCTTAATTGAATTTGGTCTGTATTATTCATAGCCATATCAATCATGCCTACGACATCTAGTATCATCGCTACCGAACCGTCACCTAAAATTGTAGCTCCAGATATACCATCAACTTGTTGATAATTATCTTTTAGGCTTTTAATGACAACTTGTTGTTGAGCCAGTAAATCATCAACCATTAAACCAACTTTTTGCCCATCCGCTTCAACAACCACTAATAATGCATTTTCTACTTCATGGCACTCAGCTTCAATATTGAATAAATTACATATAGGTATGACTGGAACATTATCTTCTCGTAATCTATAAAGGATCATATCTCCTGAGACGCGATTTATTAATTCAGGTTTAGCTTGTAACGACTCAACGATTGTAATTAGAGGGATAATATATGTTTCTGTGCCTACCTTAACTAATTGACCATCTAATATTGCTAATGTTAAAGGTAGATAAACTTTAAATGTTGAACCTTTATTTGGCTGTGATTCAACTTGAATACGCCCACCAAGAGATTGGATGTTCTTTTTGACCACATCCATACCTACACCACGGCCTGAAATGTCACTTACTTCTACAGCGGTTGAAAAGCCAGGTTCAAAGATCAAATCAAATATCTGACTATCACTCAAAGTAGTATTTTCATCAATAATCCCTTTTTCTAGGGCTTTATTAAAAACCGCTTGACGATCAATACCACCACCGTCATCAATTATTTCAATAACAATATTTCCGCCTTGATGATATGCATCTAATATAATGGTGCCTTTTTCAGGCTTTCCATTTGCAACCCTAATATCTGCCGACTCAATACCATGATCTGCTGCATTCCGAACAAGATGTATAAGTGGATCCCCTATTTGTTCCATGACTGTTTTATCAAGTTCAGTTTGTTCACCCTTTAAAATTAACTCAATTTCTTTGCCTGTTCTTAAAGACATATCATGTATCAATCGAGGAAATCTGTTGAAAGCAAAACTAATGGGTAACATACGTATTCGCATGACACTTTCTTGTAACTCTTTGGTATTTTGCAATAATTGTTCTAAACCTGAGGTAAGGCGTTCAGTTTTAGAAAGATCGAAGTTATTACCTAATTCAGACAACATTGATTGCGTTATTACCAATTCACCAACTAAATTTATTAAACTATCAACTTTATCTACGCCAACTCGAATCGAACCTACATCTGGTTTAGCCTTTACTGTCGGTTTATCATTATTTTGTTGACTAGCGGTTTTTACAGGTGAAGTATTATTAGAGTGAACATCAACCTCTAAATCACACTCTAAAGATTTGTTACCGTTATCTTTAGTCTGAATTGAAGGAGATACATTCTGGTTATCTACGATTTGGTCAGGTAAATTTTCACTAATTTTTTCTTGTTTAATATTTAATAAACATTCATCTTCAACCCATTCAAAAACCTCCCTTATATCTTCTTCTGTAACAGAAGAAGATATAAGGGTTAATTGCCAAGTTAAATATAACTCTTCAGAATGTATGTCAGTTAATGAAGGCAAATCTTTAGTATTAGCGACCACTTCTAATTCGCCAAACTCCGTCAATGCACTAAAAAGTAATAAAGGGTCATTGCCAGTTTGTACTAAATGATGTTCAGGAATAAATTCTATATGCCATTTTGATTTTTCATTTTCGTTTTCGTTTTCGTTTTCGATTGAAGTTTGATCACCATGGTTATCTTCAACAATAGAACTTGCATCAGAGTTGTTAGACAATGTAATAGCAAGGAGATTAGATGTTTCATCAATTTTTATATCTTCACATTCAACCTCATCTCTAATCCCTTCAATAAGCAACCTCATACAATCAACAGATTGTAATAGTAGCTCAACATCATTTTGTTGAATTTCACGTCGACCATCTCGCATTTCATCGAGTAAAGTTTCAACGAGGTGTGTAAACTCTGTTACTTTTTCAAAACCAAAAGTTCCCGCCCCTCCTTTTATAGAATGCGCTGCTCGAAAAATTGAATTAATCGTTTCGTCGTCTCCTTGCTCTAAATTAAGTAGACTCGATTCCATGAGTTCTAGTCCTTCGAAGCTTTCCTCCAAGAAACTAGGAATAAATTGTGAGAGATCAACACTCATGATGCTTACCGTATAACACGTTTAATAGTGGATAGTAGCTTTTCCGGGTTAAAAGGTTTAACAAGCCAACCAGTTGCTCCTGCAGCTTTACCTCTCATTTTCATATCACCAGAGCTTTCAGTCGTTAACATTAAAATAGGAGTAAACTTAAAGTTTGGAAGTTTTCTTAATTCTGAACATAACTCTATACCATCCATGTTCGGCATATTTACATCAGAGATGACTAAATCAAAACTTTCAGATTGGGCTTTTGTTAAACCATCTTGCCCATCTTTAGCTTCAACAGTTTCATAATTTGCACTTTTTAATGTAAAACTGACCATATCGCGAATAGAGTTAGAGTCATCTACAACCAAAATTTTGGTCATCATTTTTTCCTTTTACTAAATTAAGCTATGTATACTACTAATGTTCATCATTAAAATATTGATTTATAATGGGATCATTAATACCTAGTTGTTTAAAACTTTGATTAATAATGTCAGATTTGCTTTTCCAAATAAGGGTTTTATTTTGCATCGAAATGTAGATGATAGTAGTAAGTAATAATTGAATACCTATTGTATCAATACGATTCACCTCACTATCATCAATATTTATTTCATCATTTTTTTCTATAAATTCAAGAAGGTGGAGTTTAAACTCTTCAACTTTTGCAATAGTCAACTCGGGAGGTAACTTAAACATAAAATCCTTGTATTTGAATAAATTTTTATACTCATTACATTGAAAGATATAATAAAATTTGATTATCGCAAGTAAATGAACAATAAAAATCAAATTAAAATATTAATTTCTCACTTACTTAGCAATTTTGAATAAAAAACAGACAATTAATCTTGAAATTAAAAATATTTCGTAGATATGTATATTGATTTAATAACAAACAATTATTATGGTAAATAAGAAGAGTTATCGAGAGTATTAACAAACAATGTCCGATGGAACTAATGAAAGCAATGTAAAAGTACCGAGCCAAATTTTTCGTTGGTTTGAGAAAATGAAAACAAATTATGAAACTAGTGTTCAGTCAGTATTATCTAGATTTGAAGATTATAATAATAAGCAACAATCTCGGTTAGATGATGCAAATCAGCAGCATTTAGACGATTTAAAAAGCGCTCATAAAGCTCAAGCACAAGAAAGTCAAAATAACATCAAACAACTCCATGAAGATATTGATTATTACAAACAACAAATAGCTCAACAACAACATACCATTGAACAATTGAATACTCGTTATGATGCAGTGATGACTTGCTTAATAACTGAGAAATCAAATAACGATTCAAATATTAAAAATATTTTTGAGAATGACGTTTTTGTCACTCAAAATGAGACTGAATTACCCATTTCAGATAATAAAAACAACCTAAATAAAAGTTATGAAGAAGAAAAATCATCATACGATGACTATCAAGAAAACACTTCGCCCCTTCATAATGAAGATATTGATAACGAAACTGCATTTGAACAAGCCTTAGAATTAAGAAATGCAGAAAATTTCGAACAAGCTTTTTATTTATTCCAACAGAATGCAAATAATAACCATGCAAAGTCTATGGGAGCAATGGGTCGTTCTTATTTCTTAGCTGAAGGCGTTGATGAAAACCAAGAATTAGGTTTGGCATGGTTGATAAAAGCTGCAAACCTCAACTTTCCTCAAGCAGTTTCTCGTGTTGAACACTACAAAACTAATGAACCTGAACTTTACCAATCTGCTATAAATTTGCTAGAAACAAACCAAATTTAAAATTATTGAGTCAAGCAAAGTAATTTCTTTCCTCTACTGCATGTATATTGTATAAAATAGTTATTTTTTATCGAATTCCATGTCATAATTACCTATCTAATAATTTTCATAAAAGGCTCAAACATGACAATAGGTGTTGGCGGTTCAACAGCAGAGCAAGAGTTAGCAAAACTTTCCAATATGGCTAAAGATGTTCAAAAGATATCTTTAGATGAGTATCAACAGCGTATTGCTAAAGCTCAAAAAATAATGAAAGAAAACGATATAGTTGCCACCTACATTAACGCAGGTACAAACTTATATTATTATACAGGTACTCGTTGGTATGCCAGTGAACGTATGGTCGGAGCAATAATCCCTGCAGATGGAGATATTCAATATATCTCTCCATATTTCGAAATTAATACTCTTAATCAATATATGACAGTTAATGGAAAGGTAAATGGTTGGCAAGAGCATCAATCGCCATATCAATTATTTATTGATACTTTAGCTCAGATGAACATAACACAAGGTAATATTGCCTTTGATGAGTCTACTGCATTTTTTATTGTTGACGGTATAGCAAAGCTTGGAGAAAATTTTAAATTTTCTGATGCAAAAATTGTTACAGCGGGATGCCGTGCTTGTAAGTCTGAACAAGAAATAGCGTTACTTCAACAAGCCAAGAATATGACCCTGGAAGTTCATAAATCCACAGCTCGTATATTATACGAAGGTATAACAACAAAAGAAGTTGAAGCTTTTGTAAATCAAGCACATATAAAAGTTGGAGCTCCAGCAGGTTCATATTTTTGTATTGTCTTGTTTGGTAAAGATTCTTCTTTTCCTCACGGTGTAAAGACGCCAAAAAATTTAGAAACAAATGATATAGTATTAGTAGATACTGGCTGTCAGGTAGAAGGATATAATTCGGATATAACACGTACTTATGTTTTTGGTGAGCCCAATCAAAGACAACGTGAGATGTGGAATGTGGAAAAAGAAGCACAAAAGGCAGCATTTGATACTGCAAAAATAGGCATTGCATGTGGTGATGTCGATGTAGCCGCAAGAAATTACCTAGCCAGCCAAAAGATGGGGCCAGATTATCAAACACCCGGCTGCCCTCATAGAACTGGACATGGGATCGGGCTAGATATTCACGAATGGCCTTATTTAGTAAGAAGTGATAGAACGCCTTTGACTGAAGGGATGTGTTTTTCAAACGAACCAATGTTAGTTCTACCTGGGGAGTTTGGTGTAAGGCTAGAAGATCATTTTTATATGACTAACTCTGGAGCGAAATGGTTTACCGAGCCTTCATATTCAATTGATGATCCATTCGGTTATCACAAATAAACTGATTTATTCTTTATTAGTATCTGAAATTGCAATTACAAAGATGAATTTCTGAAAAGAAAATAAACACTGCTTTATTTTCTTTTCTGGAATTAATTTGCTTTTAGTAGTTGGAGAACTGCGTAGCTTTCGATAGAATCATTCCACTATTTTATTAAATATTATATTCATGCACGCCATTTTTGAATACTTACCATTAATAATCTTTTTTATATTTTGGAAAACAGCAGGTATATACTGGGCTACAGGCTCTCTGATTGTAACTTCAGCATTACAAATCATTTATTATTTTGTAAAAAAACAACCCATACCTAAAAGAAACTGGGTATTTTTTGGCTTAATTGCCTTTTTTGGTGGTTTAACTATCTTTTTTCAAGATGATACTTTTTTGAAATGGAAAGTAACAATAATCAATGCATTATTTGCTATAGCGTTAATAGTAAGTAATAGTTTTTTTGGTAAGAATTTAATTAAAGAATTAATGGGTGAATCATTACCATTACCTGAGCATATATGGCAAAGGTTAAATATTGCTTGGGCATTATTCTTTTTAACTTGCGCTATATTAAATATATATATTGCTTATAATTTTTCATTGGAAACCTGGGTCAACTTTAAAGTGTTTGGCCTCATGGGATTAACCTTTATCTTTGCAATTTCAACAGTTTTTGCTTTGTATAAACATTTACCTTCCGATGATAATGACACACCTAACAACGAAGAAAAAAATTAATATTTGGACTATTATGTATTATTTAATCTATAGCGAAGATGTTGAAAATAGCTTACCCCTAAGAATGAAGGTAAGAGAAAATCATATTGCTCGATTAACCGAACTACAGCAACAAGGTCGTTTATTAGTAGCAGGCCCTTGCCCAGCTATTGATAGTGAAAACCCTGGTGAAGCTGGCTTTACTGGTTCATTAATTATTGCCAAATTCACAAGCTTGGTTGATGCTCAAACTTGGGCTGATAAAGACCCCTATATTGAAGCTGGCGTGTATCAAAACGTTACTGTTAAACCTTACAAAAAAGTGTTACCCGTATAATGATTAATATTTTTCTTAAACTAATAGTGATTGCTCTACTTTTTGGTTCTAACAGCGCCTTTGCTTTTCAGCCTAAGAGTATAGGTGAATGCGAAAAGCGTTATAAAGCACCAGATGAGTTATCGCAGTGTTTAGATTTAATAAAAGAATTGACCGATAGAGAATTACAAACGTGGATTAATAATCAAACATTTATATTAGAAGAATTTTCTATTACTACAGGAAGACGCTCTGCTTTAGAAATGTTTAAGCGTTCCCAGCGCAACTTCATTACCTATCGTGAAAACAATTGTCGCTGGCAATACTTACATATATCCCCAGCTATTGGCGCGGCATCAGCTTTTAAAAAGTGTTATATATTAACGACAAGAAATCGAA
>JAGSHH010000170.1 GCA_023954655.1 Colwelliaceae bacterium
CATTCAACTGCAGATAAACACCTTAAACACGTGTTGCTTGCTGATGAAACTATTTGTATCGGTAAAGCGTCTGCACCTGAAAGTTACCTTAATATTCCTTCAATTATAACTGCTGCAGAAGTAACTAACTCAGTAGCCATTCATCCTGGCTATGGCTTTTTAGCAGAAAATGCTGACTTTGCTGAGCAAGTAGAGCAATCAGGCTTTGCTTTTATAGGCCCTAAAGCTGAAAGCATCCGTATAATGGGTGATAAAGTTGCGGCAATCAGGGCGATGAAAGTAGCAGGCGTTCCTTGTGTTCCTGGTTCTGACGGACCATTAACGGATGATGAAGCGACTAATATTGCTCACGGAAAGCGCATTGGCTATCCTGTAATAGTTAAGGCTGCTGGTGGTGGCGGTGGTCGTGGTATGCGTGTTGTACGTAGCGAAGAAGAGCTAATTGAAGCTATCGCTTTAACAAAAAGAGAAGCAGGTACTATTTTCAAAAATGACATGGTTTATATGGAAAAATTCCTTGAAAACCCTCGTCATGTTGAAATTCAAATTATAGCCGATGGTCAAGGTGGTGCTATTCACCTAGGCGAACGCGATTGTTCGATGCAACGCCGTCATCAAAAAGTAGTTGAAGAAGCTCCCGCACCTGGAATTACTCCTGAAATGCGTGCAAAAATTGGCGAACGCTGTTGTAAAGCTTGTATCGACATTAACTACCGTGGTGCTGGTACATTTGAGTTCTTATATGAAAATGGAGAATTCTATTTCATAGAAATGAATACTCGTATTCAAGTTGAACACCCGGTGACTGAAATGATCACTGGTGTTGATTTGATCAAAGAGCAATTACGTGTTGCTGCTGGGCAACCTTTATCTTATACCCAAGAAGATATTAAAATTGCTGGTCACTCAATTGAATGTCGTATTAATGCTGAAGATCCGCGCACGTTTATTCCTTCACCAGGAAAAATTACACGTTTTCATCCTCCAGGAGGATTAGGTGTACGTTGGGATTCTCACATCTATGCTGATTATTCAGTGCCACCACATTATGATTCTATGATAGGCAAGTTGATCACTTGGGGTGATAATAGAGACGTTGCAATAGCGCGTATGCGAAATGCTTTAGGTGAATTAGTAATTGATGGGATCAAAACTAACATAGCTTTGCATCAAGATATTTTAAACGATCAAGGTTTTGTTAGTGGCGGTGCCAATATTCATTACTTAGAAAAAAAGCTCGCTGAATCTGAGTAATAAAATATTTTAATAAAAACCTGCTTCGGCAGGTTTTTTTATTTAAAATATTCCCACATTATTTATTTAATTTGACTCTGGAGTTTCAATGGGTAAGTTTTCTATTTCTACTTTTATTTTTTTACTCTCATTTAGCTCTCAAGCTAATGAACCTTTAGTATCTATCGATAGTCACAATAAATTTTTTAATAGCATTGCAAAATATTGTGGCAAAGCATTTCAAGGGAAAGTAACTGTTGATAATAGTAAAAGTGATTCTTTTACAAATAAAGTACTTACCATGCACATAAGAGAATGTAGCAAGACACAATTACACATTCCATTTCATGTTGGTGAAGATGCTTCAAGAACTTGGGTTATTACAAAAACAGGTTCAGGTTTATCTCTGAAGCATGATCATAGGCATAAAGACGGTAGTAACGATAAATTGACAATGTACGGCGGACACACAGAAGGTGCTGGCTGGCCACAAGTTCAATCATTTCCTGCAGATCAATATTCCAAAGAATTATTTATAAAAGATGGGATACCACAATCAATTGGTAATACATGGCAAATGTATATATACCCTGAAAAATTTACTTATCGATTAATCAGGCAAGGTAGAGAGTTTAGGGTGGATTTTGATTTAACAAAACCAATAAAAGCACCCTCAGCTCCATGGGGATATAGTGATTAAAAAGTTTTATGAAAATTACCAATAAACGCTAAAGGTTAGCCAAATGACTGAAATACTTGAAAAACCACAGCCTCCTGCAGACGGTGAATGTTGTGATAGTGCATGTAACCCTTGTGTTTGGGACCATTATTATGCCGAACTAAAAAAATGGCGATTGCAACAAGTAGCTTTAAAAGAAAAGCAAAACCAAGAGAATTTGTTGAATGACTGAAGGGGCTGAAAAACCTAATTTTCCAGCTGATGATGATTGTTGCGGAGGTGGTGCGTGCGCTCCTTGTGTTTGGGATCATTATTATGCCGAACTTGAAAAGTGGCAATTAAAACAAGATGAAATAAAAGATCAAATTAATAATGCTAAACAGTTAAGTAAATACAATGATACTTAATCGATTTTGAATGCTAGTTATTAATCCTGTGGCTAATTCTATAAATTAATTGGCATATTAAAACCACTATAATTGAACTCCACATTAGCAATGCAAATGGTAATGCGCTGCCATCATAAAAATAAGCGAGAATTGGACCCGCAAGTGAGCCAATACCAAACCTTAATGTACCAATAACAGCCGTTGCAGTTCCCGATTCTCTATTAAATTCTAATAAAACTAACGCATCAGAATTAACCGCAATCATAGATATACTGCCCATTAAAGGTAACAATGCACAAACCGTATAAACGATAGAAAGCTGCCAGTATTGAGCACTCACTAAACCACTCGATGCAATTAGAGCGACAACAAGACCATATGACAGCATTTTTCGAGAGCCTTTTCTCGTCACAAGTCGTGTATTAATAAAATGTGCCCCCATTAAGGTCACAACATTTATGCCAAATAACAAACTGAAGGTAAATTCTGATACTTTAAAAACAGTTAAATAGACAAATGGTATAGCCGTAATAAAAGCAAAAAATGCTAAAGATATCGTCATAGAACTTAATAAGTCTAATCTCGATTTTTTATGCCCCAACACTATTTTGTAACGAGATAAAAAACTCACATGCTCTACTTTTTCTTCTCTTTTTCTTTCAGGCAGAAAACGATAAGCAAGCCCTAAAACCAATAAGCTATAGACCCCAAGTACTATAAATATTGCTTGCCAGCTGTGCAGTAATAACACACTACCAATACTTGGAGCGATCATCGGAGCTAACATCATGATCATCGACACATAAGAAAAGCCTTTTGCTGTATTTTTCCCGTAACGTTCTTTTATCGTACCGGGCACAACAACTGTTGCGGCACTACTAATAAAGGCTTGAGCAAAACGAAAGAATAAAAATTGTTCAATTGTTGTTGCGAAAGGTAAAGCAAAACACATTAGTGTAAAACCAGAAATGCCGATAATGACTAAAGTTCTTCTATTATGTTTATCTGCTAAAGGACCAAAAAATAGTAATCCCAAAGCATAACCTAACAAATATATACTGAGACTATTTTGAACCGATGACATGTCCGTTGATAATTGCTCAGCTAAAATAGGCATTGCCGGTAAGTACATATCAATCGCTAACGGAGAAATTGCAATAATTGACGCGAGTAAAGGTAATAATAATTTTAATGAGACTTCTAAAGGCTCTTGATCAACATCACTCATTATTTTTTTGAAAATCTATGTACAAGTTTGCCAAGATTAGCGACTGCTTCATCAATTTTATCACTCCACTTAACACCAAAACTAAGACGCATATAGTTTTTATATTTTCCTGAAGGGGAAAATATTTGTCCTGGAGCGAAACTCACCCCATGTTTAATAGCCTCAGAAAAAATCAAACTTGTATCCACATGTGATCGACAACGTATCCACAGAACGCTCCCTCCCTGCGGCTTAGAAATACAAACTTCACTTGGAAAATGTTCTGCAACTAATGCTCTCATTCGTTCACAGTTATAGCGAAGGACTTTTCTTAAAACCTGTAAATGCCGATCATACTCTCCACTAAGTAAGTAATCGGTCAATGTCCATTGTTGTAGCATTGCGGTAGAGCATGATTGAGCGCGCTTGATACGTTTTGCACTTTCTTCAAATTTGCCAGGGATCAGCCAACCAATTCGGTAGCCAGGTGCTGCTGTTTTAGAAAAAGAAGAACATGTCATCACCAAGCCTTTTTCTGAATAAAGCTGTGCTGGAATAGGTCTATATTCATTCAGGTATAAGTCACTATAAACTTCATCCTCTATTAACGGAATATCGCGTGACTCCAACAATTTGACTAATGATTGTCGTTGTTCATTCGTCATCATTGAACCTAATGGGTTATTAATGGCTGTAGAAAATAAACAAGCAGTGACATTATGCTGGTTTAATACTTTTTCTAATTCACTAATACACACACCATCTTCTGTACAGGTATAAACTTCTAAAGCTTTCATGCCTAAACTTTCGATTAATTCAATTAAACCAAAATAACAAGGGGACTCAACAGCAATAATATCTCCACGTTTTGCGACGCATTGTAAAGCAATTGATAACGCTTCTTGCGCGCCACTAGTGATCACCATGTCTTGATGATTTACATCTACACTTTGCTCTTGATAGCGTAGGGCTATTGTTAATCGTAACTTTGCATCACCATTAACAGGTCCGTAACTTACGGCCTTTTCTGCAACTCTGCTTAATACAGAGCGCATTAAACGAGCTAGCGCTTTATCTGGTGGATGAGCATTAACTGGATTTGAAATACCTAAAGCAACAGTATCAGGTAAATGAACAGCATCATAAACCTGCTCTATCAAACTACGACATGATACTTCAACAGGGTTACAATATGCCCATTTAGCCCGCATAGGTAACAAAGTTCTGGCTTGCTTCGCTTTCAAATAATATCCCGATTGAGGCCGAGCAGAAATACAACCCTGGCGTTCAAGCTCAACATAAGCCTGTTTAACTGTAGGTACACTGATATCGAATTGTCGGCTCAACTTACGTAAACTCGGTAATTTATCACCAGCACGTAATGCCCCGCTTTCTTCTTGGCGTTCAATAAAGTCGATGACTTGTTGATATAAAAACTCTGACGCTGACTTATCTAATAATCTCATGTAAACGCTCTTTAACTCAAAACTGTATAGGTTTCATTTTTATTTTTCTGTGTATGTTATTACAACAAATAATATATAAACTGTCCATCCATTAGCTAATTTAAATCTAGAAAAACAATTTAAAAAAATGGCTAAAATATACGTAACTCTAATGAGCAAAAAGCATTATGAATAATATTATTTTGTATTTAATAACGGTATTAATTTGGGGGACAACTTGGATCGCTATCAATTATCAACTTGGCGATGTTGCTTCTGAGGCGTCTTTAGCGTATCGATTTGGCTTAGCTGCTGCCATATTATTTGTTTATTGCAAACTAAAAAAATTTCCACTTTCATTTACACGCAAACAACATGTGCAATTCCTATTATTTGGATTAACACTATTCGGATGTAATTATTTTTTCCTTTATAGTGCGCAGCAATATATTAACTCTGCTCTTACTTGCATTGGATTTTCATTAATCATGTTTTTTAATATCATTAATGCAAAAATTTGGTACAAAACAAAAATAACGAACCAAGTTTATTTAGGGAGTTTTATTGGTATTGCAGGAATAATTACACTTTTTTGGCCACAGATTATTGATACAAGTATAGGCAGTACAACATTGTTAGGTTTATCACTTTGTATTGTAGGTACATTGTTCGCGTCCACAGGCAATATGTTGTCAATTAAAAACCAACAATTAAAGTTACCACTCTTTCCAGCCAGTGCGTGGGGAATGTTTTATGGAGCAAGTTTTATGGCGGTAATGGTACTAATTCAGGGAAAAAGTTTTAGCTTCTCATTCACTACTGCTTATATCAGTTCATTGCTATATCTATCAATTTTTGGATCGGTGATCGCATTTGGGTGTTACCTCACACTATTAAATAATATTGGTGCTCATAAAGCTTCGTATGCTTCAATTATGTTTCCTGCTGTTGCCGTTATAATTTCAACTTTTGTTGAAAATTTTCAATGGAGTACGTTTACTTTTCTAGGTTTATTTTTCATCCTTATTGGTAATTTGGTGGTTTTAGCAAAACCCAATAAAACAAAAAAAACAGCTTATAAAAAGGAAGTTAAAAACAATAATCAGAAAATAGTTCAGGGGATTGATCAAGAAAGTACTCTAACCAATTAAAAAATATCGACTTTTGTGTAAAGTACCAATAGTGTGCTTTTTGCACTGCGGCTTAAGGACTCCTTCCTCTTTAAGCCGCTTTTTCATATTGCAGATTTCAATTATATTCAATAGAAATAGTTATAATATTAAAAGGCTATCTAGTTTGAAGTGATGAATTCAATTTATTAATAAAGCTGTCTAAAGAAAGTTGATATCTATTAACACTTTTAAGGTTATTTTTATGCAATGAAAATTCAGAAAAATCAATAACAGAGAAATCTCTCCTATTCGCTAATACTTTATATTTAGCAATATTTGATTGATCAATAATCGTAGGCTGTATGAAAGCTGTACTATCTCCTTTTTTAAAGACATTTGGGATTTGGTGGTGATAATCATAGACTTTAATTAATGCCCAAACACCTTGGAGAAAATGCCCGCCAACAGAAGCTGTCATTTTGTTATCTTTTATCGCTTGAACTGCCTCTGGAATTAAATCAAATCCCCCTAAAACAAAATCTTTATTAGGAATAAGACCCGTTTGTTCTACAACATCTAAAACCCCTAATGCCATTTGGTCTGAGGCCGCCCAAACAATTTCACTTTTTCCGTATCGTTTATGTAATTTAAGAAAGAGTTTGCCCGCTTCTTGTCTATTCCATCGAACTGGCAATATTTGATTAATAACGACATCTTTTTTAACACTATTAAAATGTAAAAACCCCTCAGCCCTGTCTAATGACTCAGCATAGTAATCACCATTAAATGCTATAGCATGATAAGGTTTTTCAGAGGTAAGGTTTTTTTTTGCAAAATGGTAAAGGTTGCTTGCTAATAGTTCACCCGCCTCGATATTGTCATTATAAATTTCACCAAGCCAATATTTATAAACTTCTTGCGGAAGTGCAATCTCACTCACTTTGTTAATATCAAATACCCTTTCTAAAGTGACAAATGGTATTTTTGCTTTTTCCAACGCATTAAATGATCGAATAATGCTGCCGCCATACGGCATAAAAATAACATAATCGGGTTTATTTTTATTTGAAGCAATTTTTTCAATTAACTCTGATTGCACAACTCTATGGCTATCTGAATAATAAACCGTTAAATTTATATCTAAATCTAACGCCGCTTCTTGTGTCAACTTTGTAATTAAAGCCCAGAAGGTTTCTTCTTTTGAAGTAGGGTTAACTAATGTGATATTTAGCCCAAATGATGAGATAGAAAAAAAGAATAAAAGAGCATAAAAATAAAACCGCATAAAATATCTCTATCGATAAAGAATAATTTGGACCTTTAAGGTATCCCTTCTCTTTTCAAAGAATAGTTCATAGCATTGTTAAATCAATAGCAATTACTAGAGAAAGCTAGCCTGTATTTAGTTAGATAACATTTTACCGG
>JAGSHH010000206.1 GCA_023954655.1 Colwelliaceae bacterium
ACAATATTCGTCTTGTTTGCCAGTAATATTCATCACAGTTGCTTGAATTGGTGATAACCAGGTTGGAAATTTCCCAGTGAACTCTTCAATCAAAATTCCAATAAAACGTTCAAGTGAACCCAAAATGGCACGATGAATCATAACCGGAATGTACCGCTCATTATCTTCACCAACATATGTTGCACCTAAACGTTCTGGTAAAGCAAAATCTAATTGCACAGTACCACATTGCCAAGCGCGTCCTAAACAGTCCATTAAGGTAAATTCAATTTTAGGACCATAAAAAGCACCTTCACCTGGTAAATATTCAAATTTAATGTTGCTGTCAGTTAATGCTTGCGCTAGCCCTGCTTCAGCTTTATCCCAAATTTCATCACTGCCTATACGGTTTTCTGGTCGTGTTGATAGTTTTACAACAATATCTTCAAAGCCAAATGATCCATAAATGTCATAAACCATCTCAATACATTTAGTTACTTCAGCTTGTACTTGAGATTCCATACAAAAAATATGAGCATCATCTTGAGTAAAACCACGTACACGCATTAAGCCATGTAAAGAACCTGATGGCTCATTACGATGACAGCAGCCAAATTCCGCAATACGAAGAGGTAGATCGCGATACGACTTCAAGCCTTGATTAAATATTTGTACATGGCCAGGACAATTCATTGGTTTTATCGCGTATTCACGCTTTTCAGACTCAGTTGTAAACATACCATCAGCATATTTATCCCAGTGACCTGACTTTTCCCAAAGACTTCTATCCATCATCATTGGCGCTTTAACTTCGTCATAATCATATTCACGAAGTTTTTCACGAACAAATTTCTCTAATTCAGTATAGATTGTCCAACCATCGTTATGCCAAAACACCATTCCTGGTGCTTCTTCTTGCCAATGAAATAAATCAAGATTTTTACCAATTTTTCGATGATCGCGTTTTTCAGCTTCTGCTAATCGTACAATATATGCTTTAAGCTGCTTTTTATCGGCCCATGCTGTTCCATAGATACGCTGTAACATTTTATTGTCTGAATCACCACGCCAGTATGCACCAGCAACCTTCATTAATTTAAAATGATGGCAATGGCGCATGCTAGGTACATGAGGACCTCGACACATATCTATATATTCTTGGTGATGATATAAAGCTGGTGTATCTGTTTTTTCTATATTTTCATCAAGAATTTCTAATTTGTAAGTTTCACCACGCTCAGTGAATGCATCATAAGCATCTTGCCAAGAGCCAGTTTTTTTAACAACTTCATAACCAGTACGAGCTAATTCAGTCATTCGTTTTTCTAGTTTAGTTAAGTCATCTTCAGTAATTGATTCATCAAGATCAATATCATAGTAAAAACCATTTTCAATTGTAGGGCCAATCGCCATTTTAACGTTTGGATATAATTGCTTAATTGCATGCCCTAAAAGATGCGCACAAGAATGACGAATAATTTCAAGACCTTCACTGTCTTTATTGGTAATAAGCTGTAAAGTAGCGTCTTGAGTAATCAATTCACAAGCATCAACAAGGCTTCCGTCGATACGACCAGCGATAGTTGCTTTAGCAAGACCAGGGCCGATATCTAGCGCAACATCCATTACAGATACAGAATTATCGAATGAACGTTGTGAACCGTCAGGGAGAGTAATAACAGGCATGAAATTTCCTTTGTCAGTGGCGTCACACACTAAGTGACGCTTGATATTTTTTATATAAAGTAAATAAAATTAAATTCTTTGGATTATATTCTTAAGTCATTTAAGCTAATAGAATAAATCGAGCTCGGCAATATAGGGCAATTCCCCTTAATTTGCAATGACTAGAGAGATAATATTGCTACCAATTAAACGTTTTTATTTACCTTTTAAGTTAAAACTAAAAGTCTCATGGCTTTTTAGTTTATTCATCTTTTCATTACCACAAAGTTTTGCCTATCAATCAACTAATGAAAGTGATTGGAAAATTTCAAAAGAATCTAATGTGACATCTGTTGAATATCGAAATATATTAAATAGCGATCTTATCGAGATCAAAGCAAAAACTTATATTGACTCAACACTTTCCGGTTTTTTGCTCTTTATGCAAGACACTAAAAACATTGCTTTATGGCTTGATAATGCGACTGAAAGTAAAATAATAAAAAAGATCGACAAAACCAAAAGCATCTTACAAACTAAATTTTCAGGGTTTTGGCTTGTAGCAAATCGAATAATGATAATAGAAAGTCATTATTGGCAAAATCCAGATTTGTCTATTGAGATCACTTCTAAAAATACAAAATCAAATGATATGCTTGATTCGAAAGAGATATTAATAGATGTGATCTCTGCTAATTGGATGATAAAACCAACCAGCAAAAACAAAATTGAAGTTAACTATCAATTTATCGTTGACGCAAAAGGTGATTTGCCTCACTGGTTAGTAAATTCAATGGCTTTAAAATCAACATGGAAAACACTAGAAAACTTACGTAAACAACTCCCTTTATCAGCTTGGCAAGCGAAAGCTCTTTCGAATATTAAAGAATTTGTTAATAACTCACCCAAAGATTAACTTTTAATTTTCTTTTTTAATCCTCAAGCATCGATAAAGCTATGGCTTCTGCTACTTTAATTCCATCAATACCTGCTGATAAAATACCACCAGCATATCCAGCACCTTCCCCTGCAGGATATAATCCTTTTACATTTATACTATCAAGAGTTTCTTTATTTCGGGTGATTTGAATCGGTGATGAAGTACGTGTTTCTACTGCTGTTAATGTAGCATCATCCATAGAAAACCCTTTAATTTTTCGTTCGAATGCAGGAAGAGCTTCACGAATTGCTTCTATAGCATAACTCGGAAGTGTTTCACTTAAATCACAATATTTAACACCCGGTTTATATGAAGGTTCAACATCTCCATGTTGCCCACTTTTACGACCAGCCAGAAAATCACCCACTAATTGAACAGGAGCGTCATAATTTTCACCGCCTAATTTGAATGATTGTGCTTCTAAACGACGTTGAAACTCTATACCTGCAAGGACATTATTCGCTTCTTCTTCAGGGTTGTCGCTACCAAAAGTGAAGTCTTCTGGTTCAATACCGACAACAATTGCACTATTAGCATTTCGTTCGTGCCGAGAGTATTGACTCATACCATTGGTTACTAATCGACCTTCTTCAGATGCGGCCGCTACTACTGTTCCGCCTGGACACATACAAAAACTATAAACACTTCGACCATTACTACAATGATGCACTAACTTATAATCTGCAGCACCTAAAATAGGATGACCTGCATTTTTACCAAATCGCGCTTCATCAATTACTGATTGCTCGTGCTCTATTCTAAATCCCACTGAAAACGGTTTTGCAATAACAGAGACACCTTGTTTAACTAACATTTCAAAGGTGTCTCTAGCACTATGGCCGATTGCTAGAGCTACATGATTAGTTTTAATTAATTCACCTGAAGCTAATGTTAAGCCTGTAACTTGTTTATGATGATTTTCTCCATCAGTCATTTCTTCCATATGAATTTCATCGACACGCTGTTCAAATCTTATTTCACCACCTAGTTCAATTATCTTGGTGCGCATTTTTTCAATCATGGTAACTAATTTAAACGTACCTATATGAGGTTTACTCACATATAAAATTTCTTCTGGTGCGCCAGCTTCGACAAATTCATTTAATACTTTTCGGCTATAATGTTTAGGGTCTTTAACTTGGCTATAAAGCTTTCCATCTGAAAATGTCCCTGCGCCACCTTCACCAAATTGAACATTTGATTCTGTATTAAGAATTTTTTTACGCCAAAAACCAAAGGTATCTTTAGTACGCTCTCTAACTTCTTTACCTCGTTCCAAAATAATGGGTTTAAAACCCATTTGCGCCAATACTAAACCTATGAATAATCCACATGGACCAAAGCCAATGACTACTGGACGCTGATTCAATTCTTGTGGTGCTTGGGTGACAAAATGGTAACGCGTATCTGGACTTTGCTTGATTTGGCTATCTTTTTCGAACTTTTTTAATAGCTGAGGATCAATGTTTGTAACAACATCTAGGGTATAAATCAGTTTGATTTGAGATTTTCTTCTTGCATCATAGCCACGTTTAAAAACAGTAAATTCTGTTAATTGCTCAGCAGATATCTCGAGCTTATCAAGAATAGCTTGTTGTAACTGTTCTGGTTGATGATTTAGATCTAATTGAATATTTGTTAAACGCAACATAAAAATTTAATTTCCATTAATAGGAAGATGACAGTTCGCCATAATTGAGCGCATTTTACCTGAACAAAAGAAGCAGTTAAATCAGAGTTTGAAATTGTTTATCATCAATGTATGATCACGTTCATTATCATAGCTACAAAGTTGTAGTTATTTAACACACCAACTTAATTTCCATAGAGAACTTAATGGCCTTTGTAGTAACTGACAACTGTATAAAGTGTAAATATACTGATTGCGTCGCAGTTTGCCCTGCTGACGCATTTTATGAAGGAGAAAATTTTTTAGTTATCAGTCCTGATGATTGCATTGATTGTGACCTTTGTCCGGTGGAATGCCCTGCTGAAGCTATTTTTCAAGAGGATGAAGTGCCTGAAAACCAAAAAGACTTTATTGAACTTAATGCTGAATTATCGAAAGTGTGGCCAAGAATTACTGAGATGAAAGCGGCTCCTGAAGATGCTAAAGATTGGGACGGCATCCCTAACAAAATTAATCATTTAATAATTGATTCAAAACAGACATAGCTATTCTCAATACATAATTTCTTTTTTATATAACCCTTAAAGTTATAAATTTTTCTTATTTTACATTTTGACTATACTGACAGTAGGTTTGGAATTAGTTACTTATGATTTAAGGATTAAGCATGTGGTCCACAATCGAAAAAACTATTCAAGAAGCTACTGAACAATCATTTAGTATTAAATATAAAGAAGTAGCTACGGGTGGGGATATCAATGAATGTTATTGGATCAGTAATTATCATCAAAATTATTTTGTAAAATCAAATGATAAAAATCACTTTTCACATTTCGAATCTGAAGCTTATGCATTAAGCCAAATAAAATCTTGCCATCAAATAAATTGTCCTGAAGTTATTACCCTGGGTACACATTTAAATAAAAGTTTTTTAGTACTTAGCTATATTCCTTTTGGAACGCCAGATACTGACGATTGGTATCAATTAGGACAACAGTTAGCACATATGCACAAAACATCTTCACACGGTCAATTTGGTTGGCAACATGACAACTTTATTGGGGATACTATACAACCTAATAGGTGGCAGAGTAATTGGCGAACATTTTTTGCTGAACAGCGCATTGCGTGGCAACTACAATTATTACATGAAAAGTCGATAAAATTTGGAGATATAGATCATATTACTCAAGTTTGTCATGACGCTTTGCTGCATCATAAGGTAAACCCCTGTCTAGTGCATGGCGACTTATGGC
>JAGSHH010000050.1 GCA_023954655.1 Colwelliaceae bacterium
TCAATATTATCTTGAAAAAGTTTCCTACCCCTTTTTAATAAATTTCTATATACGAAAACATTTCATCATATTTTTTGCTAGGCCAAAAGAAGGAAGGTAGTTATCATCCTTCTTATCGTATCTACAACGTTACTTAAACTTGTATTCTTCCGTGTAACATCCAACCAACAGGTGTCCATCTCACAAAAACATAATGTGAATTGTTACGAAATTTTGCATCGGCCACTTGAACATTGATTATATTAATTAAGCTAGGTAAGCTCATATTTATAGGAAAATCAATTAGAAAAGATTATGAAAATAATAAATAAATGGACTGTATTACTTAGCTTCCTTTCCTCTGGTATTTTAACTACTAGCGCTTATGCACAAAATGATGCATTAGAAAAAATTTCACCTCCAAGAAAGCTAACAGAAGAACAATCAAAAGTTGCTGCTGACAACTATCAAAAGTATTGTTCGTTATGCCACGGTAAAGACAGACAAGGCCATGAAAACGATCATGCTCCTTCCCTTCGTAGTAAAAGTTTAATGGAATCAGGTGTTGCACACCAAATTTTACGTCCAATGTCATATGGCCGAAAAGGTACTGCAATGGGAGGTTATCTTGATGAAGTTGGCGGCCCAATGACATTAGATGAAACATGGGATCTAACGTATTGGTTATTTGAACAAGCAGGTTACGACAGATTAAAATTTTCGACAAATCCTGTTAAGGGTGATATTAAAGAAGGTGAGAAAACTTACTTAGCAAATTGTACTGAGTGTCATGGTGCTAATGGTGAAGGTGTTACAGCACCTGCACTAGGAAACCAATCAGCACTAGCACATAACACTGATGAATTTATTCGCCATGCAATAAGAAATGGCCGTCAAGAAACGCCAATGTTACCGTTTAAAGATAAATTATCAGCAACTGAGATTGATAATATTACTGCTTTTTTACGTAGCAAAGCCCTCGGTTGGAAAGAACAAAAAACGATTTTAAAAGCATTACCTAAACCAGAAGAGTACATCGTTAATCCAACAGGTGATGATCCAAATTTTACATTAACTGAAGATAAATATGTTTCATCAGAAGATTTACTTGCCGCCTTACAAGCTAATAATAGAATGGTGTTAATAGACACTCGAGTTACATCAGTATGGCAAAATGCACACATAGAAGGCTCAATCCCTTTTCCATACTACAAAGACGTCGACATCAATAAAACCGTTGCGGGCATTCCAAAAGATGTACAAATTGTTGCTTATTGTTCTTGTCCTCGAGCCGCCGCAGATTACACAATAAGTAAATTAGCGAAGTTAGGATACACCCGAACTGCAGTACTTTATGAGGGTATATTTGGCTGGATGAAAAAAGGTTTTCCTGTTATGCGTGGTGATATTGAAGGTGTTAACGATTAATCTTTAATTTGAATAAATAAACGGTATAAATAAGAGTAAAATTTGTCACTTGTATCGTTTTACTTCACCCTTAATAAATAGCGCCTCTAAATTCAAGTTGAGTTAAATATAATCGCATCTCAAATTCTAATTGATGATAATTAGGCAACATATGTTCGCATAATTTATAAAAGGCCTTGTCATGTGACTTTTCACGAAGATGCGCTAATTCATGAACCACAATCATTTTTAAGAAGTCTTCTGGCGCTGTTTTAAAAATATCGCTGATGCGAATTTCATTTTTACTTTTTAGTTTACTGCCTTGCACCCTAGAAACAAAAGAATGTAGTCCTAAAGCATTATTAACTACATGAATATTCTTATCATAAATGACCTTACTTAATGGTGATGATTTTTTTAAGTAGGTATTTTTCAAATCATAGACATAAGCTCGCAACATTTTATCATTGGTGATGGAATGGCTTTTAGGGTATTTTTGTCTCAAAAAGTGCCCTAACTTGTCGTCATTAAGCAAGGTTTTTACTTGATTAAGTAGTTCAGGAGAATAAGAGGTTAAGTATTTAAGTGGGTTTATTTTATTATTCAAATTATTAAGGATTAGTATTATAAATGTTCATGGTGTTATTTTAGCGGATTCACTTTAAACAGCCAATCTACAAACATATAATAACTTATCAATTAATCAAAGTTTTCGCGCAACGATCTGGGCGACAGCCTCTTGTGTTTCAGCGGTATCAGATTTCTTAACGCCTTCAAAAGAATGTAAAATTTCCCAATCAGAAAAAAACTCAACTAACTCACCAGATTTTAATAAAAAATCAGAACGCTTTGGCCGACCATATTGGGGTTGCTCTGTAGTAAATGTTTCATAAATAACCACTCCTCCAGTTGCTACTGAGGATTTAATTTGATCCATTAATGGTCGATGTAAATAGCGAAAAACCATCACCGCCGAAAAGCTATTTTCAACAAGAATATCAGATACATTTTGTTCAAAATCAACACACCAAAAAGAAGCTAAATCTGCATTATTTTTTTCACATTGAGCAAGTGAATGCTTTATAGTTTTTAAGTTATCTTGGTTTATATCTGCAAACCTAACGGGTAAAGCGTGCTGTAAGCAAAATATACCATTGCGACCAGCGCCACAGGCAAGATCCAAAACTGGGAGGTTTATAGTTAAAGAAGATAACGTTTCTATATTTTGAGACAATAATTTTGATGGTGAAAGAGAACTCATAAATTAACTCATTTGATAAAGAATAAAACCACACCAGCTAACAACAAGTAAAAGCCATGGAAGTTTATAACGATTAGTACTAGTGATATCTGTTATTTCAGCTTCATCAGTTGTTATCGCTTTAGATTGAGATTTTATCTGTTTTTTTCTCTCTTTATCACGCTCTCTTGATTTTTTACTTTGTTGCTTTTTATATTCTGCTATACCCTTTTCAATTCCTTGAGCAATTAACTTTGTTTGCTCTTTTGTTTGACCTTGTTTTTGAATACCTTTAGCAACCTTCATTGCTTGTTCTTGCGTTTCTTTTGATATTTGATTTTTCATACTACCGCTTAGCTATTTAAAATTGTTTAAATTGAAATACAGTGATTAAACCCAATGTTCTCGTTGAGCAATAAAGTAATCGATAAATGCTCTCACTTTTGTATGCTCCCCTGTACCTGATGATAATACACATAAATACTGCCATCTTTATACCAGTACTTTTGCATCACAGGTACAAGTTTATTGGCCTTCAACGCATCAGATATTTTTCATCCTCATTTGCTGCATTAATAATACCTAAACCATTACAAGCTAACTCAACTAAACCGGTAACACTTTTCATCTAAATAATTAGCCCCAAAAAGACATCATATCCATCTTTATTAGGATCTATATTTGACTCATCAAGCCAAGGAATAATAGTCACATGAAGCATTTCTGGTGCTTGGAAAACAACTTTTATTGTACCCTTGATATTACCATTTTTTCTTCAACCCAAATCTCTATAGTTTCCAACTGAGCAATAACTTGTTTGGCATGCTATCTACCTATTTTGTCAAACATTGATTATCCCAATTATTTTACATATTGCCTTTGACGTATTTGGTGAATAATTAGTTATATAGTACGTAATGCCAAGCATGAAACTGATTGAGGTAACTTATTAAAAAAATGTAGAATAAGTTATATAAACTAATAAATTATAGGAAGTAAACCTATAAAAATATTCTTTCTGACCAACGAGCCAAGCCTGAGGTAACACTGCCAAAATGATCCCCAATAATTAACGGTTTATTAGGAAGTTTATCTTTTAAAAACTCATTCAATACTGGTGATTTCGCTGTTCCACCAGTAACAAATACTACATCAGGTTGAGAGCCTGCTTGTATAATAGCTTCTTGAATCATCGCTTCGATTTGATTAAGTTGCGTATTATTCGCATCCCGCATTAAAATCCTATTCACACTCACTGAAAGACTTTCACTTAAATCATCAAGATTGATCTGGTAGTTATCAAAGTCAGTTAAGTTAATTTTTGCTTGTTCAGCTCCATTAACTAAGCGGTAACTCAATTTATTATCATGAACTTGAATCAATCTTGAAAAAATATCAGGTTCAGCAGCATCTCGTTTTAATTGTTCTAGAAATCGTCTATTAGACGGGCTGTAAAAATCAGATTGTTCATTGATATTATTAATTGCTACCGCTTGATTAAAACTATTAACCGGCATAGGTTTACCCGTTTTCAAATAGCTATTCATTCCCAAGCTTGGCATTATGCCTTTTAGTGCCAGCTGAATATCAAAATCATTGCCTCCTACTCTCACACCACTATGAGATAATAAATGCGGTGTTCTATCAACCAAATCACAAAATTCTGGCCCCATCAATAACATTGAGCAATCCGTAGTACCGCCCCCAATATCAACAACAAGGACTTTAGTTTCTTGTGTTAATGATGTTTCATATTCTAAACCTGCAGCTACAGGTTCATATTGAAACTCAACCTCTTTAAAACCGACACGTTTAGCTGCTTTTGTTAAAACATCAATTGCCTGTCGGTTACTCTCTTCACCTTTAATACCTTGAAAATTTATTGGCCGACCGATAACCGCTTGTGAAATTTCTCTCTGTTGCTTGCTTTCGGCAAGGTTTTTGATGTTCATCATCATTGCTGCAACAATATCTTCGAAGAGGTTTATTTGCGATTCAACTAATCCACTTGCTCCTAAAAACGATTTAGGTGACTTAATATAATAGCCTTCTTCGGGATCTTCTAAATAACGGTTCAATGCCGATTTACCAAAAGATAGTTCTGGAGAAATACCATCTAAGGTTAATTCTCGTAAAGTGTTTTGGCTTTTCTGAAGAGGCAAAATTCGACTGATTTTAAATGCTTCTTTTGATGAAACAGGAAGGCGTTGATACAACCAATGAGAAATAATATCTCTGCTAGGAGCATATAAAGTAGATGGAATAAATCGTCCATGTTCACCTAATGATAAAATCTCAGGTTGCCCTTCATTCATTACACCAATAGCACAATTAGATGTGCCATAATCAAAACCTATCATCAAAATCCTAAAGAAAATCACTATTTTAAAAGGGTCGCGTAGCATACTGAGGAAACCAAAGTTTCGCAAGGCGAAGATGAATCCTTTCAAGCATTTAACATGATACAATTTGAACAAGGTCATTATTCAGGTTTATAAACAATGAAAGACTGTAACCAATGTGGAAAATGCTGCATTAAATATGGTGATGGCGGTATTGAAGCGACAATTGAAGAAATAGAAATGTGGGAAATATTTCGCCCGCATATACATCAATATGTCCGCAACAATAAAATTTGGTTTAATCCGAATACTGGCCAGCAATTATCGCAATGTCCATTTTTGGAAAAGACACAACAAAATAAAAACTCTTGTGAGCAAATTAAATACACTTGTGCAATTTATGAAGATCGCCCTGAAGATTGTCGTCTTTATCCGAGCAGCATTGGAGAAATGGTACTAGATGAATGCGAAATGATTGAGCCTATCGATTTAACTCACCCAAAACATGCACAAATTCAACTAGATAAACTAATGAGTGACTCACGCCCCGCTAATAATAATTAATTGAGGAAATGGATTCACTACAAATAAATCCAACTCAACAGAAATGACAATGTCACCCACATTAGTAATATTAAAGGCACACCTACTTTAATAAAATCTGAAAATTGATACCCTCCAGCATTCATCACTAATATATTAGTTTTATAAGCCATCGGCGTTGCGTAACTTAAGTTAGCACCAAACAACACAGCAAGAATAAATGGTTGTACAGGTAGGTTTAATTGAGTAGCAACCGATATAGCGATTGGCGTGCCAATAACCGCAGCCGCATTATTAGAAACAATATTTGTTAAAACAGCCAGCATAAGCATTAATGCAGACAAAATGCCTGCAGGTGGTAAATCATAAGCTATGGCAACAAAGAATTGAGCAATATAATCAGCTCCACCTGTTTGCATCATTGCAGACCCCAGTGCTAATGAAGCAACAACAATCAATACAACTTGAGAACTAAGAGCAACTGATAACTCACTCCAATCAATGCATTTTGTTATTAATAAAATCAAAATACCACACATTGCACTTATCGCTATTGGAAGAATGCCAAGTGCAGCAATTAAAACTACCCCAAATAATACTGCTAATGCAACTGGTGCCATTTTTGAGTAAGGTAATTCTGCCGCGCCATCAATAATTAAAAAACCTTGGTTTTCTTTTAGTTCTGCAATTTGTTCGGCATCACCTTGAACTAATAACACATCACCAGTTTGAATAGGTACATGTCCAATACTTCGGCGTCCAACATCCATGGCTTTTCCACCTCGATGTAAGGCAATCACTGAAATACCATAACGTTTAGCAAACTGAACTTCTTTTAGTGTTTTTCCAACTAAGCCTGATTCTTGAACAACGACAATTTCAGCTAATGTTTGTTTTTCTGCATTTAATGGGTGGTCTTCATCGACCTTATGCGTGCCTGAAAAAAGTGTTGTTTGTGTAGCCGATTCAAATTCTTTCAGTTGATCCGGGTAATCTTGTACATGTAATCGATCACCTTCTTTTAATAAGGTATCAGGAAAAGGAACAATATTTCGATATTCTGGACTACGCTGAATTGATTCAATGTTCATTTGGTCATCGGTCATTTTCAAAATTTCAGCGACAGTTTTTCCATTAGCAATACTGTCTTCATTTATATTCAAATATGCACTAAATAAACGGGGCGAAGTATCGGGTAATGAAGGCGTTCTTTTGGGAAGTAGCTTAGGTGCTATCAACCATAAATATACAATAGCGATACTAGCAGCAATACCTGCTGGAATAAAAAAATCAAACATGCTGATACGAGGTAGCCCCATATCACTGGCAACACTAACCACTAATAAGTTAGTTGATGTGCCAATGGTTGTTGTCATGCCACCAACCAACGTAGCTAACCCCATTGGTAATAACATACCTGATGTATCGGTATTTGTTCTTAATGCTACGTTTGTCAATATTGGTAAAAACAACACGACAATTGGCGTGTTATTTACAAAAGCGCTCAATAGTCCTGCCACAATTAATGTGATCAGTAAGGACAATGCAGGGCTTATTTTCCAAAGCTTAGCTAAATTTCGCCCAACCGGTACTAAAGCTCCAGTTCTCACTAATGCATGACCTATTATCATTAGGCCACAAACAGTGATGAGTGCTTCATGCCCAAAGCCAAAAAACAATGATGAGGGTTCTAAATGACTGCCATTAATTTCAAATGGAAATACTGTAAATATTAAACATAATATAACTAATACCGCTAAAGATGAGGTTTCAAGAGGAATATCATCTCGACGAAAAAAATATAGGGCAATTGCGGTAACTAACAACATTGCTAAAGCATGGTTATTCGGTATATCAGGTATATTCACTACTTTCCAACTTGCGGCAAAATGCGACGGCTAACGTTAATTATTTATAAAGTTAGCAGTACCTGATTTAAAAAGCGAAATTTAGGAATAAATAGAAGTATTTCAAAGATAAAGGGAAAGATTATTAGGAGTTATTAGAAATAAAGTTCATCTACAATTGAATGCTAAAATTATAGATGACAATCAGAGATAAAATCTTAATTTTATCTTTTATGTTTGGGCACAAAGTTTAGCACGGAGACAGGTACTGCCTTTTTAACAGGGAACTCTTCAAACTCTTTTCGTTCTAATAAATGGTTCAGCCGACTTTCTATCGCGCAAAGCTCTCTAAAATTATCTTTAGAGACAAATGAAACAGCTTCACCACTGGCACCAGCACGACCTGTTCTTCCTATACGATGAATATACTCATCTGCTTGACCAGGTAAGTCGTAATTTACCACCCGTGTAAGCTCTCCAATATCTATACCTCTAGCAGCTATGCCTGTTGAGACTAAAAAATGAATTTTCCCTGACTTAAAGTCATTAAGAATTTGTTCACGAATAGCTTGAGTTCTTCCACTGTGAATGCATTCAGCTTGAATACCCCGTTTTTCTAATTGACTTACTAGCTTTGCTGCACCATGTTTAGTTTCTATAAATATCAGTGCTTGTTGCCAGTTTTGATCTTTTATTAAATAGCTAAGCAGCGCTGATTTATTACTTTTATCAACGGTGACCAGCCATTGATCTATTTTAGGTTTAGACGATTTATCGGCTTTAATTGATATTTCAATGGCATCATCATTGATTGATCGTTTAGCTAAACTTCTAACTTCATTAGAAATTGTCGCTGAAAATAATAAGTTTTGACGTTGTAGAGGTAAACGTTCAATTATTTTATTAATATCATCAATAAAACCCATATCCAGCATTCTGTCGGCTTCATCTAACACTAACACTTCGAGTTCATCAAAATGCAAGGCACGTTGATGTGCCATATCTAATAATCGACCAGGCGTAGCAACAACGATATCTACCCCCCAAATTAATCGTTGTTTTTGTGGTTCAATTTCTGTACCACCATACATTGCCATAGAGCTTAATTCTAAATGCTTACTGTACTGCGAAATACTCGCTTCAACTTGTACTGCAAGTTCTCGTGTAGGCGTAAGAATCAGTGCGCGGATACGTTTGCCACGCAGAGTTCTGTCTTTATTTTTTCCAGTACTAAACTGATTTAAAATAGGAAGAGCAAAGCTAGCAGTTTTACCGGTACCTGTTTGAGCAGCAGCAATAATATCTCTTCCTGACAATATTGCTGGAATCGCTTTATTTTGAATGGCCGTTGGTGTTTTATAGCCGACATCTTCAAGTGCTTTTAAAAGATTTGGAGATAGGCCAAGTTTTGAAAACCCCATCAAATTATCCTAGCAACTTGATTTTCAAGCCTTTTAAAAAGGTAGATAATACTTCGTCTGTACATGCTTTATAATGTTTATGATTCACATTTCTAAAAAATGCACTTAACTCATATTTTCCTAAACTTAATCCCGCTAACTCCAAAATAGAAATAACTTCATCTGCTTTTAAAGAAAGTGCAATTTTTACCTTATTAAAAATAAGATTATTATTTAACTCTTGTTCTGCTTGATGTTGAGGACCATCTTTTTGTCCTCTTTTTTCAACAATCAAACCATTTAAAAAACTCGCAAATTCTACGTCTTTTAATTCAACATATTCCGCGTCATCTTTTTCTTTAAAAAAACACGCTAATTGCTCTGTCGAAATTACACATTGATTTAATGCAAAAACAGTAATAATTTTTTCATCAGACAATGCAAATATATTGCTGATACGACGAAGAAGATCATTATTTATCATAAGTTGGCCTTAAAAATTTAAGTGATTTTGCATTAAGCAACTTTCTGCGCTTGCATTTGGCTATCAAGGTATTCATCTAATGTCCCCTGAAAGTTCACTAACTTTTTATCTTTAATATCGATAATACGACTCGCTAAGCTTGAAACAAACTCTCGGTCATGGCTAACAAAGATCAATGTTCCTTCAAAATCTTTTAAGGCATTATTTAAAGCATCAATCGCTTCAATGTCCATATGGTTAGTAGGTTCATCCATAATCAGCACATTGATGTCTTGCATCATTAACATACCAAACAATAAGCGGTTTTTCTCACCACCAGAACAGTTACGTGCTTTTTTATTTGCATCATCATCAGTAAATAACATACGACCTAACATGCCACGTACCGATAAATCGTTATGACATGGTCTACGCCATTGCGACATCCAGTCCATTAACGTTAAATCGTTATCAAAAAAGTGACCACTGTCTTGTGGGCAATAACCAACACTGGCATTTTCTGACCACTTAACCACGCCATCAAGCTGCTCTAATTCTTTCATTAAACAACGTAAAAATGTGGTTTTACCGACACCATTCTCACCAATAATGGCTAATTTCGCGCCGGCTTCAAGCAATAAGTCGCCTTTATCAAATAATAATTCACCATCAAAACCATGGCTCAAGTTTTCTAACTCTAAAGCTTGGCGATGCATTTTTTTACCTGGAGCAAAGGCGATTTTTGGTGTTATACGACTCGATGATTTCACTTCATCCAGTTTGATTTTATCCATTTTTTTCGCACGAGAACTGGCTTGTTTAGCCTTAGATGCATTGGCACCAAAGCGATTAACAAAGTCTTGTAGCTCTGCAATTTCTTCCGCTTTTTTAGTATTACCTGATAATAACTGTTCGCGTATTAAAGACGACTGTTCGAGAAAGTATTCATAGTTACCTGGATAGATACGTAACTCACCATAATCAATATCAGCCATATGCGTACAAACAGAGTTTAAGAAATGTCTATCATGCGAAATAATGATCATCGTACATTTACGTTTATTTAACTCGCCTTCTAACCAACTAATAGTATGAATATCTAAGTTGTTGGTAGGCTCATCCAGTAGTAATATATCGGGATTAGCAAATAAGGCTTGAGCAAGTAATACCCGTAATTTCCAACCGGGAGCAACTTGTTGCATTGAGCCAAAGTGAAAGGACTCTTCAATACCTGCTTCTAATAAAATTTCACCCGCTCGGCTTTCCGCGGTATAACCATCCATTTCAGCAAATTCACTTTCAAGATCACCTGCACGCATGCCATCGGCTTCACTCATCTCAGCTTGAGCGTATATCGCATCTCTTTCTTGTTTCACTTTCCATAATGCCATATCGCCCATGATCACCGTGTCAATAACACTGTGCTCTTCAAAAGCAAACTGATCTTGGCCTAGTGTACTAACCTTATTACCCGTACTCACCGATACATTGCCTGAACTAGGTACAAGCTCACCACTTAGTATTTTCATGAATGTAGACTTGCCACAGCCATTAGCGCCGATCAAACCATAGCGATTGCCGTTGCCAAATTTAGCCGAAATATTTTCAAATAATGGCTCAGCGCCAAATTGCATGGTGATGTTTGATGTAGTGATCAAAGGGAATATCCTAAATATTTAATAATTCATTTATTTGCGTTTTTTCGCAAACAAATAATAAATAACGTTTTTTTGGTTAAAAACACATCTCAGTTATAGAATGTTTTTAGACGATAATGTCGCCATCCAAATTTAAGTCGGCATATTATACAGGATTATTGATATTCTCCCTACCTTATATTGGTTTTATTTGTATGTTTTTTCATCAGAAACAAAAGTTAGAAACTAAAATATAGTTTTTGGGGGTAATTTATATAAACGTTAATATCAGAAGTGTTAACTAAGAGAGCTTAAAAACTCTCTTAGTTAGAGTTAAAGCGTTGATATATTAACTTTGTGCACCATTAAGAATAAGGTAATCGCGTATCTTTTGTGTTTTAGCATTTTTTAAAGGGCTACGATAAACAATACCTTTTGCTGTTTTCGCATTTACACCTAAATTTACATCGGCGCCATTTTCAACTAAAAATGAGACTAATTTAAAATGTCCATAACGTGAGGCATTAATCAAAGCCGTTTCATCATACTCAGTAATGAGATCAAGCTCTGCTCCTTGAAGATAAAGCAATTTGGCAATTTCTACATTATTACTTATTGTAGCCGCAGTTAAAGCGGTGCCATCTCTTTGAGTGGCATGGTTAACATCAGCCCCTAGGTCGAGTAGCGCTTGTACCAATGTTTTGTGATCGTTTCTGCTCGCAATAATAAGTGCCGTACCATCACCTTCAAGATCAGTATTAATATCAAAACCTTTATTAATAATCGAAGTAACAAATTCAATATTGTTCTCTTCAATATGCTGAACCAACGCCTCACTTTGCTCTGTCGATAAGTGACTTTCTAAACCATAGGCACTGGTTAAAACTAAACTAGATACTAATAACGCTAACATTGACTTTTTCATGCATACTCTCCACAACTTAAATAAATAATCCAATCATCATTAAACAAGTCGTAGTAGCTTAAGAAAAAGTTTAAAATTGAAAAATTAAATTATCATCATCTTTTAATTGGGTTTTATGTAGACATAAAAAACTCGGCAATTGCCGAGTTTTATTTACAGACATTAACGATTAAGTTTCCAAATAAATTAATAACTTATTTGCTACTTTCGCTCTTTCTATACTTTTCAAACCACGCTAGTGTATGTTCAATTTTAGTGACCATTCTAGAAGGTTTTCCTGCTATACCGTGATAAGAATCAGGTACTTTTACTAATACAGTATCAATTTTTCTCAATTTTAACGCTTGATAAAATTGTTCAGTTTGGGCCATAGGTGTGCGTAAATCTTTTTCTCCTGTCATCAACATTGTTGGTGTTGTAACATTTCCGACCAATGACATAGGTGAACGTTGCCAATAATGTTCTACATGATCCCATGGCATACCTGGGAATTGCGTAGGTATTTGACCTAAACCACTATCAGCCGTTAATACTTTACTTAACCAGTTAATCACAGGCTTAGTCACTACTGCAGCAGAAAATCGATCCGTTAAGCCAATAGCATAAGCACTTGCAATTCCCCCAGCAGAACCGCCTGCAATAAATAAATTTTTGTCATCAATAAAACCTAAATCAATCATCGCGTTTACGCCAGAATCATGATCGGCAAAATCTTCTTTTGAGCTGTATTTATATTTCAATAACATTGCAAAGCGTTCACCATATGAGCTACTACCGCGATGATTATCATAAAATACAACATAACCTTGTGAGGCATACCGTTGAAGTTCAGCAGTAAAATTTGGACCATAGGCTAAATGGGGACCGCCATGAATTTCTAAAATTAATGGATACTTTTTCTTTGGATCAAAGTTTGGAGGAGTGATATACCAACCTTGAATTTTTTCATTATCAAATGAAGATTGATAAGTAATTTCATGCACTTTACCTAATTTTTTATGCGCTAATAAATCGTCATTCAAATGAGTTAATTGCAAGGTCTTTTTATTAAGGTTAATAACTGATATATCAGCTGGGCGATCCGAACTTCCCGAGGTGAAGGCAATATTACCTTTCATAGATGCCGAGAAATTCCCGCTAATATATGGTCTGCCTAAAGTAGTACCTGATAACTTATCTGTTAATTCTTGAATCTTCCCATTCTCATTAATAGTTGCTAATTTACGTTTGCCAAAATCATCATAACTTATAGCTAACTGTGTATTTGATAACCATTGTTGAGACCTGATGGAACGATCAAAGTTGCTAGCAATTTCGGTTACTTTTTTTGTTTTCCAATCCATAATATTTAATTTTGCATTACGATATGGATTTAACTTATTAGAGCCCGATAAAAAAGCTAACTTTTTACCATCTTCGGAAAATACAGGGTTATATTCTTTTCCTGCTCTCGAGGTTAATTCAGTTAGCTTGCCATTATTTAGCTGTACCTTAAACAAGTTACCTTCTAAGCGTTTGTATTCCCAATCTTTCAATCTATTCGCAGAAAATACAATAGCACTGCTGTCTTTCGTCCATGCTAATTGTCCTCGATGATGAAAATCACCTTGAGTAATTTGGCGAGGTGTTCCACCTTCACTAGGTAAAACAAATAAATGTTGGTATCCAGGCTTGATAAGTCCGCGACCATCAGCTTGGTAATAAGCTTGGTCAATCACGATAACTGGTTTAGACCATTTTGCTCCTTTCGGTTTTTTAGGCATTTTTGCGATGACAGTTTTCTTTCCGTTAACACGCTTACTAAACGCTAGCCACTTGCCATCTGGTGACCAAGTTAAATTTGAGATCCCTTCTTGCAGTTGACTAACTAACGCTGTTTTATTTTCAGCGAGATAATGTACATGTATCTGATAACTACCGGTAAGGTTACTAACAAAAGCAATTTTTTTACTATCAGGTGACCATTTGGGCTGTGAATATTGTTTATCGTCAGAGAAAAGTGGTATTTGTTTTTTAGTATTAACATCAATTAACCATAAATTTTTATTTTTACCATCGGTCATAATGTCATTTGAGTTTCTAATATAAACAATCTTAGAACCATCCGGTGAGATTTGTGGACTACTCGCATATTCCAATGAAAAAATATCTTCAGAGGAAAATGAATCATCTGCATGTGAGCACAATGGTATAGATCCCATTAAGGCCATAAAAATAAAGTAAGATAAAAAACGCATTAATATTCTCCAATCTAAAAACTAATAATAAAAATTTCAGGACGTGTTGATATTTCGTGATAATTATAAACAGATCAGATTGTATACAAAAACATATTAAATCACACCTGAGATTCTCGTAGTTTTATCTTAGAAATTGTGCACTTAAACGCAATGGACTTACTCAACTTAATAATATGGTTTTAATCTAAGCTTCAAATAATAAAATAATTTATCACTTGTATTTTGCGTTATAATAAATACCTTGGCTTTAAATTAATAAATACGTGTAATAAGTTACTGTTATTCACAAATAAAAGTTTTTAAAAATATGAAGAATACGGATATTTCAGTTGGTAATGTATATGTTATGACTCATTCTTTTTTTTCTGATGTCATTAGAATAGGTTGTACACCAGAGAAACCAGAAGAATATGCGAAGACCCTCTCTCAAAATTCTCCTGGAGAATATACCACTGTTTATTCTTTAGAATGTAAGAACCCTTGTAAAGTTAAAAAGCAAATTAGGGAATATTTAAACGCTCAAGAATACGTTAATGAGTTTTATCAAGTATCCCCTGAAGTAGCAAAAAAGTTACTTAGAAGAGAGACTCTTAAAATCCCAATTACTTTCAACTAATTTTTGACTAAATTCATAATTTGTTATTCAAATTAACTTGTTACACACATGTTTTTTGGACTAATTCAGCAATTTTCAGCGCATTACTTTCAGTTTCTTGAGATAAACCAGTAATTACGCCTTGTTTATTTTTATCCGATTGGTTTTGGCTAACCTTCCATTTCCCTTCCATAGATTTAACTTCTATTTCTATTCCTACAATTGCTGACAACATTCTCTCAATATATTCTTGAGGGGCATCATTTATAGACCATGGTTGTTTTTGATGTGATTCATGTTGATCCGTTAAATTATTTAACATCGTTAATTTCCATTCATCGTTATGAATATAATTTATTTTTCCTTTCACATGAACAGATACATAATTCCATGTGGGTACTGCTCTACCATTCTCTTGTTTAGTCGGATAATAATTAGGTGATATATAACAATTAGGGCCATTAAAAGTAACCAGTACTTCAGATTTTTCTGATGTGTTTTTCCATAAAGGGTTTGCTTTAGCTATGTGGCCTTGAAGAACAATTTTCTTTTCGAATGTTTGTAAAAACAAAGGAATATGATTCGCTTCAAGGCCTGCTTCATTATGAACTATCAGCGTAGCAAATGGATATTGTTCAATCATATTATTAAGAGTTGATTGACTACTTTCTCTAAAATTTTTAGGGATATGCATAGTATTAATATCTTTCCATCAATATATTTTCGACATTTTTGTCTTTAATTGTTCTTTAACTATTGGCCACTCTTTATCAATAATTGAAAATATTGCAGTGTTTCTATAACTACCATCAGACAAAATCCGTTGATTTCGTAATACCCCTTCAAACTTTGCTCCCAATCTTCCAATAGCATTACGTGACTTTTCATTCATTTCATGTGTTTTGAACTCAACCCGTATCGCATTAAGATTTTCAAAAGCATGTTTTAATAAGCAATACTTTGCATGGGTATTAACATGACTACGTTGATACTGAGGTGTAATAAATGTAAACCCTATTTCAATATTTCTATCTTCCGGTTTGATCGAACAGTAACGAGTACTGCCGATAAATTCATTAGTAGTTTTATCAAAAATAGCAAAAGCTATATGCTCTCTCTTTTTTGTCATATCCATAGAGTACTCAATCCACTCTTGAGTTTTTTGTTTAGACGTACACTTATCTGGTAAAGACCAACGCCAAATATCTGGAAAAGAACCGGCTTGAAAAAAGCCATCTAAATGCTCTATTCCCAGTGGACATAAAGTTATTTTATCTGTAGATAATGTTATAGGTTGAGGGTTAAGAAGCATCAATTATTTCCTTCCGATAATTTGAATAGTTGCATGACTTATTATCTATATTGGTGGTATAAATAAAACAACCAGTTTTTAAATTTCAACTATACCAATGAAAACACTTAACCTAACTCTAACCAACACATATTCAAAATTGTATTTAAATATTGCCAACGCAATTAGAAATGCTATTAAAAATGGTAATGTTGCTCCTTCAGAAAAATTGCCTTCAGCAAGGAAGCTTGCCGAACAGTTAAAAGTGAATAGGCATACAATTATGGCCTCTTATAACGAGTTAGTCGCTCAAGGTTGGGTTGAAACTCAACAAAGGAAAGGCTACTCCGTTGCACACAGTCTGCCTATTTATAAAGCTTTAACATACGATAAGACTAATCATTCAAAAGTTCAGAAACATGAGTGGCGTATAGTAAAGCCAGATGATAAATCTTCACAAAGACCAGCAAGCAGTTACCAATATAACTTTGCAGGTGGTAACCCTGATATTAGTTTGTTTCCTTTTAATGAATTTAAAGGCTATATGAATGACGCTTTAAATCGCCCTCCTATTAATGAGCTCAATTATGGTGATAACGGAGGATTCCCTCCATTTATTAAAGAGGTTAGTACTTATTTACGCCGAGTGAGATCTATTACAAATAAAGAAATTATTGTAATGAACGGAACTCAAGAAGCTTTATATGTGATTTCACAAGTTCTATTAAAAAAAGGTGATAAAGTTGCAGTAGAAAATTTAGGTTATCAACCGGCATGGAAGGCATTTAAAAATTCTGGCGCTCATTTAATAGGTGTTAAACAAACTCACCAAGGTATAGATGTTGAGCACCTTGAAGTACTATTTAAGCAACATAAAATACGATTATTATATTTAACACCTTTGCATCAATACCCAACAACTACCACATTACCGGTTGCTCAACGTTTAAAAGTATATCGACTAGCTCAAAAATATAACATCCCTATCATTGAAGACGATTATGACCATGAATTTCACTATGAAAGCCAACCCTTAGCTCCAATAGCTGCTGATGACCCAGCAGGTTTAGTGATTTATTTATCAAGCTTTTCTAAGATTATGTTTCCGGGTGGTCGTTTAGGTGTGATAGCTGTTAACAAAACATTAGCTCCACATATTATTAATTACCGTACTCTTATGAATCATAAAGCAAATGTTATTTTACAAGATGCTGTAGCTAGATGGATGCAAGACGGCGCTTTTGAAAGACAATTAAGAAAATCAACACGCTTGTATCAAAAAAGGCGTCAATGCATGGTAGATATACTTAATAAATTTAAACAAGAAGGTCTTAATCTTGATTTTACGCTACCAGCAGGAGGAATGGCATTATGGGTAAATATTGGTTGTAACGCTAAGAAAGTATCAATGCTTGCAAGAGAAAAAAATATTTTTTTATTAGCTGAAAATGCTTTTCATTTAAATGAAGAAAATTGTCAAGATAAGTTCATTAGGCTTGGATTTAGTGGCCAAAGTGAAGAAAATATCAAACAAGGTCTATTATTACTTAAACCTTTATTAAATTAATTTATTGCTTTACAACTATCTTACATTTTGAAATCAATAAAAAAACAGACCATTATATAAACAATATAATGGATAAACCAAATATTCGAATCCGTATTAGGATCAAATGATTATCGATAAAATTAATCACTTTTTTAATGAAAA
>JAGSHH010000013.1 GCA_023954655.1 Colwelliaceae bacterium
CACAAAACATCTTCACACGGTCAATTTGGTTGGCAACATGACAACTTTATTGGGGATACTATACAACCTAATAGGTGGCAGAGTAATTGGCGAACATTTTTTGCTGAACAGCGCATTGCTTGGCAACTACAATTATTACATGAAAAGTCGATAAAATTTGGAGATATAGATCATATTACTCAAGTTTGTCATGACGCTTTGCTGCATCATAAGGTAAACCCCTGTCTAGTGCATGGCGACTTATGGCAAGGAAATATGGGTTTTAGTGATCATACACCAGTAATATTCGACCCTGCTTGTTATTATGGCGATAGAGAAGTAGACATTGCGATGACTGAGTTATTTGGTCAATTACCTGATGATTTTTACCTTGGATACCAAGAAGAATTTCCTTTAAGTCAAAGTTATGAACAAAGAAAATTAGTTTATAATTTTTATCATATTTTAAATCATGCAAATATCTTTGGCGGTGTTTATATAGAACAATCAAAAGCCGCTTTATCTAGGATCTTATCACTGCATTAATATATTTATTTGAATGCTGTTTATTTGAGATAACTTTGACTCTGAATAAGAAAGCTTAATTATACATTCGCACTTTTATTAATATTGTCCATAATGAAATTTACAAGTAATTAAAATTCGATATCTAGGAGGCAACATGCCCCAAGATTCAATACCAAACAAAATAACAGATCAAAAAATCAGTTGCCCGCACTGTGGTCATCATATATTTATAACTTTAGATCCTAGCGCAGGTGATCAAGATTATTACGATGAATGCTCAGCATGTTGTAAAGATATCCATTTAAACATGCATATTGATGAGTATCGTCAAAAAGTTCAACTAGCAGTCGATAGTGACGATGAACAGGTGTTTTAGCCTCAGCTAAAGATTCAATTTGAGTCGTTCGATGGTATTAACTATTGTAATTGTTTGTTGATCAAATTCGACATTAACCTCGTCATTAACTTGTAGAGCGGCCAAATTTGTTCGTGATAACGTTTCAGGAATTAAATGAACAGAAAAAGTATCTTTAGTTAATTCTCCTACAGTTAAGCTAATACCATTTAAGGTAATAAAGCCTTTTGAAGATATATACTTATACCATTGTTTCTCTATTGAAAAGTACATGCTGCAATTAGTTTCTGACTCTAAAAGTTGGGTCAATATAGCTTTGGTGTGAACATGACCACTTACAATATGTCCCCCTAGTTCATCTCCCATTTTCAATGAACGTTCGACGTTAACTTTAGAGCCTACTTTTATCTCAGCTAAATTTGAAATAGCTAATGTTTCATCAATAATATCAAATGAAATAAAGCCATCTGCTTTAATTTTCTCAAACTTAACAACAGTTAAACAAACGCCATTAATTGCTATGCTAGCACCTAACGTTAATCCTTCAACAAGGTTAGGTGTCACACGAATAATAATATGAGAAAGATTATTATTATTTTCGACTGAATAAACTTCAGCTTGAGATTGCACAATGCCAGTAAACATATATTATCCAATAGGAATAAGTCATTGTAATACTAACAAAGCTGAAATAATAAATACCAGAGCCTTATGCAATTAAATAATTTTCTCATAAATACAAAAAGGTTAATGAAATTAGCCTACCCTATTTTAATAGCACAACTCATTCAAAATTTAATGGGCTTTGCAGATACAGTAATGGCAGGGAGAGTTAGCTCAACCGATATGGCGGCGGTAGCTGTTGCGAGTAGTGTTTGGTTACCCTTAATTTTAACTATTTATGGTTTGGTAATGGCACTCGCAGCAATTGTTTCTCAACTGGCTGGTGCCAATAAGTTTAATGAAGTAGCAAAAGAAACCTATCAAACAGCATGGATAGCGTTAGTTTTAGGACTTAGCTTAATCGCATTATATTATATGGTAGCCCCTATGATATTTGAAAAAGTATCATTAGATTTGCAACTAAAAATATTAATGTTCGATTATTTAGCGTTTATTATATGGGGTGGTCCAGGTTTCTGTTTATATCTCGTTTTGCGTAATTATTCTGAAGGTTTATCTCATACCAAACCGACCATGATCATCAGTATAATTGGCTTATTAATAAATATTCCAGCAAATTATATTTTTATATACGGTGAATTTGGTATGCCTGCATTAGGTGGTGCCGGATGTGGTATTGCTACAGCAATAGTTTATTGGGTAATGTTTTTTACTATGTTGATATACTGTTACGTATCAAAGAATTTAAAGCATGCGCCACTATTCACAAAATTTTATTGGCCACAATGGTCAGCAATTAAAAATATACTTTCTATTGGTGTACCTATTGCTTTGTCATTATTATTTGAGGTCAGTTTATTTGCTGCGGTCGCCATAATACTCGCCCCTTTTGGTGCTGATGTTGTTGCAAGCCACCAAATAGCTATTAACTTTTCTGGCCTCGTTTTTATGGTTCCCCTTAGCTTAGCAATGGCTGTCACCATTCAAGTAGGTTTTGCTGTCGGCGATGGAGATCATCAAAAAGCAAAAGAAATATGCAGTTACTCAGTAATATTAGGGTTAATTATCGCTGTTGTGACCGCAGTGCTTAGTCTTGCCTTTAGAACTGAGATAGCGTCAATATACACTCATGAACTTCCTGTCATAGAATTAGCAGCAAGCTTAATGTTCCTTGCTGCCCTTTTCCAGTTTTCAGATGCCATACAAGTAATTTCAGCAGGTGCTTTACGCGGGTATAAAGACACAAAGTCCATTCTATATATTACTTTTTTCTCTTATTGGGGGGTAGGTTTATCTATCGGGCTAATTTTAGGTTTAACAGATTGGATTATTGACCCCATAGGCCCTTATGGGTTTTGGATTGGATTTATTTCCGGCTTAACAACAGCAGCAATATTTTTAGCTTGGCGATTAAATTTTGTTCAAAGACGTTTTTTTACAACTATTAAAGCTACAGAAACTGATGATTTGCTGGATTAATAATCAAACAAACAGTATTTAAAATGAAATAACTAAAATTACTTGCAACTCATATTTCAGATCGCTAACATAGCGCCACGTTGATTCATTCAACAGTTTTCTACAGTACGTCCGTAGCTCAGTTGGTTAGAGCGCATCCTTGACATGGATGAGGTCGGTGATTCGAATTCACTCGGACGTACCAAATTCCTCATAAATAGAAAAGTTACTGATCTTCTTTGAATTTAGCTTTTGCAGCTTCAACCTTTGAAAAATCTAAGCCAAGTTCATCAACCGCTTCTTTTATTAGGTCAGGATTAGACATCAACATCATCATTAATGATTGCAACTTATCAGCTGGAATACCTAGAGATTGAATGGTTCCCATAGCCGCAATTGGATTTTCAGTTAATGCTTGAAAAACCTCTGCAATTTTCTCATCACTTATCTTTAGTTCTCTTAGGGTTTCTATAATAGGATTCATTTATTTATACTTCTTAATTTTTGAAAAGCGTAATGTACCTTATTATTTATATTTATCCAAAAATTTGTAGGTATCTTTTTTAGCAATTTTCATCAGTTTAATCACTACATCAAATGGAACATATTCAGAATGCATTCGCTGCTGAATGTCTTTCAAACTAGCTATCCATAAACTTGCAGTCATTTCAGCATCAAATAATGCTCTATGGAAAGCTCCTTCACATTCAATATCTTTATATTTAATAAGTGTACCAAGTTTATGGTTAGGAGCATCTTGATAAATTCGACGAGATACAAGTAAAGAACAAGCAAAATCACCAGTATAGTTTAGTGATAGTCGAGACAATTCAGCATCTAAAAAGCGTTGATCAAAAGAAGCGTTGTGTGCAAGTAAATTATCATTTTTGATAAAGTTTACAAATCTTTCCATCACTTCAGCACAAGGAGGAGCATTTTTTAACATTGAATTAGTTATACCAGTATAATTTTCGATAAAACCATTAATACGAAACCCTGGATTCATCAACTCTTGAAAGCGCTCTGTAATCACTCCATTTTCGAGACGAACCGCTCCTATTTCAATCGCCCTATCACCATTAATTGGTGATAGGCCTGTTGTTTCAAAATCTAGAACAACAATCGTATTCGCATTTTCATGCATAGTAATAGCCTTTTTTAATTTTATTATTTGGTTGTTTTAGAAGTATTATCAATAATATGGGTAAGCTTATCTTAACGATAATTAAATTTTAGATAAATTAATTATCAATAAATTAGATTTATTTAATATCTCATCTAAACTTAATTTTTAAACGGAATTTTTTATAAAAGGAATTTATCAATGCAGTTCTCTACACCTGAAGCTTTACATAAAATTATTGGCGCAAATAACAAAAAGATAATGGTTGATGGTCATCAATCATGTCCACTAAATGCTATGTCAGTAGCATTCAATTATCATACTATCGATATAAATGAGACAAGCTCAAGTCTTTCTGTAAAGGGTGTATCACCAGTAGTAAGAAATGATAAGTTTTTAATTAAGTAGATATAGAACCGTAAAAACATAATCAATGAGTTTTATTTATAGAATAAAACTCATTGTTGTATAAATTATCAACTCTATAACGCTCTGACAATATCTTTTATTAACTCAGGCCCTTGATAAATAAAGCCAGTATAAACTTGAACTAATTTAGCACCTGCTGCAATTTTTTCTTTTGCATCACTGCCACTAGCTATTCCTCCAACCCCAATGATCGGTAGTTTATCGTCAAGTGCTGTTGATAATAATTTAATTACTTGGGTACTTTTATCTTTAACCGGTTCTCCACTTAAACCACCTTGTTCGTCGCCATACTCTAAAGATTCAACCCCTTCACGAGATAATGTTGTATTAGTAGCAATAACACCATCAATGTTATTTTTAATTAAGCATTCTGCAATTGATAGGACTTCAGGCTCAGTTAAATCAGGTGCAATTTTCACAGCTACAGGTACATATTTATCATATTGATTTGCAAGGGAGGTTTGTTCCTCTTTTAATACTGATAATAATTCATTTAAAGCTTCCCCGTATTGCAACGACCGTAAACCAGGCGTATTAGGGGAAGAAATATTCACAGTAATATATGTAGCAAAATTATACACTTTTCTCATACAGTGAATGTAATCATCCTTAGCATTCTCATCAGGAGTGTCTTTATTCTTCCCAATGTTAATTCCTAAAACACCTTTAAACTTTGCTTTCCTTACTTGATCAACAAGGTAATCAACACCTTTATTGTTAAAACCCATTCGATTAATTACTGCATTGGCTTCTGGTAAACGAAATATTCTAGGTTTTTCATTTCCTGGCTGTGGTCGTGGAGTAACGGTTCCAACTTCAACAAAACCAAAGCCCATATCGTCGAATGCTCGAATACATTCTCCATTTTTGTCTAGTCCAGCGGCCAAACCACAAGGGTTTGGAAAGTGGATTCCCATAACTTGCACTGGCTTATTAGCAACCTTTTGCTTATAAACAAAGTTTAAGGGAGTTGCACCTGTTGATTTAAGGCTTTTAATCGTTAATTCATGAATAGTTTCAGGATCAAATTGAAAAAAAATGTTTCGAATAGCCGAATAGAACATATCACCTCTAAATTGTTAATTAAAAAAATCCCCGCTAATGCGGGGATTCTATCATTTATTTACTGGGATCACAGTTTAAACTTAATAACATCAACTCTCTAAGAGCAACAGAGAATTTGGCGAACTCGTGTGTTTGACCAATTCTAAAGTCATCAAGAATATGTAACCAACGCTCTAAAGGTTGTGTATTACTTTCAAACCAATCATCTAACATCGATTCAACATTTTTACCTTTAGGATCATTTCTTAGAATTACGGCAGTTATAGAACGTTGTTGCCAATCAAGCTCTTCCCTAAAAGAAGCTCTTGCAAGAGCTTGCCAATGGTTTGAAACAGGCTGCTTGGTTATTTGATCCAAGAACCAGTGTAAATCTAATCTCGCACCAAGTTTGAAATAAACATCGGCCACTAGATCAATCGAACGTCCATCAGTATCAGTTAATTCAGCAATATCCATCACTGAGAATAATGTACTTAATTGTGAAATTCGTTTCGCGGCATTTTCAGGAGCACCAGCATTAACAAGGTCGCTTTCAACACGTTTTAACTGAGTCACTTCTTTATCAATCATATAATCGTGAAGATTTTCTGCCATGACTTTAAATGTCACCCCGTAGAATTCAATCGATTTAGCAATATCTAAAGACTTATTTCTATGACGTAAAAACCACCTGGTTGCACGACGAACAGTTCTTCGTAACTGAAATAACATTTCAGTTTGAACTAAGGTAGATATTTTATTATCTAGATCACTAATTGATTGCCATACATGTGACATTTCAAAAATAGCACTGGCCATAGCGTAACAATTAGCAATTTCTGATACCGAAGCGCCAGTCTCTTCACGCATACGATTGACAAAATTAAAGCCCATGTCATTGCCAATATTATTTGCAAGTTTGGTCGCAATAATTTCAGCACGCAAAGGATGCCCCTGCATTTCACTACTATAGGCATTTTGTAACTGTTTTGGAAAAGCTTCTATAAGCAATCGGTCATGATAAGGGTTTTCTGTAATTTCAGGACAAACCAGCTCTTCTTTTAGTACCATTTTACTATAAGCAAGAAGAACTGAAAGCTCAGGACGTGTAAGCCCTTGTCCCTGAGCAAGGCGTTCAGCTATCTCTTCATCATTCGGGATAAATTCAAGTGCTCTATCTAGTTTACCTGTGCGCTCTAGGTCATGAATAAAACGTGTTTGCTCTTTTAACTGATTGACGCCACGTAAGTTAGTGATTGACAATGAATGTGTTTGACGATAACAGTCCTCTAAGACAATTTCAGAAACTTCATCTGTCATATCATAAAGAATTTTATTACGTTGCTTAACCGTTAAATCACCACTTTGTACTAAACCATTAAGTAATATTTTAATATTTACTTCATTATCAGAACAATCTACACCACCTGCGTTATCAACAGCATCGGTATTTATACGCCCGCCCGTTGAAGCATATTCTATACGACCAAGTTGAGTTAAGCCTAAATTCCCCCCTTCACCGACAATTTTTGCTTTTAACTGTGAGCCATCAATACGTAAGGAATCATTCGCTCGATCCCCTACTTCAAGGTGTGTTTCACGACTTGATTTAACATAAGTACCAATACCACCATTCCAAAGTAAATCAACTTTCATCGTTAATAATGCTTGAATCAACTCATTCGGCGACATATTTTGCTTTTGTGTACCAAGCATTTTCTTAATTTGAGGAGTTAATTTTAAAGATTTAGCGGCTCTACTAAATAAGGCACCACCTTCAGAAATCAGGTCTTTGTTATAATCTTCCCAGCTACAACCCGGGAGATTAAATAAACGTTCGCGTTCAACATAAGTTGAAGCTGAATCTGGATTTGGATCAATGAATATATGCAAGTGGTTAAATGCTGCTTGTAATCGGATGTGTTTCGATAACAACATGCCGTTTCCAAATACATCTCCTGCCATATCACCTATACCTATACAGGTAAAGTCAGTGGTTTGACAATCGATATCCATTTCACGAAAATGACGTTTTACTGATTCCCACGCACCTTTAGCTGTTATACCCATTCCTTTATGGTCATAACCTACACTGCCACCAGAGGCAAATGCATCACCCATCCAAAAGTTATAGTCATCAGAAATTCCATTAGCAATATCTGAGAAAGTTGCAGTACCTTTATCTGCTGCAACAACTAAATACGGGTCATCTTCATCTAAACGTACTACATTTTCAGGAGGAACAATTTTCCCTCCGACAATATTATCAGTAATATCAAGTAAACCACGAATAAACGTTCTGTAACAGTCCTTACCTGCTTCGAAAATCTCATTTCGATCGCCATTAGGTAATTGTTTACAAACAAATCCGCCTTTTGCTCCAACAGGAACAATAACCGTATTCTTAACTTGTTGAGCTTTAACTAATCCTAACACCTCTGTACGGAAGTCTTCACGTCTGTCAGACCAACGTAGCCCACCACGTGCAACTTTACCACCGCGTAAATGTACACCTTCAACTTGTGGAGAATAAACGAAAATTTCAAAAGCTGGGATTGGTTGAGGTACATCTGTAATAAGTGACGGAGTGATTTTGAATGAAATATAAGATTTTTCACCTGTTTCTGGGTGAGGTTGGAAATAGTTTGTTCGAATAGTTGCATTAATCATTTCGACAAAACGACGAATGATTCTATCGTCATCAAGATTTGCAACATTATCTAGTGATTTTTCTATATCTGTTAATGTTTTATTAATTGTTTTTTCACTAGTTTTAACTTTGGGATCAAAACGTAAATTAAATAATTTAATTAATAATTCAGCAATATTAGGATAACGAGCAAAAGTATCTTCTATATAGCTTTGACTAAAAGTACCACCAATTTGTCGTTCATATTTAGCAAAAGCACGTAATATTGAAACTTCTCGCCCCGCTAATTTAGCGCCTAAGATCAGTCGATTGAAACCATCATCTTCAAGTTTTCCTGCCCAAACTTTTGCAAACGCATCTTGGAATAAACTTTGTACTTTTTCTAAATTAAATTTCTCATTACCTGTGAGTAACATTGAAAAGTCTAAAATCCAGCACATTTCACCATCAAGTGTTCTTACAAGGTAAGGACTTTCACCGATTACGCGTAATCCAAAATTCTCTAACATAGGTAAAACATCAGAAAGATGTAATGGCTCACCTTTATGGAAAAGTTTTAATTTAACGAATCGACTGTCTGCTTTTTCTTCTTGCGGTTGATAAAACAACATTTCTAAATGATGATCATCAGAAACGGCTTCTAGTTTTTCAACATCAACAATTGCTGTACCAGGAAGCACTTCATCTTTATAAGCTTGAGGGAAACTAACGTATTTTCGACTTAATGCTTTTCCTTTTGCTTCACCTTTATGTGAATTAAGTGCGCCTGCTAGTTTGTCATCCCAACTACGAGCTGCTTCATTTAAGTTTTTTTCAATTTCTTTCACGTTAATATCTGCTTTTGTTGTTTTTACGCGGACAATATAATGTGTTCTGGCTTGAGCGGATTCTGAAAAATAAGTGGTAAATTCAACTTCCTGTTCACTGCCAAAAGCTTCTTGTAATAACGACTGAGTATTTATACGCAGTGCAGTGTTATATCGTTCTCTAGGAACGTAAACCATACAGGAATAAAAACGGTCAAATAAATCTCGACGTACAAATAAGCCCGAATAATCACGCTCTTGCATTTGATAAATACCTAATACATTTTTAAGCAGTTCTTCTGTATTAGTTTGTAATATTTCATCTCGAGGGTATGTTTCAAGAATATTAATTAATGCTTTATACGCATGTGTACCAACAGCAAAACCAGAAGATTTACAAACACCTGCCACTTTAGATTTTATCAAAGGTAAGTCTAATGCACTGTTGGTATAATATGCTGAGCCAAACAAACCTACAAAGCGCTCTTCACCAATAACATTTCCCTTATTATCAAACCTCTTAATACCTATGTAATCAAGATGTACAGGACGGTGAACTCGCGAACGAGAATTAGTTTTAGTTAAAATTAATAAGTTATTGCCTAGAGCTAATTCTCTAGCTGATTCACTTAATCCTGAAAGTAAACGCTCTTTGGTACCACTTGAGCGTTTCATTAAGCCTAAACTTGTATCAACATTAGCTGACAGTGCGATGTCACCTTTAAGTGTTTTAACGTCATATGAACGATAGCCTAAAAGCGTAAAATTATTATCAAGTAACCATTCCAAAAACTCTAAGCCATCTTGCTTTTCTTGTTTAGGACAAGGAACTTTAGCTTTTTTAGTTTCATTAATAACTTCGCCTAAACGGTTTTTCATCGACTGCCAATCGTTAACCGTAATTGCTATATCGCTAACTACAGAATGTAATTCACTTGCAATATTATCTAATACTGTTTGATCTGACTGTCTGTCTATTTCAATAAAGAATACAGTTTCAATTGAAGTAGACTTCATTTTTTCGTCTGAAGATGCAGAGAGTTTTTGAATATTATTCTCTTTATCCCTGATTAACTTTATTGGGCTATTTAATATTAAATGAGGTGTAACACCTAATCGACTCAACGCAATGCGAATTGAGTCAACCAAAAAAGGCATATCACCCACAATAATTTCAATAATAGTATGACTTGATTTCCACCCATTTTTAGATACTTGAGGATTAAACACTTTAATAATAGGTTTATCATCTTGATGGGCATTAAGAGAGTTCCATAAACTTAACATAGCACCATACATATCACTGTCATTACGGTCTGCTAAGTCTAGCGTGGAAATGTTTTTATAAAGAAGATTTGAGAACTGCTCAACTAAAGGAGCTGTTTCAGAAGGTACTTTTTGCTTAATTAGTTTTACTACATTAGATAGTATCACTGAGGGTAAACCGTCTACTAACGCCATGCCTTTTTCCTTATTTGGATAAAACGCTTTAATAATTTGTATTATATTTTTTTATGATTATATCTATCAAAATAGACCATTGTTTAAAATGATAGACTATAAATCGAATTTTATTAATAAATTTAGGGGATTGCGAGGATTATTTTTCTGCTCTTACCACTAAACAAGGCAAGAAATGACGGGAACACTTTGTCCGGTTAAGTGTTTATTCACTAGTTATAAATAGAAAATGACCTTTCGGCCATTTTCATGTTTATTTATGCAAAATTAAAAATATTTTAAAGTATGAAATTATTTTTTCTCTTTCCATAAGAAACTAGCAATTGCAGGTAATACTGTCACTGATGCGATCATATTTACCAGGAACATAAAGGTAAGTAGTATTCCCATATCCACTTGAAATTTCAAATCAGAGAAGAACCAAGTAGAAACCCCAATAGCTAAAGTTATTCCTGTGATTAAAACGGCACTCCCTCTTTCATGTAATGCTTCAAGGTATGCTTTATTGACTGACAAACCATCGCGTAATTTAACACTCATTGTAGATAAGATATAGATACCATAATCAACACCAATTCCAACACCTAAAGCGATTACAGGTAAGGTCGAAACCGTTAAGCCAATATCAAGTGCCGTCATGAGCCATTGCGCTAATGTGGAAACTACGAAAAGTGGAACAACAACAGCTATAGTAGCTCTAACACTTCTGAAGCTGATCAAACATAATATTATCACGGCACTATATACATAAAGCATCATAGGTAACTGAGCTTCTGCTACAGCTTCATTAGTAGCTCCCATTACACCAATAGGACCTGATGCTAATTTAAAAGTAAGGTTATCATTATTAAGTTCATTGATAGTTAACTTTGCTTGTTCTACTACTCTATCAATCGTTTCAGCTTTATGATCTTTTAAAAATAGAATAATTGGCATCACACTACATTCATTATTTAACAAGCCAGTAGAGCTAGGTACATTTGAAAGTGCTTGCGCTAATGCAAATTGATTTGGCGAAATAATACGCCACTTTAAATTTCCTTCGTAATAACCAGCATTAATAATTTTCATTACTGAAGGCAAGCTAACTGCTGACTGAACGCCTTTGACGTTTTCCATACGCCATTGAAAGTCATCCATAGTTTTAAGAATATTAGTATCAGTACAAGCATTAGCCGTTGTTTCGACGATAACAGACATATAATCAACGCTGATAGCGTAACGACTTGTTATTAAGAATGTATCTTGGTTGTAGCGAGACTGTTCATGCAAAGCTGGAGCCCCCGCGTGTAATTCACCAATTTTTAATTGTTTTGAATAATGATGTCCGGCAATAAATAGAAGTGCCGTAATAATCAAAATAATAGTCGCTGGTCCTCTTTGGCTAAAACTTGCCATAAACGCCCAACTACTTTGATCATTATCGTTTTTCACCTTTCTTTTAGGTTGCTCATTAACTTTTTTACTTAAATCGAGATAAGATATTAATACTGGCAATAATAATAAATTGGTAAATATTATTACTGCAACACCTAAAGACGCGGTTATAGCAAGTTCTCTAATAATACCGATATCAATTGATAATAAGGTTATAAAGCCAACAGTATCTGATAATAATGCAGCGCCACCAGGTATAATTAAAGATCGAAAGCTAAATTGTGCTGCTTCCTTAGTTGGCAAGCCCTGTACAACTTTTTTCCCTATCGCATTAATCATTTGAACGCCATGGCTAACGCCAATAGCAAAAATTAAAAAAGGAACAAGAATTGACATTGGATCTAGGCCAAAACCTAGAGTAGAAAGCAAACCCATTTGCCAAATAACAGCGGTTAGTGAACAAGCAATTGGTAAAAGTGTTAATGATATAGATCGAGAGAAAAGAAAAACCATCACGGAAGTAATAGCTATTGCTACGCCAAAAAAGGTCACAACCCCTTTTGCGCCTTCTGCAACATCACCAACCATTTTAGTAAATCCAATGATATGAACTGTAATATTACCCTTTTCATAAGGCTTTCTAACATCATTTTCTAAAATACTGGCAAGTTCGATAGAGTCTAGTTTTTCCCCTGTATTTGGATTGGTTTCCATTAGAACAGCTTTTACCATTGCACAACTATAATCATCAGCAACAATGCGTCCAACAATTCCAGCCTTTTCAATATTGTTTTTTACAATATTTAATCCTTTCTGATCTGCTTTAAAATCAGCAGGAACAACTGGACCTCCAGAAAAACCATCTTCAACAACTTCAACAAAGCGAGTGCTAGGTGAATATAATGATTTTACTTGAGTCCGATTAACTCCTGGAATAAAGAATAATTGATCATGAACCCCTTTTAATGCAGTAAAAAACTCAGGATTAAATATATCTCCTTCATTATGACATACAGAAATAAGCACATTATTAGCACCACCAAAATTCTCTCGGTGTTTTAAATATGTTTTCATATACTCATGATTTAAAGGAATATTTTTAGTAAATGATGCATCTAATTTGATTTGGGAGGCTTGGAAGCCTAAAAAAACACTTAATAAAACAAACAGACCTAAAACAAAAGCTCTATGCCTGAATATTGTTATTTCTAATCGATTTATAAAGGTATCTACTGTCATTTAATTTATTACCTGTAACACTTTAATACCTACTTCAGAGGCAATAACTAATTGTTTTTTGAAAATAGTACCGGACATCAGGGCTTTACCATCATTCTGTAAGATTTTTGTGAATGAACTACCATCATCATTACTCTCTAATAAAACGCCATTATTACCTAAAATAAATAATTGTTTATCTCCAGCTACGACAATACTATTTAATAAAGTTGTTACAAAAGTTTCACTTTTTTGCCAAGGAGTTCCATTTGTTAAACTTCTAAAACTGTTTCCTCTTAGGCCTACTGCTAATAAGTTTCCATGCTGAGTACGAGCTAAATCAAAAAATGAACCTTGATAGATATCATCAAATCTTTGCCAGTTTTGCCCAAAGTCATAGCTTTTCGCAATTAAACCCACCTCTCCAACCAAATATGTTGTACGGCCATCAAGAAAGACTCTGTTAAAATGAGGAAGAATGCTAGAGCGTTCTTCTAAATAAATCTGTTCGTCTTCTTGTTTTAATTCTTCTAAATAATCAAGGTCGTCTTGGGTAAGTAATGATGTATGATATTCTTGAATCCAAGTATTGCCGCCATCAGTTGTTCTAAAAAACAATCCATATGCACCAAGCGCCACACCATCTTTAGCATTTTTAAACGCCACATCAAGCAAAGGTTTTTGGATATGAGGTAAAAATTGTTGAATTTCCCAGGTAAGACCACCGTCAGAAGAGTGAAGAATAACTCCATCATGTCCTACAGCCCAACCTAATAAGCTATTGATAAAAGTTACAGCAGTTAAAGTTGATTGAGTTGGCACTTGTACTTGTTGCCAATTATCAACATCTTGGCTTCTAAGAATATGTCCTCGTTCACCTACAGCCACCATAAAGTCATCATTAACATTAGTAATATCAAATAACATAGATTTAACTGCTAAGGGAGATTGTAATGCAGCAATTGCTTGTTGTTCAGCTTTTAAAGAAAAGCTGAACAGAAGGAAAACTATTAAGACGAACATATTTCTCATTAAATGATTTACCTCTAATGTACAAAGTTGATTCTAAAAAAAAGGCTGACATTTAGCCAGCCAATTATAATAGTTATTTAACTATCGATTATCACGTTGTAAAGCACGCGATGTGAACTGTATGTGTTTAAGTTTAGCTGAAAAATCATACATTTTGTTTTCATTATCTAAACCAATCGCAATATAACGTTTAGATTGGAAATCATGGAATACATCTAATGTAGACCATTGTGTTGGCACTTCATAATAATTTAAGCCATGTGCTACACCAACACGGTATAACTCATCTCTGTCATCATAGATATCAGTAACCGCAATTTGCCAGCTATCTTCATCAATATAGAAAACACGTTTTTTATAAGTATGTCGAGTATCAGATTTTAAATTTGCTTCAACAACCCAGACTCTATGTTTCTCATAACGGACTAAATCAGGATTGATATGGCCAGCTTGAATAATTTCATCATAAGAGACTTTATCACTATGTAAACGATAATCGTTATATGGAATATACAATTCTTGTTTACCTTTCAAAGTCCAAGTATAACGATTTGGCGCGCCATTAAACATATCAAAATCATCTGTAGTTCTCAAACCATCAGCAGCTGTACCTGGTGCATCATAAGCAACCGTAGGTGCTTTTTGCGCACGGCGAATACCTTTATTGTAAATCCAAGCTTGGCGAGGTGTTTTGATTTGATCCATTGTTTCGTGAACTAATAAGGCTGTACCTACCAGTTTTGAAGGCTCTGTAACTTTTTGTTTAAACTTAAATAAAATATTACTTTCTTCTAACTCGGTAGGTGAAGCTCCCTTTGCACCATATGGGATCATTAACTGATCATCAAAACCAATATAGGTATAATCACCAGATGCCGTTGGTGTTGCTTGCCCACCTTCGCGAGTTAAAGCCTCACCTCGATATCTAAGTACATGATTCCAAATTGCTTCTAAACCATTTTGCGGAATTGGGAAAGGTACACCTACAGCAGCTTGAACTATTCCGTTCCCTTCTTCAACAAGCTCTGCACGACCCGCATTATCAATAGTAGCTTGATAAACATGTTCTGGGTATGAAGCCGAACGTCTTGTTTGATAAACATTCATTTTATAAGTATCTGGGTAAGTATTAAATAACTTAACTTGTCCCGGTGTAAGTACACTTTTATATTCATTTACATTTGAAGAAGTAATAGTAAATTCTATTTTATCGTTTGGATATGGGTCTAAATGATGCATACCTGGCGTATAACCAGCAGGTGCTTTAGTAATCCCACCAGTCCAAGCTGGTATACTTCCATCTGCATTAGCGCCACGAGTAGCACCCATTGCAGTTAAATCACCTGATAATTTTTTTACTTGCTGCTCATCAACTTTGGCATTTGAAATACCAGATAACGTTATGCTAATTGCTAATGATAATAAGGTTATTTTTTTCATTTCGTTATGCCTTATAAAGAATATTTAATATTGAAAGATACATAATCTCGATCTTCCATCTTATTTGTTGTTCCTACACCGCCCCAAAAGCCGTTATAGCTAATATCTGCAGACCATCTACTTTGATAATCAAATGTAATCCCTGCAGAGATAGATTTTCTATCTTCAACAAACAAAAATAATGGATCAGGGGTTATACCGCTAACATCATGAGAGAAAATGATGCGTGGTGACATATTTATCCCTGAAAAAACATTGTTATAATCAAGTTTTGTAACAAAACGATATCCCCAAGCAAAATCATCAGGAAATGGATTCGTTTCAACACCGTCTTGTAATGCTAAAGCTAAACCTTCTTTGTTACCTGAAACACCACCACTTCTAGCAGTTCCCGGACCATTTAAACGTAAAACATCTTGATCAGGCATATCTTGTATATTGATACCGCCAACTTCTAATAAGGTGGTAAATTGGCTAGCACCTAAAGTTGGTCCCCAAAACCGAGTCATTGTCATTTGAGCTTGTAAAGTATCTGATAAAATAAACCCATCAGCTTTTTGCCCTAAACCAAAAACTGGCATTTGAGACACGCCATCTAAATCAGGTCGAAGTCCTGCATTGGCTAACTGTTGTGGCATTGCTGCAAAGAGCAACTCTACATCATCGATTTGTAATGGTTCATCTTGACGGAAAGTTACTTCACCCGCGAATGACGTACCAGCATATGTGGTATTAAAACTCATCGCATAAAGTTTAATATCTTCAACATAATCAAGCTCAACACGTGAAAAAGAAGCTAAATCAGTATAATTATCTTCAGTAATAGGAGCAGCAAGGATAGCACCAAGATCTTGACTCACTTTACTAAAGTCTGCAGTTACACCTGAAAATACAGGTCTACGGCTATGATAATTAATGTGGTATAAGCTAATTTCTGTTTCATTTAATTCAGGTAAATACCAAGATAAACGTAAACCATATTGACCGCCATCTTCAGGGTCATTTTCAGCATCCATTTGTCTAAGCGTTAACTTAGTTGGAAAAGCTCCAACATAATCGGCTCCAGCTTGTGCTAAAACTGCACCTGATAAGGCAGGATCGCCTCCCGCAGCACCTAACTTTCCTAAAGTATCGTTTCTAAAGTCATTTAAACTTGAGATCAAAAAGTCTAGATCCATATCTGGATTGCCAGTAAAACCTAATTGAACGTTGTTATAATGTCCACCGTCACCGGCAAAGTCATTCGTAGAAAAATAGCTACCTGGGGCAGGAAGAATTGTTTTTTCCCATTGGTATTGGTAAAACAATTCAACGTTAAAGTTTTCTGTTACACCTAATGAAGCCCAAACAGCGCCAAAAGGTATAAAAGCTTCTGTTAATTCAGCACCTGGAGCTTTTAGTCGAGAAATATCAACAGGGTTAATTTCACTAATACCGTGAGAAATTAATGTACTTTCCCCCCAACCTATTACTTGTTGACCAACTCGAACAGAAAATGGCATTTCACCTATATCGAAATCACCATAAAAATAAGCATCTAATAAACGAACATCACTACATAACTGTTCTGAGGCGGTATCATCACGACAAGGATCATTTACTTTACCTGTCAGTGGGTTTGACCAAGCTCGGTCTGAATCTGACATTTCCATATCGTAAAAATACATTCCACGGAGAAATACACCCATGTTGTCATTACGTATATCTAGCTCATGTGTTCCTTTAAGAAGACTGGAAAATGCTTCTCCTGCATCATAGTTAAGATTACCTGAATCACCATTATTAGAATATGTACCTTCCCCATCCCAAATAATAGCGCTATTAGGATTTGGATTTAATGATGGATGATAACTAGAAAAATCAAAACCGTTATTTAAATTATTTGATTTACCAACAGTGTCATTCCAGTTTCTATTTTCAGTACGCCAGCTCGTTCCATATGAGAACGTAGAATCAAACCGAATGTCGAAATTTCCTAATTCAAAATTTGATGCTAATACTTGTGAAGTTACCGAGCTTAATAATGCAGTGGTAACACCGATAACCAATGGTTTTTTTACAAACCTTTTGATTGAGCTTTGTTTCATTACTCTCTCCCCAGACCCGAAACAGTTATTATTGTTATATTTTAATATTTCTACTAATGGTAATAAGTTATATATTCTAAAAACTCATCAACCAGACACTAGATTTAATATAGTAGTATAAAACAATAATTGCATCATTTATGAGCCTAATCAAGCGATAAAAGCAATTGTTAAGAGACTCAGTTTTAATGACTTCCGCACAATATTAGAACAATTAAAAAAAGGCGTTTAAAACAGTTGTTTTAAACGCCTTTTTTTGAGTGGTTCAATTTATACTTCCCTTATAGATAATCATGTTCGTAAGCAAATTAGTGCATTTTTGTTAAACGGCACAAGATGGTCTGACCACTGTTTAAAGCATTAACTCTAATGTTGTAATTTATCCAACGAAAGAAATTTATTATTTTGCGTTTTCAAGCAGAAAAACCCACTAATACCTGTGGATGTTAAAAATTTTCTTAAATGCATAGCAGGAAATTGAACTGTTTTTCCATGTATTGTTGTAACCACTATATTTTGAATCTTACCTTGGTAATATGGCAAAAAATCATTAGAGGACATTTTAATAGAAAAAAAATATTCCATTATTCTAGCCTTTCAGTGTGGCATCAAGTTTCTCTTTAAGATCTTTTGATAATTTTGGTAGTTCAGCTAGTTTTGTTAATTCCGCTTTCATTAATAGCTGTCTGTGATTATCAAAACGTTTAAATTGAATCAATGGCGTTATCAGACGTGAGGCTACTTGTGGATTTATTTCATTAAGTACTTTTAGCTGTCTTCCTAAGAATTGGTATCCTTTTCCACTTTCACAATGAAAGTAACGAGGATTATGATGACTGAATGTACCAATGAGTGCACGAGCTCTATTTGGATTTTTCAAACTAAATAAAGCATGAGATTCCATTAATTCAAGTTTAGAAAAAATGAATTGATTATCTAATGAAGCTTGTATCGAAAACCATTTATCCATCACTAAAGGTGTATCTTTCCACTCTTCTTTAAAGTTTTCCATTAGCTTGTCAAAATGAATATTCGAATTTTTTGTGGCTCCATTTAATGCAGCCAGTGAATCAGTCATATTATCTGAATTTTCATATTGATTGAGAACTAGGTCATGGTGTTCTGGCAATTCTATTAAGTAGGATAGGCAAATGTTTTTCAACGCCCTTTCGCCAACTGATTGACCATCATGATCATAAACTTTGCCAGTGAGTGTTTGATAAGTTTTAAGGAAAATTTCATTTAAGCCAATTGATAAAAACACTTTCATTTGTTTTAACGCATCTAATAAAGTGATTGGGTTAGCTAGATGAATTTTATCAATAAGCTCTTCAAAGCTTGGTAGGGTTAATTGTTCAGCTTTGAGTGCCGGATCAGCTTCAGAGTATAAAATAGTTTCAAAGACTTTAAAAAGATGGTTAGGTAATACAAAGTTAGGGTTATCTACCAAAGATAAAATATATCCGGTGAGTAAATTTTGCCCTGCATCCCAACGATTAAATGGATCACTAGCATTTACCATAAGAGTTTCAAGTTCTTCATTCTTTTGTATATATTTAACTTTAACAGGTGCACTAAACTCAGATAAAAATGCGACTACAGGTTTACTTTTATAGTTGTCAAAATTCCAGGTTTGTTGATTTCCAGTTAACTCCAATACATGAGAACTTTTACTGACACCATCAATTAATTCAATTTTAATCGGAATATGTAAATCATATTTGATTGCTTGAACGTTTGTTGGTTCATTAACTTGTTTAATAGTTAAACTGAAAGTCATATTACTTTCATCATAAGATTCTGTGACAATTAACTCAGGTGTGCCTGATTGGCTGTACCATCGCTTAAATTGATTTAAATCGATAGTAGATGCGTCAGCCATTGCATCAATAAAATCATCACAAGTTACTGCCATACCGTCAAACCGCTTGAAGTATAAGTCCATTCCTTTACGGAAATTATTTTTACCTAGTAAGGTATGTATCATTCGAATAACTTCTGAACCTTTTTCATACACTGTTAAGGTATAAAAATTATTCATCTCTACCACTTTCTCAGGGCGAATAGGATGCGCCATTGGCCCAGCATCTTCAGAGAATTGTTGAGAACGTAATAATCTAACATTTTGAATACGAGTGACTGCAGCAGAATGCATATCGCCACTAAATTGTTGGTCTCTAAAAACAGTTAAACCTTCTTTCAAACTTAGTTGAAACCAATCTCTGCATGTAACTCTATTACCTGTCCAGTTATGAAAGTATTCATGGGCAATAACCGCTTCAACATTAAAATAATCAGTATCTGTTGCACTTTTTTGATCGGCTAAAACAAATTTACTATTGAAAACATTAAGCCCTTTATTTTCCATTGCTCCCATGTTAAAAAAATCAACAGCAACTATCATGTAAATGTCTAAGTCATATTCAAGGCCAAACGTTTCTTCATCCCACAGCATAGACTTTTTCAATGAAGCCATCGCATGATGTGCCTTAAATAAATTACCCTTATCTACAAAAATTTCTAACGCTACTTTCTTCTTTGATCCTGTTGTATAGGTGTCTTGTAATAAATCAAAATCACCTGCAACTAGAGCAAACAAATAACATGGTTTTAAAAATGGGTCTTTCCATGTAACAAAGTGCAATCCTTCGGATAAGTCACCTTCATCAATTTTGTTACCATTTGATAATAAGAAAGGATATTTTGATTTTTCAGCAATAATTTTTGTGGTAAAAATAGCCATGACATCAGGACGATCCAAATAATAACTAATTCGCCTAAAACCCTCAGCTTCACATTGTGTACAAAAAGCCCCACCTGATTTAAATAAACCCTCTAACGCAGTATTTTGTAACGGGTTTATTTGAGTAACTATGAGAAGTGTGAATTCACTTTTATTAGTGGGTATTGTTAGTAATTCATTCGTTAATTGATAATCTTTTTCATCTAACAACTGACCATCAATTGACACTGATAATAAAGATAGATGTTCGCCATTTAATACTAAAGGTGCATTACTATCATTAGCTCTGGAAATTTTCATTTCATTAGTAACGATAGTCTCATTGTCTGCTAAATTAAAAGTAAGATCGATTGTTGAAATAGAAAAATCACTCTTTCTATAATCCGCTAAAACACGAGCTGTGCTCTCAGTCATATGTAAATCTCTAATTAAGTTAATATAATAATTTTGGCATAAAATATCAGGTTAGCCATAGTACTAAAATGTAAAAAGCCTGTATTTAACAGGCTTTTAAAATGAATAATTATTTATTTTATATAATTTTAGTTATTGTCAGTAACTTTTTTTATTTTAAAGCCCATATAAGCATAAGTTACCGCTAAAACAGGATTAATCAAATTGAAAAAACAATAAAAGATATAATCATAAGAGGTTAATGCAAGTGCACCAAACATAAATGCACCACAAGTATTCCAAGGAATTAATGGTGAGGTTATTGTTCCAGAATCCTCTAACGTGCGACTCAACACTGTTGGATGTAATCCACGACGCTGATACTCTTCTTTATACATCCTTCCTGGCATCACAATTGCCATGTATTGATCTGCGGTTATTAAATTGGTGCCGATACAAGTTGCAACTGTACTTGCTATCAAGCTACCTGTTGACTTAGCTGCAGCTAAAATTGATTCGACAAACTTTCTTAACATTCCAAGATGTTCTAACACTGCGCCAAAGCTTAAAGCACACATAACCAGCCAAATAGTATTTAGCATGCTAGACATACCACCACGACTTAACAATTCATCAATTTCACTATTACCTGTTTTAACTACTACACCATCAAAAAATGCAGTCCATATAACGGTAATAAAAGCTTTGGAGCTACTAAGACCTTCTGAAGCCATGGCTAAAATTAATTCTTGTTGAAATATAGCCGCCCAAATTGCACCAATAATAGCGCCGATAGCAACAGCGGGAAAAGCAGGCACTTTCTTATAAGCTAAAAATAATAATATCGCTAATGGGATTAAATTAAGCACCGAAATATTATAGGTTGATATTAACGTATTTGAGAGTGTTTCAATCGTTTCTGTATTTGCAGAGTTTCCGGAAGAGTGATCAAATCCTATGATTAAAAATAAAATAAGAGCAATACTGATAGAAGGAATCGTTGTCCATAACATATAACGGATATGTTCAAACAATTCACTACCGGCTACAGCAGGTGCAAGGTTTGTAGTTTCAGATAAAGGAGATAATTTATCACCAAAATATGCTCCAGATATAACAGCTCCTGCTGTAATAGCCGTTGACATTTCAAAACCATTGGCAATTCCAATAAAAGCTACACCAACCGTTGCAGCTGTTGTCCATGAACTACCAATACTCATAGCAACAATACCGCAAACTAAACAAGCTGCAGCATAAAACCAGCTTGGATCAATTATTTGTAGACCGAAATAAATCATAGTAGGTACTGTGCCTGACAATAACCACGTACCAATTAACGCTCCAACAGTTAATAAAATTAGGATAGCACCTAAAGAAATGGAAATTCCATGAACAATCGCTTTTTCAATTGACTCCCAGGTATATCCATTTTTAAGACCAATAATTACTGCAATCCCCATAGCAAATAATAACGCTATTTGGTTTGGACCGAAGGAAGAATTGTCTGCGAAGTAAGTGACTGATGCAGATAGCATAATAACTAACGCAACAAGAGGAATTAGTGCATCTAAAAAACTAGGTGCTCGTGTATTATTTTCTACTGACATAAATGCGTTTTACCTTAATGGGAGTATTTTTATTATTTTATTTTTTTCAATGGCACTTAACATGCCCTTAGTTTATTAGTGATGCAAGCATTTTATCTAAAATGTTCAATAATCGAACTACACTTAAAAGGGTTAAACCTGATAAGTATTCAACATTTATGTTTAAACATATTTTTAACATAAAAAAACCGCCTAATTAGACGGTTTTTTATAATTTATGATTTTTACTTTTTAGCGACTTTACCGAGTGAAACCATATCAAAAGTAATCTTTGCAGTTTCGGCTAAAAAAGGATCCAACTCATCAAGTTCATCTGGTAAATCATCCAGTGATGTTACCTTATCTTTACCCATAACGACTAAACGCTCATTCACTCTTACTAACTGTTTGGCCTTGCGAATATCAGTCTTTGCTTTGCGTTCAACGAGATTTAAAGATACAGATTTTTTATCTTTTTCAGCTTTGTATTCTTTAATATCCGCAAGTAAATAGTTAAATTCAGTATTATTTTTAATTCTTTCTTGATGTAAAGAAGATAAATAAGTCACATCTGATTCAATATTATTTAATTGTGAATAACGTGCTTTTGGTACCTGATCCCAAGGTAAAGCATTCTCTTCCTTACTTTCGCCCCATTCTTGAGGATCTATTGCAGAAGGAAAGGCTATATCAGGCAGTACACCTCTGTGTTGAGTACTACCACCGTTTATACGATAAAATTTAGCAATCGTATATTGAATACTACCAAATGGTTTATCGTATAAATCATATACACGACCTAAAGGACGATGTTGTTGAACAGTTCCTTTACCGAAAGTGTGTTCACCAACAATTACACCCCGACCATAATCTTGAATAGCTGCTGAAAAAATCTCGGAGGCAGATGCACTATAACGATCAACCATTACTGTTAATGGACCATCATAATAAATAATTCCATCTTTATCGCGATTAACTGAAATTCTGTTTGCGCCATCTCTTACCTGAGATACCGGACCTTTATCAATAAATAGACCGGTCAATAATGTCGATTCAGTTAATGAACCACCACCATTACCACGAAGGTCAATGATAAGGCCTTCTACATTTTCTGCTTTTAATTTATCGATTTCTTTTTTAACATCTCGGGATAAATTATTGTAAAAGCTCGGGATATTAATAACACCTAATTTTTTACTGTTTTCATCACCTTCTTTTTCAAAAAACACTTCAGATTTTGCTGCTCTGTCTTCTAAAATTATTTTATCGCGGATTATAGAAACAATTTTAATACTTGATTCATCAAGCTCTTCACCAGAAAGTACTTGTAAACGTACCTGACTACCTTTTGGTCCTTTAATTAAATCAACTACATCATCTAAGCGCCAACCAATAACATCTTCAAATTTTTCTTCGCCTTGTGATACACCAACAATACGATCTTTAGGCTTTAATGCATTAGATTTATCTGCTGGACCACCAGTAACGATACTTTGAATAACGGTATAATCTTCTTCATATCTTAAAACAGCGCCAATACCTTCAAGAGATAAATTCATGTCCATTTGAAAACGTTCAGCATTTCTTGGAGATAAATAGGAGGTATGTGGTTCAACAACGCGAGCAAAGCTGTTCATCACGATTTGGAAAACATCTTCACTTTCACTTTGTTTTAAACGTTTAATTGCATAACGATAACGTTTACCTAATACTTCTTGTACTTTTTCCCATTCTTTTCCAGCTATAGTTAAATTTAATGCATCATATTTAACTTTTAATCGCCACAATTCATTAATATCACTTTCAGTAACAGGCCAAGCTGCTTCTTCACGATCATAATCGTAAGATTCATCTTTGGTGAAATCGAAAGGTTTTTCTAGGAGAGTTAAAGCATATTCATAACGCTCTAAACGTCGTTGTAAATTTAAATTATAAATATCATATGCGATATCTAATTTTCCGCGAGAAATAACACTATCAAAATCTAGACGATATTGCTCAAAACCTTTAACATCAGATGCTAAAAACACATTCCGATTGTAATCAAGCTGCTTAATATACCGATCAAATATTTGTTCGGATAACACATCATTCATCTGAACAGCTTTATAATGAGCTCGCGTAAATTGTGCAGTTATTCTTTTACTAGAAGTAGCATGCTGACCTTCAGGCTCTAAAATAGGTAAAGGTTTGGATTTGTCTGCATCAGCAGATGCAAATAAGCTAACAGAAGTTAGCGATAACGATACGGCAAGTGCGATACGACAAATTTTTAGCATGCTTGCTACTCCATAATTATTCAGTAAATATATTTTTAACTTGAGTTTTGACAACCATTCCAGAGTTAAGTTGCACACTCACTTCATTACCAGAAACTTCAGTAATCACAGCATCAATAGGAGAATTACCCAATTGTACCTTAACAGACTTCCCAACAGTGACAGAACTAGACTCAACAGGTTTAAGTTTAGCTGCTACTTTAGGTTGTGCACGATTACTTGACTTAACAGCTTTAAATTTAGCTTTATCTTTGGCTTCACCTTTTTGCTGAAAGCCTTTGTTTTCAGGCTTTTTACCTTTATAAGGTTTTTTAGGTGAATTGTCTTTAGAATTTTTGTTACCAAATTTTTCTTGGCTTTCTTTTAATGTTTTAGCAGCGTAATCGGCTTGATCTTGATCTATTTCAGCCGCTTGCTCACCATCGATATTTACTCGAAAGGCTCCTAATTTGACCGCCTTTAGATAACGCCAACTACTTGTATAGTGTCTTAATGCTTGACGTAATCGTGTTTTACTGACTGTCTCATCATCTACTAACTTTTCAGCAAGTTCTTGAAATATGCCGACTTTAAGGGGTTTCGCAGCACCTACTACTGAAAAACAAGCTGGAAATTTTTCTGCTAAATAAGCAATAATTTCTTTAGTACTTGTTCGTTTTGTTTCAACTTTTACTTCTGTTTCTACAGTTGTTTCAGTTTCTGCAGGTACTTCACTTTGTGTTTTAGTTTCCATAATACAACTTTCTATTAATTTACTCTGTTAAATACTGATCACGATTAGTAAGTAGGTTTTGACACCAATCACTAATATCTGAACTTTCTATTTCTGCTAAGGCTTCTTGCCCTATCCAATTATCCCAAACCAAAGCTAATAATTGATTTAACACCTCTGGTTCAATATCTTCTTCTGCATAATCATACAAGGTATGATAAATCTCATTTAAATTTTCTGCGACAAGATCCTCTTGCCCTTCCCAGTCACCAACAACAGCTTCAGAAATTAAATAATCATGAATAACCACCAATTCTTTCATGATTTACCTTTCTGAGCATTTAATATTGACTGCTCAAATAATGCGACTATAGATTCTAAACCGGCTTGATCTTCTTCATCAAACCGTTCAAACGCAATACTATCTATATCGAGTACTGCAACAATTTTATCATTTAGAGTAACAGGTATTACAATTTCAGAATTACTCGCAACATCACAAGCAATATGACCTGAAAATTGATGTACATCTGCTATTCTTTGTGTTTTTTTATCAGATACAGCTGTACCGCAAACACCTTTACCGATAGGAATTCTAATACAAGCAATTTTACCTTGAAACGGCCCTAAAACAAGCTCTTCTTCAATGACTCGATAAAAACCAACCCAATTGACTTTATCTAAAGCTTCAAAAAGTAATGCGCTAACATTGGCCATATTAGCAATAATATCGCTTTCATCACCTATAAGGGCTTTAGTTTGCTGTATTAACTGAGCATAAAAATCAGTTTTTAGCATAGAAAATATTCACTATCTTTAAAATGTGCATAACATACCGCGATAATACGTTAAATTAAAGCTTTATGGCAGATATATTGATAAATATACATATAATTTAAGGTTCAATACTATAAATGGCGGTTACTTGTGCTGAAATCGCTTTTTTAGTTATCTTTGAACTAAAATCAGATCTTGCTTCACTGGCCATAGAGTAACGCATTGGGGAATGGTAACCAGATTCTTTTAATGACAATAAAGTCCCCAACTTCACTCCAGCTTGTCTAGCAATATTTGCAGCTTTATTTTGTGCTTTTTCAATTGCCATATATAAAGCTTGTTGATAATACTTTTCTGAATCACTCATTGATACTTCAATAGGGGAAATATGGCTAACACCTAGCTTGACGACGTTATCAAGTACTGTGTCATATAGTGATAATTCCTTGAAAGAAATAGCTATTGTTCTACTAATTTCAAAACGTGTTAAATGACTTTCATTTTCCTGTTTGTCAGCATTTCCGGATAAGGTGATCTTTTGCTGTTTACTTATTTTATTCTGCAATTCTATATTTTCAAAAGAGATTGGAGGTTTCTCATAAATTGGAAACATTCTAACTTGTGAAGTATCAATAGCATTTGCATTAATACCTTGTTTTACAAACATCTTAACAACTTTAGAACTTTTATAGTCAACCAATGCCTTAGTTTTACTTGAACTTTTCCCTCGTTCTTTAATTGTTATGGTTAATGAGAATGTATCAGGAATTGTCATTACAGAGGCTTTACCTGTCACTTCTATCCCATTTGAATAAGATGAAAGACTTATTGAAAGCAAACATAAAGAAACAAGTGAAACAAAAATTCTAACCATTGTTTTATCCTTAAATATTTAAATATTGCTACCTGTTTTCAGGCAAAAATATATTAATAATATATTTAGCTTAGCAACTTACCTAAATAGTTAAAATATATAATTCATAACTTTATGTTAAATAATGTTTATAGCGATAACCTTTTAAAAAGAGTCACCAGGAATTCTAACCCACCCCTCCATTAAAATACGTGCACTACGACTCATACTTGCTTTATTTATAACCCAAGTATCATTAACGTTTGATGCTTCAGCGCCAACTTTTAATGTACCAGAAGGGTGACCAAATATAACTGCTTCGCGAACTCCTCCACCCGCAGCCAAATTGACTAAAGTATTTGGAATTGCTGCAGCAGAACCAATAGCGACAGCTGCGGTTCCCATCATAGCATGGTGTAGTTTGCCCATAGATAAAGCACGAACATGTAAATCTATTTCACTTGCTGAAACATGTTTGTCACTTGAAGTTGTATAACTTTTAGCATTAGTAACAAAAGCAACCTTGGGGGTATGTTGACGTGCTTCAGCTTCAGAGATATCTTTAATTAGTCCCATTTTTAAAGCTCCATAGGCACGTATAGTTTCAAAACGAGCAAGTGCAGCGTCATCATTATTAATAGCGTCTTGCAACTCTGTACCTGAATAACCAACCTCTTCTGCATTCAAGAAAATAGTGGGGATACCTGCGGTGATCATAGTAGCTTTTAAAATACCAGTTGCTGAAATATGAAGAGGCACTTCTAATTCATCTACCACATTGCCAGTTGGAAACATTGCTTCAGAAGGGTCTACAGGTGCAATAAACTCTACAGGTACTTCTGCGGCAGGAAATGTTACCCCATCTAATTCAAATGCTCCTGTTTCCTGCACTTCACCATTGGTAATAGGTACTTGAGCAAGAATCGTTTTAGAAATATTCTTTTGCCAAATTCTAACCGTACAAATACCATTTTCAGGGATTCGTGTCTTATCAACTAAACCAGAATTAATAGCAAATGAGCCAACAGCTGCAGTTAAGTTGCCACAATTGCCTGACCAATCAACAAATGCTTTATCAATTGCAACTTGGCCAAACAAATAATCAACATCATGATCCACTACATCACTTTTAGCTAAAATAACTGTTTTACTAGTACTTGATGTTGCACCACCCATACCATCTGTCTGCTTACCGTATGGATCAGGTGAACCAATGACACGTAACAGCATTTTATCTCTTGGTTCACCAGCTACCTGGCAACGCTCGGGTAAATCAGTGAGATTGAAAAATACACCTTTTGATGTACCTCCACGCATATATGTAGCAGGGATTTTTACTTGAGGAACATGAGTCATGTGTTTTCCTTCAATATATTTTCGTTTTTCAAACAAATATTTTTATACTTGGATTTAGGTCACATAGCAGGCTATATTTCTTTCACTCATCCAACTAAATATCTGCTTTCTTCACGGTCAGTTAGTTATAAAAAAGCAACAATATAGCTAGTGCTCAATATAATTTATTTCAAAATGAGTTAACTAATTAAGCTAGGAGCGCAAAATGTGCAGCACTCCTAACGAAATAAGCAAAAGAAATTACAGCTTAGACATTAGACTCTAAGAAATCATTGGCAAACTTCTGTAATACACCGCCAGCTGCATAAACAGAAACTTCTTCCGCTGTATCTAACCGACACTTCACAGGAATACTTATTGATTCACCGTTTCTGCGTGTCATAACAACGGTCATAGCACCTCCTGGAGCTGTACTACCTAAAACATCAAACGTTTCTGTACCGTCTATATTATAAGTATGACGCGTTTCATCATTAATAAACTCTAACGGTAAAACACCCATTCCAACTAAGTTGGTACGATGAATACGTTCAAAGCCTTCTGAAACTATCACTTCAACACCCGCTAATCTAACACCTTTTGCAGCCCAATCACGTGATGAACCTTGACCATAATCTGCACCTGCAATAATGATTAGAGGCTGTTTACGTTCCATGTAAGTTTCAATGGCTTCCCACATGCGTGACTCAATACCTTCTGGTTCGATACGTGCTAGAGAGCCTTGTTTAACTTCTCCGTTACTATCACGACACATTTCATTAAATAATTTAGGATTAGCAAACGTTGCTCGTTGCGCCGTCAAATGATCACCACGATGTGTAGCATAAGAATTAAAATCAGCTTCTGGTAACCCCATTTTATCAAGATAAGCACCAGCTGCACTATTTAACTGGATAGCATTTGAGGGAGACAAATGATCAGTTGTAATGTTATCGCCAAGCAATGCTAATGGACGCATTCCTTTCAAAGTTCGCTTCCCTGCTAATGCTCCTTCTCCTTCTTTTTCCCAGTATGGTGGGCGACGAATATAAGTACTAGTTTCATCCCAAGAATACAATGGACTTTCCGCAGGTTCAAAAGCCCCTAGGTCAAACATTGGTGTATATACTTTTTTGAATTGCTCAGGCTTAACACTTGATGCAACAATCGCATCAATCTCTTCATCACTTGGCCAAATATCTTTAAGCGTAATATCTTTACCATCATGATCTTGACCTAATGCATCTTTTTCAATATCAAAACGCATAGTACCCGCTATTGCATAAGCTACAACTAATGGCGGAGATGCTAAAAAAGCTTGTTTAGCGAATGGGTGAATACGACCATCAAAATTTCTGTTACCCGAAAGAACGGCTGTAGAATATAAATCACGATCGATAACTTCTTGTTGAATTTTAGGATCTAACGCACCTGACATACCATTACACGTAGTACAAGCATAACCAACAATGCCAAAACCCAACTTTTCCAATTCTGGCAATAAACCAGATTCTTCAAGATAAAGTTTAGCTACTTTAGAACCCGGTGCGAATGAAGATTTGACCCAAGGTTTACGAACTAAGCCAAGTTCATTTGCTCGTTTTGCAATAAGGCCTGCAGCAACTACATTACGAGGGTTTGACGTATTGGTACATGAAGTAATCGCAGCAATGATGACAGCACCGTCAGGTATTTTTCCTTCAGCTTCTTGTGCTTTACATTGGTCTAGATTTTTTGCGATATCTTTTGTAGCTAATTCAGACGTTGGTAAACGACGATGTGGATTTGATGGACCTGCCAAGTTACGTGTTACCAAGGACAAATCGAATTCAATCACACGTGTATATTGAGCTTCGGTTAAATCATTAGCCCATAAACCGGTGTGCTTAGCATAAGCTTCAACTAGGGCTACTTGCTCAGGTTCACGCCCAGTAATTTTTAAATAATCAATAGTTTGTTCATCAATATAGAACATACCGGCTGACGCACCGTATTCCGGAGTCATATTAGAAATAGTTGCCCGATCACCAATGGTTAAATCCTTTGTGCCCTCACCAAAAAACTCTAAATATGATGAAACAACTTTTTCATTACGCAAAAATTCTGTGATAGCTAATACCATGTCGGTAGCTGTTATACCGGATTTACGTTTCCCTGTTAATTTTACACCGATAATATTTGGTAAGCGCATCATTGAAGGACGACCAAGCATGACAGTTTCAGCTTCTAACCCACCAACACCGATGGCAATAACACCTAATGCATCAATATGGGGTGTATGGCTATCAGTACCAACACACGTATCAGGGAAAGCCACCCCATCACGCGATTGAATAACGGGTGACATCTTCTCTAGATTAATTTGGTGCATGATGCCATTACCTGCAGGTATCACATCAACATTTTTAAATGCAGTTTTAGTCCATTCAATAAAGTGAAAACGGTGTTCGTTACGTCTATCTTCAATTGAACGATTTTTATCAAAAGCATCTGGATCAAAACCTGGAGCTTCTACAGCTAAAGAGTGATCAACGATTAATTGTGTTGGTACAACAGGATTAACTTTTGCGGGATCGCCACCTTGATCGGCAATTGCATCACGCAGACCAGCC
>JAGSHH010000073.1 GCA_023954655.1 Colwelliaceae bacterium
CAGGTAGTTATTTCAGTACGAAAATATAAATTTGATGCTAGAGATTGCCCGCCATGTAAACTCATTTCATGCATGACATGCCAAAAAACGCGTTCTTTGGCATTACCAGGTGTTTCATCATTTACCTGTAATAAAGTCCATTCTTCCATCGTGTCCATAACAAATTGGTCTAATTCAGTATAATGAAGAGATTGTTCGATAACCGCTTTGATATAGGCACTGGTTTGTAAAATTTTATCATTGATAAACTGCTCAATTATCATTTTTATCCCCAATTTACTGAAAATATATACCTGAAAAATAGTAAGAGATGATCGGTATGAGCAATTTTTGATTGTTATTATTTGATAATGATTTGCTTCATCTAATACCTTATGTATCGTAGATAAAGCATTTTTTGTCAAAATCTAACTATTATTATTTGTTAGTACTTTGTAACTTAAAGCTATTTAGTTTTAAGTTAAATCACGTTAAATTTAAGGTTCGGTCGCAAGTAATGTTGCTTTAATTAGGGTAATTGGCTCGACAGGAACATCATTCCAAGCCATTGATTCATCGTAATCTGTATTAACTGCAGCCATAGCTTCTAATACCTCATCTCCTTCAACGATATAGCCAAATACGGTGTAACCCCAATTTCTTCCTGGATCTAAGTTTTTATTGTCGGCAGCATTAAAAAAGAATTGTCTATTAGCGGTATGTGGGTGGTTTTCTTTCGCCATCGCAATGGTTCCACTTTCATTCTTCAAGCCATTTCCCGATTCATTAACAATGTTTTCATTCACTTTCTTCATTGTGAATTCTTTATCGTAGCCCCCCCCTTGAACGATAAAGTCTTTAATCACTCGATGAAAAATGGTGTTGTCATATTCTTTTGCAACAACATAAGTAAGGAAATTATTTACTGTGATTGGCGCTTTTACTCTGTCTAATTCAACAATTATTACTCCCATCGATGTTTCAAATTTAACTTGTGGGTATAAATTGTCGGGGTCTATGCTGTTATTCTTAGCGTTCAAACTTAATGATATTACCGTCATTAAAAGGAAAATAAATTTCATAAAATCTCCTGAAATATTGACATTAACTCGTTACTTAATAAATTGAACGATTTCATTATCGTTGACAACTTGCATAATTAAGTTTCCTAGTTGCTGATTAAAATTTCGCTCAAGTACTGCTAAATCAGCAGTTAAAACACCTTCACTATTTCCCTTATTATTATAAGTTTTTGTTAGAGTTTTTTCGTTTGAAGTGATTTTTGCTGTTAAAGTAACTTGGCTTGTTGTTTTGTACTTCATCAATTCTTGATAAACATGAACTTCTGCAGTGTTGATGATTAGTTCTATGTTATTTAACGCACTATCATTTACAGCTAGGCTATTCTTACTTAATGACTTTTTATATAAATCATTAATGATGTTATCAAGATGAGTATTGGCTGAAATTAATTTGATTGCCTCACCTTCACTATGAATAGCAACAATATGGCTATTTGCTCTAAGATCTGTGACGTTAACTTGAGTAGTTTTTCCACTATAAATATTGGATTTAGTATCAATGATTTGTGGAGAAATCACCATTATTTTTGGTGAACTTGCACAAGCTGATATAGCAATAATAGTAAAAGCGATAACAAAAATAGTATTGAAAAAAGATTTATTTAACATGGTTTTTATTTCTTAATAGCGGATAAAATAACAAATTTATCATTGCTGGCAATGAGGTTTTCATTACCAAAAATGCGTTGAAGTTTAATATGATAACCAAGTTGTCGATTACCAACAATACGAAGTTCCCCCCCTTTTTTTAAGGCACGGTAGCTGTCTTTAAACATTTGCCAAGCAATATGATCTGTTGTGGCATTTTGTTGATGAAAAGGTGGGTTACATAGGATGAGATCTATACTTTGGGGTTCTATGTCAGTAAGACAATCATTAACGATAAACTGACAGTTGTTTTCATTTTTTGGAAAATTATCTTGTACATTTTCTCTCGCAGAAGCAACTGCCATGTAGGATTCATCTGTAAAAGTGAGATGAGTTTGAGGATTATCTTTTAATAAAGATAGACCAACCACACCATTTCCACAGCCTAAATCAATAACCTTTGTTTTATTGGTATTTTCGGGTAAGTGTTTAATAAATAATCTTGCACCGATATCTAGCTTTTCTCTCGCAAAAACGTTGGCGTAGTTTTTAATTGAAAATTTTGTATTTTCCAGGGGCCAAATTTTTGTTTGACTAAACTTTTCACTCGAAGGCTCGGATAGTTGAACGTCCAATTGGCAAAAAACTAATCGCGCTTTTTTAACAGCCAATGATGTTTTAGTGGTACCGAGGTGCTTTTCAAATAATTTTAATGTTGCTTTCTGAATACTTTTTGCTTTATCTGCAGCAACAAAAACTACATCATCGGTTAGTGTTTTTCGAATTTGACTAAGTTGCTCAACCATTAAGTTTTTACTTTTTGGGATCTTATAAAGAATAATGGTTGCCGCTTTTGGTAAATCGTCCAAACTTGAAATCTGTCTAATATTCTCTAAATCAAGGTTATTCTGCTCGGCATTATGAGCGAGGCCCAACTGACTAATGTATGAATCAGAAACTGTATGCGTTTTATTGTGAGTGAAATTTAATGCTATAGCACCGAAATTGTCATTAAAAATGAGCAAGTTCGCATCGTTATTAATCAAATTGTTGTCGGTCACATAATTAATTAAATACTCATCAGCAGCATCCCATGCCTGCAAACTGCGGTTTACTTGATTAATAGGGAAACGGTCGAGAAATAAATTTTTATCGTTAATAATAAATGGACTGAACATAGATAATTAAGCTATTAAACATTGCTAGATGATAGGCGGCTATTGTGCCAAAATTCCTTCATACTCACTAGGTTAATTTAAGAGGAAGACAATTAAAATTCCATTAACGGGCGCTACCATTGCTTACTTCCCTAATTTTATTAACTTTAATGAAAGTAAAATAATTGCTGAACGGTTATTTGAAGAACTCACTTGGCGGGAAGATAAAATTGCGATGTTTGGAAAAATTGTCGATATCCCTCGATTACAAGCTTGGTATGGTGATGAAGCTGCTACGTATGCTTATTCTAAATTAACTTTACAGCCAATGCCTTGGACATCTGGCTTGTTACCTTTAAAACAGCAAGTCAGTGACTTTTGTCAAAGTAATTTTAATGGAATGTTGGCAAATTGCTATCGAGATCACCAAGACTCTGTGAGCTGGCATAGTGATGATGAACCTGAACTTGGAGAGCAACCTGTTATCGCCTCACTATCTTTTGGTTGTGAAAGGGTGTTCCATTTAAAGCAAAAACATGGTGGTGAAAAATTTAAATTACCTTTACAATCTGGCAGCTTATTAGTGATGTCGGGTGATACACAAAAGAATTGGTCACATGCTATCCATAAAACTCGTATTGAAAAGTCAATGCGTATTAATCTAACGTTTCGAAATATTCTATAAATTATTTATTATTCTTTTTACTGTTAAGGCAGTGGTTTAGAATATTTTATAGGTCATAGACATCTAGACTGATGGCACAATTTCTGTCAATTACTAGAATTAACATATTATAAATTAAAAAATATCAGGGAAATTCACATGACTATAGAAGCTATTATTGAAGAAAAATTAATGTCTGCTTTTTCTCCATTACATTTAGATGTTATTAACGAAAGTCATCAGCATAATGTTGCGCCGGGTAGTGAGTCTCATTTTAAAGTGATTATTGTCTCAAAGGAATTTGAAGGTGAACGCTTGATAAAACGTCATCGTGCGGTTAACACTATTTTAGCAACTGAACTATCGGAACATATTCATGCACTTGCTTTACATACACATACTGAAAAAGAGTGGCATGATTATTATGAAGAAAATACACCATTATCACCCAAGTGTTTAGGTGGTAGTAAAAAATCAGCGTAAAAGATCTTTTTGCCAATTTATATTGAATAATAGCTACTTAATGGTAGCTATTTTTAATTTAAAATAGATAATATTTCCTTTCATTCATAGGAACAGTTATTTGTTCCCTCTGAATATACACAATAAAGATAATTGGAAAATCGCATGTCATCTCAATGGTTAGAAAATACCATTTCGTTTGTTGATAAATTTACTGAATTAACAGGTAGAACTATTGCATGGCTAACATTTGTAATGGTTATTTTAAGCTTCTCTATTGTCGTACTACGTTATGGCTTTAATTTAGGCTGGGTTGCTATGCAAGAGTCTGTTTTGTATTTTCATGGCATCGTTTTTATGCTTGGTGCTGCTTACACATTAAAAGTAGATGGGCATGTAAGAGTAGATATTTTCTATCAACGTTTTACTAAAAAACAACAAGCAAAGGTAAATCTTTTTGGCGCTTTATTTTTACTCCTACCGGTTTGTCTTACTATATTTATCATCAGTTTTGATTATGTCGCTATATCATGGGAAATAATGGAAAAATCTAGTGAAGCAGGAGGTTTACCATTAGTTTATATTAATAAGTCATTACTCCTTTTGTTAACCAGTACTTTATTTTTGCAAGGCCTTGCTGAAATTGGACGAAATTTTCTTATTATTACTCAAGAGCATACCCAAGAAACTAATAACGAGGAAAAGATATAATGGAATATCTTGCATTATTAATGTTTGTGGTTGTTTGCTTGGTGCTTTTATTGGGGTATCCGGTTGCTTTTTCTTTAGCGGGAACCGCATTGTTATTTGCTGGCATTGGAAATTTTTTAGGTGTTTTTGAAGCAACTTTTCTAAATGCTTTGCCTAGTAGAATATATGGCGTCATAAATAACCAAACGTTATTAGCTGTGCCATTATTTGTTTTTATGGGAGCAATGTTAGAACGTTCAAAAATAGCTGAAAATTTATTAAATGCTATGTCGGTATTATTTGGACGTTTTAACGGTGGCCTTGGTATTTCAGTAACGTTGGTTGGAATGTTATTAGCCGCAAGTACAGGAATTGTTGGAGCTACCGTTGTCACAATGGGGTTGTTATCATTACCAACAATGCTAAAACGTGGTTATAACTCTCAATTCTCCACAGGCATAATTTGCGCAACAGGAACTCTTGGACAGATTATTCCACCATCAATTGCTTTAGTACTATTGGGTGATGTACTTTCAAGTGCTTATCAAAAAGCACAGTTACAAATGGGAATTTTTAGCCCTGAAACTGTTTCTGTAGGCGATTTGTTTGCAGGTGCTGTAGTACCAGGATTAATACTTGTCTTTTTCTATATCAGTTATTGTTTAATTTACGCCTTTTTAAAACCTAATGAAGTACCAAGTTTATCTGTTGAAGATATAAATGAGATCCAAGGTGATAAATCAAAGCTTTCATTAATGCTTTCTGCGTTATTACCTCCTTTAACGTTAATGTGTGCAGTATTAGGCTCAATACTATTTGGCTTTGCAACTCCAACTGAAGCTGCTGGTGTTGGTGCAATGGGAGCAACGTTATTAGCTTTATTCCAGAAGCAGCTAACCAAAGAAAACTTAACGGCAGTCATGCAAAGCACAGTTAAAATTACCTCAATGGTCTTTTTGATCTTAATTGGCGCAAGTTTATTTTCTTTAGTATTTCGAGGCTTTGGGGGAGAAGAGTTAGTACATGGCTTTTTTGAAGGCATGCCAGGTGGCGTTGTTGGTGCTACGTTAATTGTAATGTTAGTGATTTTTCTTTTAGGATTTATTTTAGATTTTATTGAAATTACTTTTGTTGTTGTTCCTATTGTTGCCCCAATTCTATTAGCCATGGGGTTAGACCCTATTTGGTTAGGTATAATGATTGCAATTAACTTACAAACCTCATTTTTAACCCCTCCATTTGGTTTTGCATTGTTTTACTTACGTGGTGTTGCAGATAAATCTGTAAAAACAGCTTCGATATATCGAGGCGTAATTCCCTTTATTATTATGCAATTATTGTTATTATTAGCACTTGCTAAATGGCCTGAATTAGCCACATGGTTGCCTAATGTAATTTACGGTTAATAATAATCACAGGTTTAGTTAATTAAATGGTATTAGCTTTACAATAATAAAAACACAATGGAAAAATTATGAATAAGATATTTACTCAATCATTCGCTTTACTCATATTATTTATCGCTTTTTTATCAGGTTGTGGTGAAAAGTCTAATACTTCTTCCGAATCAGTTGAAGAAGCTAAAACTTACCAATGGAAATTAGTTACATCTTGGCCGAAAAACTTTCCAGGTTTAGGTATGGGGCCAGAGAAATTCGCTGAATACGTTAATGAAATGAGTGCAGGGCGCTTAACAATTAAAGTGTATGGTTCTGGTGAATTAGTTCCAGGGTTTGAAGTGTTTGATGCGGTTTCACAGGGCACTGTACAAATGGGGCACAGCGGAGCTTATTATTGGAAAGGAAAAATGCCTGCTGCGCCAATTTTTAGTGCAATTCCTTTTGGAATGACGGCTACTGAATTTAATGCTTGGCTACATTACGGTGGTGGTTTAGAAATGTGGCAAGAGCTCTATAAACCATTTGGTGTTATTCCTATGGCGGGTGGAAATTCAGGGGCACAATTTGCCGGTTGGTTTAAAAAAGAAATCAACTCAATTGATGACCTTAAAGGCTTAAAAATGCGTATTCCCGGTTTAGGCGGTGAAGTATTAAAGCGTGCTGGGGCTATTCCAGTGACACTAACGGGAGGTGAGATATTCTCATCACTACAATCTGGCGCTATTGATGCCTCAGAGTGGGTTGGCCCATATAATGATTTAGCGTTTGGCTTTCATCAAGCGGCTGAATATTATTATACGTCGGTCTGGCATGAAACAGGTACTACACTAGAGTTTCTTGTCAATGAACAAGCATTAAGTGACTTACCTAAAGACTTACAAAAAATTGTTGAAGTAGCAGCTCGTGCGGTTAATGAAGATATGCTTGATGAATATAACGCACGAAATAATAATGCGCTTAAAGTCTTGGTTGAAAAACATAATGTTAAATTACGCCAATTGCCAACTGAAGTAATGAAAGCTCTTAAAGGATATACACAAGAAGTGTTAGCAGAACAGGCTGATAATGACGAAACGTTTGCAAAAGTTTGGGCTTCATATAGTGAGTTTTTACAGTCAATGCGTGAATATAATGATTTAACTTTGAAAGAGTATTATCAAAATAGATAAAATTTTATAAATATTAATGAGATATTTAAAATTTTAGTTGTAATATCTCATTTTTCTTAACTGCTCGTACCTCTTATTTTTCTCAGCAGAGTAAACTATGCGGCAACTTTTCGAGCATACGCCGAATTAATCGATTTAATGAGAAGGTTTTCTTATGGTTATCAAACCAAAAATTCGTGGTTTTATTTGTACTAATGCACACCCTGTTGGATGTGAAGCTCATGTAAATGAACAGATTGCTTATGTTAAAGCACAAACACAATCAGATACTAAACCAAAAAATGTTTTAGTGATTGGTTCATCTACAGGGTATGGTTTAGCTTCACGCATTACTGCAGCGTTCGGTAACAATGCTAAAACATTGGGGATTTTCTTTGAAAAACCACCAACGGAAAAGAAAACAGCAAGTGCAGGTTGGTACAATACTTCTGCATTTCAAAAAGCAGCTGATGCAGCCGGTCTTTGGTCAAAAAGCATCAATGGTGATGCGTTTTCACATGAAATTAAAGCAAAAGCGATTGAAACTATTAAAGCTGAATTAGGTGAGATTGATTTAATCGTTTATAGTTTGGCTTCTCCGCGTCGTACTGATCCAGATACAGGCGAAGTTTATTCTTCAACTTTAAAGCCTATTGGGCAAAGTGTTACCACTAAAAATTTGAATACTTCAAAGCGCATTATTGATTCGGTTTCAGTTGAAGCAGCAAGTGATGAAGAGATACAAGGCACTATTGATGTTATGGGCGGTGCTGATTGGGAATTATGGATAAAAGCGCTTAATGAAGCTGGGGTTTTATCTAATAATTTTAAATCTGTTGCTTATACATACATTGGTAAAGAATTAACTTGGCCTATTTATGGTAAAGCGACTATCGGTAAAGCCAAAGAAGATTTAGATAGAGCAGCGACAGCAATTAATGAATCAACTAAAGCACTTAATGGCCAAGCTCATGTTACCTCTTTAAATGCGGTAGTAACCCAAGCAAGTTCTGCAATTCCTATTATGCCTTTATATATTTCAGCAATGTTTAAAGTGATGAAAGAAGACGGAACTTATGAAGGTTGTATTGAGCAAATTCAAAATTTATTTATTGAAAATATTTACAGCGAATCGCCGCGTTTAGACGAGCAAAATCGTTACCGTCAAAATTACAAAGAATTAGAAGATAGTGTTCAACAGCGTGTTACTGATATTTGGAATGCGGTTGATACTGATACTATTGATGAATTAACGGATTATGTAAGCTATAACAACGAGTTTATTCGTTTATTTGGCTTTGGAATAGATGGTGTTGATTATGATGCTGATGTAAATCCTGTCACGGAAATTAATCATCTACTCTAGATGTTAACATTCTGATTACAAAATCAGTCAAATCTTATTAAAAGCCGACATAAAATGTCGGTTTTTTTGTGTCTTTTTAATTATTTGGCGCTTTTGTGAGCAAAATCAAATTTATTCGACTAAATTGTAATTTAAAGTAACAGAGAGCATAGAATAATTTAGAGTTTTTGTGCTAAAATCGCGCCAGAAATTTAAACTTAGAGCCGGTAGGTCTTGTTTTTAGTTTTGACAATAAAAATAAGTAACTTACTGAAATACACTGAAATCGATCATTTACTTTACCTAACTAAATTGTAAGTTTTTTAGTTATAGCTTGTTTAGGTAAGTAAATAGTTGATTTTGATACTCCCATCAAAAGTAGTGCAAGTGTTTATGATTACAATAAAGAAAGGTCTGGATGTTCCTGTAGTTGGTGCTCCCCAGCAGGTAATCCATGATGGCAACGCCATCAAAACCGTTGCAACATTAGGTGAAGAGTTTGTGGGTATGCGACCTACCATGTTTGTTAAAGTGGAAGATCGTGTTAAAAAAGGTCAAGTTCTTTTTGAAGATAAAAAGAATCCTGGCGTTAAATTCACAGCTCAAACAGCCGGTGTTGTTAAAGAAATCAACCGTGGTGAAAAACGTGTTTTACAATCTGTCGTTATTGAAGTTGATGGCGATGAAAAAGAAACATTTTCTAGCTACCCAGCAGCTGAACTTAGCTCACTAAAACGTGAAGATGTTGTTACTAACTTGGTTAATTCAGGTTTATGGACAGCATTGCGTACACGTCCATTTAGTAAAATACCTGCTATTGATTCAACTCCTATCGCCATTTTTGTTAGTGCAATGGATACTAATCCGTTAGCGGCAAATCCTGAAGCGATTATTAATGAACAAAGTGAAGCCTTTAAACAAGGTTTAACTGTACTGTCTCGTTTAACAGACGGTGAAGTTTTTGTTAGTAAAGCTCCTGGAACGAATATCCCAACAGCTGACAATGTATCAGTTAACGAATTTGCTGGTAAACATCCTGCTGGTTTAGTTGGCACACATATGCATTTTTTAAAGCCAGTTAGTGCTGAAAAATTTGCGTGGCATGTTGGTTATCAAGACGTTATCGCGTTTGGTCAGTTATTTACAACTGGTGAATTAAATAGCTCAAGAGTTATTTCATTTGCTGGTCCAGAAGTAACTAATCCTCGCTTAATTAGAACAACGCTTGGTGCTAGTACAAATGATTTAGTTGCTGGTGAAATCAATGAAGGGGAAACACGGGTTGTTTCTGGTTCTGTTCTTTTGGGTGCTAAAGCTCAAGGTGTTCATGCATATCTTGGTCGCTACCATGTTCAACTTTCTGTAGTGAAAGAAGGACGAGAAAAAGAATTTATTGGTTACATGTATCCGGGTCCTAACAAGTTTTCAGTTACTCGTGCTTATATGTCTCACTTGTTTCCAAGTAAGTTATTTAACATGACAACGACAACTAACGGTAGTTCACGCGCAATGGTTCCAATTGGTAACTATGAACGTGTAATGCCTTTAGATATTTTACCTACTATGTTATTGAGAGATTTAGCTGCCGGTGATACCGATAGTGCTCAACAACTTGGTGCCTTAGAGCTAGATGAAGAAGATTTAGCGCTTTGTACATTTGTTTGCCCAGGCAAAACAGATTACGGCGTACTTCTTCGTGATTGCCTAACCACAATTGAGAAGGAAGGTTAGTCATGGGCTTGAAAAAGTTTATAGAAGATATAGAGCCGCATTTTGAAAAAGGCGGCAAACATGAAAAGTGGTTTGCTTTATATGAAGCAGTAGCTACTGGTTTATTTACTCCTGGTCTTGTTAACAAAGGTCAAACTCACGTACGTGATAGCATTGACTTGAAACGTATCATGATCACAGTTTGGTTAGCAGTATTTCCTGCCATGTTTTTTGGTATGTACAATATTGGTTTCCAAGCCACTGAAGCATTAGCTGCAGGTTACGCTTTACCTGATACTTGGCAAGTTGGCTTGTTTGAAATGTTAGGGGGTAGTTTAACTACCGATTCTGGTTGGTTTAGCATGATGTTCTACGGAGCAATGTTTTTCTTACCAATTTATGCCGTAACGTTTATTGTTGGTGGTTTTTGGGAAGTATTGTTTGCGGCAGTTCGTAAACATGAAGTAAATGAAGGTTTCTTTGTTTCCTCAATACTATTCGCATTAATTTTGCCGGCAAGTATCCCATTATGGCAAGTTGCTATCGGTATTACCTTCGGTATTGTTATCGCTAAAGAAATCTTTGGTGGTACAGGTAAAAACTTCTTGAACCCTGCTTTAGCGGGTCGTGCATTTTTGTTCTTTGCATACCCTGCTGAAATATCTGGTGACGCTGTTTGGGTTGCTGTTGATGGCTTCTCTGGTGCTACAGCATTAAGTGCGGCAAACCAAGGCTTAATTGAATATTCAATGAATGGTGATTGGTGGAATGCTTTTTGGGGATTCATCCCCGGCTCTGTAGGTGAAGTGTCTACCGCTGCTATCTTACTAGGTGGTGCATATATTCTTTATAAAGGAATTGCTTCATGGCGCATCGTTCTAGGTGTGTTTGCTGGTATGGTTGTTACTTCATTTATCTTTAATGCTATTGGTAGTGATACTAACGCTATGTTTGCAATGCCTTGGTATTGGCATTTAGTGGTTGGTGGTTTTGCCTTTGGTATGATGTTTATGGCCACAGACCCTGTTTCTGCCTCGTTTACAAATAAAGGTAAATACTGGTTTGGTGCCTTAGTTGGTATCATGGTTGTCTTAGTGCGTGTAGTGAATCCTGCTTTCCCTGAAGGTATGATGTTGGCAATATTATTTGCTAATTTATTTGCACCATTATTTGACTATTTTGTTGTTCAAGGGAACATCAAAAGGAGGCTTGCTCGTAATGTCTAGTAATAAAGAAACTCCAATTAAAACGATAGGTTTTGTATTTGTAGTTTGTCTTGTATGTGCATTATTAGTATCGTTTTCTGCGGTACAATTAAAGCCTCTACAAACAGCAAATAAATTGCTTGATAAGCAAACTAAGATTTTAGAAGCCTCTAATTTATTAGATTTTGCTACTAAACCTGGTAACGATATTGTTGCGACATACAATAGGTTTGTGGAAGCCAAAATGATTGACCTAGATACAGGTGAATTCATTGAAGGACTCTCAAAGCAAGAGATTGATATGTTTGATGAACGTCGAAATTCACGTGATATGTCTAAATCAGATAAACCTGAAAATGATCTTGCTGGTATTAACCGTCGTTCACATGATGCAGTTATTTACTTAGTACGTAATGGCGGTGGTGAAATTGAAACGGTTGTACTTCCAATTGTAGGTTCAGGCCTTTGGGACTTAATGTACGGTTATGTTGGTCTAGAAGCTGATTTAAATACCATAAAAAGTGTTATTTATTCTGACCATAAGGAAACTCCGGGTTTAGGTGCTGAAGTGTTAAATCCTAACTGGAAAGCTTTATGGCCGGGTAAGAAAATTTATAATGATGCTGGTGAAGTAAAAGCAAAGCTTGTTAAAGGCGGTGCTAAAGCTAATGACATTCACGGTGTAGATGCTCTTTCTGGTGCAACATTAACAAGTGATGGTGTTACTAAAACACTTCAGTTTTGGTTTGGCGAAGAAGGTTATTCACCTTTCATCAATAAAAATCGTGGGGGGCTTAAATAATGTCTACTGATGCTAAAAAAGTATTAACGAGTCCTATCGTTGACAATAACCCAATTGCATTACAGGTACTTGGTATTTGTTCAGCACTTGCGGTTACAAGCTCAATGGCAAATGCTTTAGTAATGACCTTAGCGGTTGTATTTGTTACAGCATTTTCGAACTTATTTATTTCAATTATTCGTAATCACATACCATCTAGTGTTCGTATCATTGTACAAATGGCAATTATTGCTTCATTGGTAATTGTTGTTGACCAAGTATTAAAAGCATTTTCATATCAATTATCGAAAGAGCTTTCTGTATTTGTTGGTTTGATTATTACTAACTGTATTGTTATGGGACGCGCTGAAGCTTTTGCAATGAAAGAAAAGCCTGTTGTGAGCTTTATGGATGGTATTGGTAACGGTTTAGGTTACGGCTTTATCTTAATGACAGTTGCTTTCTTCCGTGAATTATTAGGTTTCGGTAAATTATTTGGTATCGAAATTTTACCATTAGTTCAAAACGGCGGTTGGTATCAAGCAAATGGTTTATTAGTATTACCATTTAGCTCATTCTTCATTATCGGGTTGATCATTTGGGCTATTCGCCAGTGGAAACCTGCACAAGTTGAGAAGGATTAAGACTAATGGAACATTATATAAGTTTATTAGTTAAAACCATATTTATTGAGAATATTGCATTATCGTTCTTTTTAGGTATGTGTACTTTCTTAGCTGTATCTAAGAAAGTGAGTACGGCGATAGGTCTTGGTGTTGCGGTAGTTGTGGTTTTAGGTATTGCTGTACCTGTAAACCAAATTATTTATCAAGCGATTTTAGCGCCAGGTGCGTTAGATAGCATGATGGGCGTTACAGACCCTAAAGAGTCAATCGACTTAAGCTTCTTATCATTTATCACTTTCATAGGTGTAATTGCGGCTTTAGTTCAAATCCTTGAAATGGTTCTTGATAAGTACTTTCCGGCACTTTATCAAGCTTTAGGTATCTTTTTACCGTTAATTACAGTGAACTGTGCAATTTTTGGTGCCGTATCTTTTATGGTAGCGAAAAATTTAACACTAGGTGAATCTGTTGTTTACGGTATTGGTTCTGGCATTGGTTGGGCATTAGCAATAGTTTTACTTGCTGGTATCCGCGAGAAGATGAAATATTCTGATGTTCCAGATGGCCTTAAAGGTTTAGGTATTACGTTTATCACGACAGGATTGATGGCATTTGGCTTTCTTTCTTTCGGTGGTATTTCGTTATAATAAGATTAATGCAGAAGACATTATTTGTAATGTCTTCTCCTAGAAAAGTGTAAGGAAAGGTCGATGGAAATTATTCTCGGCGTAGGGATGTTCACTGCAATCGTTATCGCTTTGGTTCTAGTAATCTTATTTGCTAAATCAAAGTTGGTTGCCGACGGTGACGTAACTATTTCAATCAATGGCGATGCTGATAAATCAGTAACTACCGCTGCTGGTGGTAAATTATTAGGCGCGCTTGCTGACCAAGGTATTTTTATTCCTTCAGCATGTGGCGGTGGCGGTACATGTGGTCAGTGTCGTGTAGAAGTGCATTCAGGTGGTGGAGACATTTTACCAACTGAGCAAGGGCATATTACAAAGCGTGAAGCGAAAGAAGGTTGTCGTTTAGCATGTCAAGTGGCTGTTAAACAAGATATGGAAATTGAAGTTGAAGATGAAATCTTCGGCGTTCAGCAATGGGAATGTGAAGTTATTTCTAATGATAACAAAGCAACTTTCATTAAAGAACTTAAACTGCAAATTCCAAATGGCGAGTCTGTGCCTTTTAAAGCTGGTGGTTATATTCAAATTGAAGCGCCTGCGCATCATGTTAAATATAGCGACTTTGATATTGATGAACAATATCGTGGCGATTGGAATCATTTTGGTTTTTTTGATGTTGAGTCAAAAGTAGACACGGATACTTTACGTGCGTACTCAATGGCTAACTATCCTGAGGAAGAAGGCATTATTATGCTGAACGTGCGTATTGCTACGCCTCCTCCAGGAAAACTACATTTGCCAGCGGGTAAAATGTCATCATATATCTTTAGCTTAAAAGCTGGTGATAAAGTAACTATTTCTGGTCCATTTGGTGAATTCTTTGCTAAAGAAACTGAAAATGAGATGGTATTTATTGGTGGTGGTGCAGGTATGGCGCCAATGCGTTCACATATCTTTGATCAACTTAAACG
>JAGSHH010000044.1 GCA_023954655.1 Colwelliaceae bacterium
GGAGGATTTGAATATTTATTGACTTAGATTGAAAATTTGCATGGTCATATATATCAAAAGCTTGGATTTCAAATTTATATGTTCCAGGATTTAAGTTGGTATAAGTTGCTCTTCGGTTATAAACATCAGTTTCTAACCAGTTATTATCTACTCCGTTTAATTTATAGCGATAACCAACTTGATTTGGTAACTTAATATTAGGCGAAACGAACTCTAGGCTAAATGGAGAATGAATATGTTTAAGTGTAATTTGCTCTAGAGTGTTTAATTTATTAGGTAGTACATAGTTATTACTTTTATTACTTTTATTACTTGAAGTTATTTTTACATATTTGTTGGCGATTAATAAATCAGAGAGAACTGGTTCATTGATTTGTTGAGTGGATTCTAATAAGTCAATTGGATAAAAAGAATGAAACCCGTTATTTCCACCAAAATATATTTTATCATTATCGTCTTTGAATGAACTCTGCATGAAGTATTCATTATTATTAAGGTAGAAATCTTTATAATAACTTCTAATTTCATTATTATTCTTTATAACACTAATCCCTTTATTAGTCCCTACCCAAGCATTTCCGTTAACATCTAAAACGATATCTGTTACAAAATTATTTGCTAATAAATTATCTTCATTATATAGAATTGTTTTTAAACTTTTTTTATTAATAGTTAATATGCCTTGACTGTGAGAACCAAGAAATACTTTTTCGTTTGATACATTTAGTGAAGTGGTATTTTTAATAATGAAACTAGAACTATTAATAAAAGAAAATTCTTTGAATATATATGTGTTTATATTAAAACTTATTATTTTATTTTGTTCGGTAGTTAACCAAACTTGGTTTTCGTTTTCTATGTGGAAAGATGTAAATCTTTCTTTCAAAAAATTAAAGGTATTAAATTCATTTTTTAACGTATCAAAACTTGATAATTGCCCTGACAAATTAAGGTACCAAATTGTATTGTTTATTGATTCAATAGGCATCCAATTGTCATGATTTGATATCTCACTCCAACTTTTATATTCGTATAGTGAACTTTCGGCTGTATCAAAATGATACAACTTGTCTTCTTCAGTGGAGATAAATATTTTTTCTTGGTTATTGGTTAGATGTAATATATTCCCAGTAACTGATATAGAGTTAGATGAACCTTGAAAGTTTTTATTAAGTTTTATTAGCTTATTTTCATTTGATAACCAAATTTCGTCACCTAAACTAGTAAATGCATTTATATTACCTTTAAGTTCCTTATGTAAAAATCGACTTTCTTTAATTAAATTATAAGAATCATTTAATACAAATAGCCCATTAAAAGTTCCTACCCAAAGGTTGTTAGATGAATCAATAAATAAGCTATATATAGATTGATTATCTTTTGTATGATTAATATCAGAAAAAATATAATGATTAGATTTTTCTTCTAAAGGATTAATCGATTTTAATCCTTCTTTAGTTGCTACCCAAATATGGTTGTCATTAGCCGAAACTATATTCCTTACAAATGAACTAGATTCTGACTTTTTGTTAAGTGGGTAACTCATCTTGAGTTCATAATCATCATTTAGTACATAAACCCCATTACTTGTAGATAACCAATATTCCTTATTCTTTGTTAAGTATTTTACTTGTTGTATTACTTTAGTATTTATTCCAATTTCTTGTTGTATTTTTCTTTTCAAAGACGTATTGGATGAAAGACCATTACTAAGGAGAGAAAAGCCTCCTTCATACCTATTAAACCAATAATTTCCATTATTATCTTGAAAAATGTTCTTTACTTGCTTGAAAGGGTTTTCTTGTCCATCGTTTACATTTCTTATTTTTATATTGATAAAGTGGTTGTTTTCTTCATCAAATTTATGAATTCCTAGTTCAGTCGAAATCCACAATACATTATTATTATCTTCATAAATATCCCAAATAGTATTATCTAGAAGTGAATTTTGAATGTCTTTGTTATGATAATAATTTTCAAAATTATCTAAATTATTATTATATTTACTTAACCCATTACTAGTTCCTATCCAAATATTACCTTTACTATCTTGAAATAATTTGCGAATAAAATTATCAGCAATTGAATTCTCATTTAATATGTTACTTCTATATTGTTTAAATTTAATGCCGTCGTATATATTCAAACCATCCTGTGTGGCAATCCAAATATAGCCTTGTTTATCTTGAATAATGTCAAATATGGAACTTTGTGAAAGGCCATCAGCAGGGGTGATATGTTTAAATTTTAGGTTTTTATCAAATGTTGTAGGTGAAGCAAGTGAAGGTAAACTAGAAATTATGGAACATAAGAATAATAGCGGCAAAAAAATCAGCGATTTACGTGAGGAAAAAATAGAGCTAATTAACGACAATTGCACAAATACTACCTTGCTTAAAATTTAATTATTCTTATGTAGACCACTATTACAAAGGATAGTAGAGGTTAAGTCAACTTTTTGGCTATTCACTTTTTTGATAAAGATATTTAGTTTTATCTAGTTGACCACTTGTTATCGGCAATATTAAAATTTTATTGAGCAATTACTGAGACTTATTTGCGTTTTTGATAGGGGGGTATTTTCATTGGTTTTATTTTGAACGTTTTGTGTTTTTTTAACAGACATTAAGCAAAACCTATCAATAACTTTTTGATTATTAGTTATTTGTGTTAGTAAATAATCTCTAATATCATTTTTTGATAGTGATAATATTGTATCAATGAGTCGTTGTTTTTGTTTAAAATCGGTTTCTTTATTACAGATAGCGGTCCAGAAACGTTGACTTTTAATACGAAGGCTTGTGTCTTTTTCTTGAAGTTGACTAGCAAGGCCATGCTGTAAATGTTGCCAATCATCATCGGACATTTGCTCAACGACTAGATGACATTCATTAATAAACTCACTCATTGCTTCTATTAAATGATTTGATTCAAAGTTTGGTGATTGAATATAAAATGCTATTCCTGGGTATCTATTTATAGGAACAAACCCGACACCGACTAAATAGCCATATTGTTTTTCTGTGCGCATTTGATGAAAAAACTGCGGTGATAAAATTTGACTAGCAATCATTGTTTTAGCAACAGTAGCTAAAGATCTTTCTTCCATAGGATAATAAATAACGCCAGCATGATCATGTTCAGGAAGGTAAAGCGGAAGTTGAATGTTTCCTTGATTACTAATATCTAGAACAGGAATTTTAACTTGATGACTTTTATTATATTGCCCTTTAAAAGCATGCTTAATTATAGATTTTATGTCATCTGCATCTTGTTTTCGCCAATTCCCATGTACTAACACTTCTAATGTTATTTTATTGAAAATTGTATGACAAAAGTTATTAAACTCTTGGAATTCAACTTGTTGTAATGCTTTAGCCAAATGTTCAGAATTAGGGCTTTTAGGCTGCATAGTTGAGCTTAAAACAGAAAATAATTGAGAAATAGATTTGCTATTGTCAGCATTCTCCCAATGGTTGATAAGGTGTACTTTCATTAAATTAAAAGTATCTAAGGAGAATGAGAACATTTGTAATTCTGCTAAAAGCTGTTCGAGTAGAAAACCCTGTTTGGTGCTGACGCCTGACAGTTGAAGTGTTAGGCCACCTTGATGAGAATATAAATGATAATGTATACCGGCCAATTCAGCATCATAGTGCTGTTCAATAACTGACTCAGTGTATAAGTCTACAAAAAGCCGAGTCATCGCAATGTTTTTTTCACTCTCAAGAGTGATTGGACTATCTATTCCTATGTAAATATAACCTTTAGGTACTTTAAAAATATGATCTTGTTTGTACCAAAAGCTTAGCCCATTTTCTTGACTGATTAACATAGGTATTAATTGAGAGTCTTGCTCTTTACTGTCATAAACTTGTGGGTTATCGACGATGTAATTGTTCTCTGGAGGGAGAGTAAGTAAGTCATTTAATTCATTCCTCCCCCAAAGCTCGATTTGATCTTTGGAGAAATGATTAACTTGATAAGGTACTTGGTACCAACGACTTATTTGGTTAGTAGAAACGTTTTTACTAATAAAAATAGTACGCATATTTTCAGGAGTTAAAAAGCTTAGTAATTCGTTTAACTTTTTGTGGTTTAATTTATCCATAACATAATCACCAAAAATATAATCATCTTCGGGGTAATGTTGCATGTTGATAACCAATTGACTAACCGAGTCAATGGGCTTCATTTTTTCATGGTAATGGAATGAAAGTTCGGCTATCGATTTTTTTTCTTGATAATAATAATCGGCTAATTTCTTCTCTTTTAATAAGTATATATAGGAAAAAACAATCGAAATTATTTCATCAATATGGTTTTCACCTTTTTCAGTTAGCCTAATGCTGATGTTGAAATCTTTGAAATTATAACCATTTATCCCTGAACCAGCTGTTAAACCTAATCCCCATTGGTTTTGTTTTAATAAAGACAAAATACTATTTGCACCTTCATGTCCTAATAAATAAGAAATGAGAGATTCTGGTTTTTCCCGATAAAATTCATCAATACTTGGCATGGCAAAGCTGAGAATTAATTGGCGATCATTTTTTACCGGTTTTACATGCAAATTGATTTGTTGGTGTTCTGGTAAATATAACGGTACATCAGGCTTTATTTGACTAATTTCATTTGCTGAAACATGGTTAAACTTTTCTTCAGCAAGTTTTTTTAAGATACTGATTTCTTGTGGACCTTCAATCACTAAGGTCATTGCTTTAGCGACATAATTTTGAATAAAAAACGCTTCAACTTCATCTCTTAAGTGTTTTTCTGGACGATCTGAAAGTGTTTCTGTATTACCAACCGAAAATTTTGAAAAAGGGTGTTCTGGATTAATAGTTTCTTTATGAACATCATATAAACGTCTGATGTCATCTTTAAGCTTAAGTTTAAACTCAGCATCGATATTTTTACGTTCTTTATTAACAAACTCTTCAGATAATAAAGGAGCAATAAAAAACTGGCTAAAGCGGTCTAAAGCATCTTCAAAGTGTTGATGATGAATATCAAAAAAGAAGCATGTATGCTCTGTTGCAGTCCAAGCGTTATTGCTGCCGCCATATTGGCTAATGAATTTTTGATATTCGCTGCCATCAGGGTATTTTTTAGTACCAAGAAAAAGCATGTGCTCTAAAAAGTGGGCAAGACCTTGTCTATCAATTGGATCACTAAAGTGCCCTACATTCACTGCTAAAGCAGCTGCAGACTTTTGGGTTTCTTGATTTTGAACGAGTAAAACTCTTAAGCCATTGGCAAGTGTGAATGGTAAGTATTGTTTTAGATCATTAGGGCTTTGCTTCAATACGTACTCCGCCAGATAGATATCATTTGATATTGTATCTGCAAATATTATAATTATTATGTTTCTAAATTACCCTATGGAATAAGGCGAGTCTATTTTATTCTTAACAGATGTTATAACAATTGCATATATTCCTTTACTATAGCGGGAAATAAGCACTTCATTAAATAATTTTAGCATTGTGGTAATAATATGCAGCTTTATATCATGCGTCACGGCCAAGCAAATCCAATTGGGCACATCGATCATTTACGTGAATTAACTTCAACGGGCCACCTAGAAGCAAAAGCTATGGGGAAGTGGTTTAATGATTTTGATATCGTTTTGAATCACGTATTTATTAGTCCTTTTATTCGTGCTCAACAAACAGCAGAAACACTTATTCGCGAATTAAACTTACCTGTTAAAACGAAAACGATAAATTTTATTACTCCATCAGATGATGCTAAAAAAGTTCATGATTATATAGATGGGTTATGTGCAGGTGAAAATATTGAACATTTGTTAATAGTTTCACATATGCCATTGGTGAGTTATTTAGTCTCAGAATTAACGGCAGATAATAATTCACCTATTTTTCAAACAGCTGCAATTGCACAAATAGATTATGATGTAAAAGCAATGACAGGACGATTAGTTAAACTTATATCTCCAGCTGACTTGTTATAAATTATAGCGTAGTTAGATTTTTAATCTTTAATTGCAAATTTATCATGTAAATCAACTAGTACTAATAATGCCCCGTTTCCTCCCCACTCAAGAGGAGCTTGATGAAAAGCTATTACATCAGGGTGTTGGACTAGCCAGTGAGGGACTTTATTCTTTAATATTCGCCCTCCTAAACCATGTACTATACAAACACATTGAGCATGTTCTTTTTGACAAGCGTAGAGTAATGCTGCTATTTCGAGTTTTGCTTGGTTTTGATCTAAGCCATGTAAATCAAGAATGAGATCAGGTGCATACATTCCTCTGCGTAAGTTCTTGGCTTCATAGGTGTCTGCATCATCTCTGACATATTTCGTTGGCCCTTGGGTATTAAGGTTGGGCTCAAACTCATCTGAAAAATAAAAACTAGCATGTTGTTTAGCATCTTTATTTTTATTGATTAGCTTTTGGGGTTTGATGATGTTTTTTACAGGGGATATCTTATCTTGCACCATAGGTTTTACTTTACCAATGGCTTCTTTAAATAGCTGTTTTTCTTGCTTTGAGATAATATCTTTTATTTTCATGTGCGCAGTCTAAAAATTTACCTGTACAATGACAACATAAAATAGTCTTCTTATGAAAACTATCTTTATTTTAATCATTTTTTAAAGCATTTATATTAATTTAAGGGGTGTTGGGTGACAACTCATCAATCAACAGAGATCTCAGAGCAATTACACACAGTTGCCGATTACATTCGATATGCTGCAAGTGAGTTTAATCGAGCTGATTTATTTTTTGGTCATGGTCATGACAACGCTTGGGATGAAGCAATTACATTAATTATGTTCTTACTTGAATTACCTGATCCTTTAACTGAGCACATAATGCAGTGCAGGTTGACATATGATGAAAGAACTCAAGCGTTAGCTATTATTAATCGACGTATTACAGAACAGATACCAGCAGCTTATATTACTCAACAAGCTTATTTTGCGGAATTACCATTTTATGTTGATGAAAGAGTTCTTGTTCCAAGATCACCAATTGGTGAATGGATTGAAAAGCGTTTTTCTCCCATTATTAATGATGAAAAGTCAGTAAACCGTATACTCGATTTATGTACTGGAAGTGGTTGTATTGCTATTGCCTGTGCACATTATTTTCCTGAAGCACATATAGATGCAGTTGATTTATCGGTTGATGCGTTAAATGTTGCTCAGATTAATATTGAAAACCATGGATTAACTGAACAAGTTATTCCAATTCAATCTGATGTTTTTTCTGGGATTGTAGGGCAAAAATATGATTTAATTGTTAGTAATCCTCCTTATGTTGATCAAGAAGACGTAGATAGCCTGCCAATAGAGTTTACCCACGAGCCTGAAATGGGGCTTGGATGTGGCTCAGACGGCTTAGATATTGTTCGTCAAATTTTAGCTGAAAGCTCGGAACATTTGACTGATGATGGTATCTTAATTTGTGAAGTCGGTAATTCACAAATTCATGTCGAAGCATTGTACCCCGAAGTTAATTTTCAGTGGTTAGCATTTGAACGAGGTGGTCACGGAGTATTTATGCTAACAAAAGATCAGTTAGTTCAGTTTCAAGAAATTTTTAAACAGCGAGTGAAAGATTAGCTATGTCAGGTAATACGTTTGGAAAATTATTTACAGTAACATCGTTTGGTGAAAGTCATGGCTTAGGGTTAGGGGCTATCATCGATGGTTGCCCTCCTGGTATCGAATTATCAGAAGCTGATCTGCAACATGATTTAGACAGAAGACGACCTGGTACCTCTCGATATACAACAGCTCGTAAAGAACCTGATCAAGTGAAAATAATGTCAGGGGTATTTGAAGGAAAAACTACAGGTACACCTATCGGTTTAATGATTGAAAATACAGACCAACGCTCTAAAGATTATGGCAATATTGCGCAAAGCTTTCGTCCTGGGCATGCCGATTATACTTATTGGCAAAAATATGGTTTACGTGATTATCGAGGTGGTGGTCGTTCATCAGCTCGTGAAACGGCTATGCGTGTAGCAGCAGGTGCTGTAGCTAAAAAATATTTAAAAGAAAAATTTGGTATTACTATTCAAGCTTGTGTCACTCAAATTGGTGATGTGAAAGCGGAAAAATTTAATTGGGATATTGTTGAAGAAAATCCATTCTTTTTCCCAGATGAAACTAAGCTTGAACAATTAGATGAATTGCTTCGTGGCATTATTCGCCAAAAAGATTCTATTGGCGCTAAAGTTACCGTAGTAGCTAATAATGTGCCTGTTGGCTTAGGTGAGCCTATTTTTGATCGTTTAGATGCTGAAATTTCTCATGGTTTAATGAGCATTAATGCTGTTAAAGGTGTTGAGATTGGGGATGGTTTTGAAGTGGTTAATCAAAAAGGCTCTGAACATCGTGACGAATTAACTCCAGAAGGTTTTAGCTCTAATCATGCTGGCGGTATTCTCGGTGGAATTTCTTCGGGTCAACCTATTGTTGCTCATATTGCAATGAAACCAACATCAAGCATTGGTGTTAGTGGTAAAACTGTTGATCTACAAGGTGAGTCAACGGATATTATTACTAAAGGCCGTCATGATCCATGTGTTGGTATTCGTGCAGTACCTATTGCAGAAGCGATGTTAGCATTAACATTAGTTGATCATTATTTACGTCACCGAGCTCAAAATGCAGATGTAAGTTGTATTACACCTGATATTTGTCAATAGCACTCTATTTTGCTCTTTTATATTTCTCATTACTTTCAAAGTATAAATATAAAAGAGTATTTCTTGTTTTGGTGAGCGTATGAGTTCCCCACTCTTTACTAAATTATCGTTTAGCTATTTTGCATATTTTGGCATTTTAGGGCTAATTGTACCTTATTTGTCAGTTTTTCTAGATGGGCGGGGCTATAACTCATTAGAAATTGGTGAGATTTTAGCAATATTCACTGCGACTAAAATTATAGGTCCAACCTTATGGGCAATGTTAGCGGATAAGTCAGGTAAACAATTATCGATTATTCAGCTTGGTTCTGGCTTAGCATTACTATCTTTTACTTTGTTATTTTGGTTAAAAGGTTATTGGCCAATCACCTTTGTTTTAGCTTTGTTTAGTTTATTTTGGACTGCAATTTTACCCCAGTTAGAAGTTATGACGATGACGTCGATTCGTCGCAGTGCAAAAATATATGCCCGTATTCGTTTGTGGGGAAGTGTTGGGTTTATCGTTTTAGCAGTTTTTGCAGGAAAGGTTATCGAAGAATATAGCTCAGAAGCTTTTACCTATCTTGGATGGCTAATTTTATTCGCTTTATTTATTTCTAGTTTGCTATTAAAACAACCTCAATCTGTTCGCTTAAAATTACAGGAAAATACTTCTCTATTATCAAAATTGTTGGTACCAAGCTTTGTATTCTTTTTTATTTCTGGTTTGTTACTACAAATGAGCTTTGGTCCTTATTATAGTTTCTTTGCTTTGTATTTAAGAGACCTTGCTTATCCGAGTTATGCGGTTGGCTTATTTATTAGCTTAGGAGTGATAGCTGAGATAGGTGTGTTTTTTATTGCTGGACGTTTATACCAACTTTTTGGCGTGAGAATACTGATTTCATTCAGCTTATTTTTAACTGCTATTCGTTGGTATATGACCGGAAACTTTGCAGATAATTTATATATTCTTTTAATAGCACAACTTTTTCATGCTGCAAGTTTTGGCTTATATCACAGCGCTTCTATCCAATTTATTCAGCAACATTTTCAAACCAATCAACAAAACAGAGGTCAAGCTATTTATATTGCTGGGGTGTATGGAATTGGAGGTGCAATTGGTGCATATATTTCTGGTTATATGTGGAAAGATGGGCTTGGTGCCATACAGTCATTCGAGTTTGCTGGGCTAATGTGTTTAATCGGCAGTGGTTTAGCTTGCTTTATTGTTTCTAAAAAACACTAATTCATTTATTTAAAACAACAACGTTGTATCTGTTTAATATTTACAGATACAACGTATTGTAGATTAATTTATGGTGTGATTTTTTATTTAACTTCTTCACCCGCTGCTTGTTTATCAGCATGATAAGATGAACGAACTAGTGGTCCGCATGCAGCATGTTCAAAACCCATTTTCATTGCTTCTTTTTGAAACATATCAAAGTCATCAGGGTGAACATAACGTTCAACCGGAAGATGATCTTTACTCGGTTGTAAATATTGGCCGATAGTCAGCATTTTTACACCGTGTTCGCGTAAGTCTCTCATTACTTGAAGAATTTCTTCGTTAGTTTCACCTAAACCAACCATTAAGCCTGATTTAGTATTTATACTTGGGTTGGCTTCTCCGAACTTTTTCAATAAATCTAAAGACCATTGATAGTTTGCTCCAGGTCTTGCTTTGGTATACAAGCGTGGAGCTGTTTCTAAATTGTGGTTAAAAACGTGAGGAGGGTGTTCATTCAAAATTTCTAAGGCGCGGTCCATACGACCACGAAAATCAGGAACTAAAATTTCTACTTTAGTATTTGGTGCATGTACTGCAATTTCTTTAATACATTCTGCAAATTGCTGAGCGCCACCATCACGTAAGTCATCACGATCAACTGAAGTGATCACAACATATTTTAGTGCCATATCTTTTAAAGTGAGTGCTAATTTTTTAGGTTCTTCAGCGTTTGGCGCTAAAGGTCGACCGTGGCCAACATCACAAAATGGACAACGTCTAGTGCAGATATCTCCTAAAATCATGAATGTTGCAGTGCCGTGATTAAAACATTCTGATAAATTTGGACATGAAGCTTCTTCACAAACAGAATGTAACTCATGCTTGCGAAGAGCTGCTTTTATATTATCTATACGTTCTGATGAACGTGGTAATTTTATGCGTAACCATTCTGGTTTTCTTAGCATGGTTTCACGTTTTGAAGGCACTACTTTGATAGGGATATGCGCTAATTTATCAGCGTCTCTTAATTTTGTACCCGGTGCAATGCGTGATGATTTAGTGGTCATTTAATGACTCCAATCCGGTTTGATAACTAATAGTGTCAGCTTCTAAAAGTGCTGACATGTGTTTTATTAATGCTTTACCAGCGTCATCGATTGAATTTAATGAACTGATATTTGCTGTTTGAATCATTTCTAGTCCTGCGTATCCACAAGGGTTAATACGTAAAAAGGGTGATAAATCCATATCTATATTTAATGCTAATCCATGGAATGAACAGCCTTTTCGAACTCGTAGTCCTAATGATGCAATTTTTTTTCCATCGACATAAACGCCGGGAGCATCAGGTTTAGCATTTGCTTTAATATTAAAATCAGACAAAGTCGCAACAATGCCATTTTCAATTAATGTCACTAAATCTCTGACACCCATTTTTCTACGGCGAAGGTTAATCATAAAATACATGACTTGTTGACCAGGTCCGTGATAGGTCACTTGTCCGCCACGATCCACCTTTACGACAGGAATATCACCAGGCATAAGAAGATGTTCTTCTTTTCCTGCTTGACCTTGAGTAAATACCGCGGGATGTTCTACTAACCAAAGTTCATCTAGGTCTGTTTCATCACGATGGTCGGTGAAATTCTGCATAGCCTGCCAAACCGATACGTAATCCATTTGGTTGAGCTGCCGAATAATAAGCGAGTGTTTCAAAAGATACCTTGTGTTAGATCAGAGTTAGTTAAGATTTAAAATATTATGTAATAAACAATATAAATCTGCCATAGAGCAAACTATTTAGAGTACGTACCTAACTTGCTCAATTGCTGTTAAGGTTTTATAAATTGTCTCTATATGTTCTTTGCTAGTCACAGTGACGGCAATCGATAAAGAATGATAATTACCTTTTGAACTCGGTTTGATCTTTGGTGAATAGTCACCTGGGGCGAGTTTTTGTAATTCTGCAATGACCAGATCAGGTAGCTCATCACAAGCAACACCCATCACCTTGAAGTTTAAAACTGTTGGGAATTCAAGTAGTTCATCAAATTTGGTTTTCATTTATGCTCTCAATATCGATTTTAACTTTATACTCGTGCGCTATAAGCGCAGTATTTTAACATTATTTCTTGGTAAGAAAAATGGTGGCAGTTTGTTATATATCAAGTATTAATAGTGAATTAAAAAAGCCTAGTAAAAACTAGGCTTCTATAAATGATTGTAAAAGATAATTAATTAGCAAATTGTAATTTTACATAATCCATTAAACGGTCAACTAAACCACCTTCATTTACCTCTTGAAGTGTTACTAGCGGGTATTGACCAATGTCTTCACCGTCAAGTTGTAGGAAAACTTTACCAACAACATCACCTTTCGTAAGAGGTGCAATTAACTGCTTATTTAATTCAAAATTTGCTTTGATATTTTTACGTTGTCCACGAGGAATTGTAATTGGTGTATCAACTAAAATACCTAAATCTACTTCTTTTATGTCACCCATCCAAACACGATCAGAGACAAATTTTTCACCCGCTTTGTAAGGAGTATATGTTTCAAAAAATCTAAAACCATAATTTAGGAGCTTTTTACTTTCAACTTTACGTGCTCGTTCACTATCAGTTCCCATCACAACACTAATTAAACGCATATCGCCTTTAGTTGCTGAGGTAACTAAACTATAACCTGCTTGAGAAGTATGGCCTGTTTTTAAACCATCAACATTCATGCTTTTATCCCACAATAAGCCATTGCGGTTATATTGTTTAATATTGTTAAAGGTAAAAGACTTTTGTTTATAAAGAGCATACTCTTCAGGGACATCCCGAATTAAAGCTGCGGCTAATGTTGCCATATCACGAGGTGTTGTTTTATGTTCTTTGCTATCTAAACCGTGACTATTTTCAAAATAACTACTGTTCATACCTAATTGCTCAGCATGAGCATTCATTAAATCTGCAAATGCAGATTCACTGCCTGCAATATGTTCAGCCATAGCGATACAAGCGTCGTTACCTGAAGCAACTATAATGCCTTGATTAAGTAGGTTGACTTCTACTTCTTTACCTACTTCAAGAAACATCAATGATGAACCATTTAATACAGGATTACCTGTTGCCCATGCATTTTCACTGATTCTCACTTTGTCGTTGTTGGTAATGTTACCCGACTCTAGTTCTTTACCTATGATGTAGCTTGTCATCATTTTAGTTAAGCTTGCTGGCGCTAATAACGTATCTTCGTTACCTGCAGCAATAACTTTACCTGTTGAATAATCTATTAAAATGTGTCCTTTAGCATTCATTTGCGGAGGAGAAGGAATAATTGTTGCCGCATGAGAAAATGAAGAAATAGTGAAGGCGATTGAGCCTAAAAAGCTAATAATTTTACGATGATGTTTGGTCATTTTTTTGGCCAATTGCTGAGGCATAACTGTCCTGTGAAAAGTAAATGTACATTTTTTAATGAGAAAAATCTGTACACGAAAATAAATATTTTTCAGCAGTATACCAGTTTTATTATTGATTACTATGGGGATAAATAAAGCAAATGTATCTTTTGATGTTTTTCTTTGTTTCGAGGTGTTAACGAGTCACTTTAAAGGCTTTTGGGTAACCATTGGCTTTTAATTGATATAAAACTTCATCGAGAGTTGTTTGGTTATTAATAGGGCCAACTTGAACCTTATAAACATTGTTTTGTTGATTCGTTTTTGCGGGTTGTTGAAAAAAGAAATTGATTGCTTTAGCGGTCTTATTTGCTAATTGCTCATCTATTGTCGCGAATACTTGAATATAGTGCTCTTTAGCCCTTTTTTTATCGATAATTGAAGGAGAATTATCGATAAGGTTAGAAATAGCTTCAATGGTCACATTTGCTGTGCCTGTTTTTAACATGTCTAACTTATAAGCTGCGCTATACGATAAATCAATAATACGGCTTTGGTGAAAAGGGCCTCGATCATTTACACGTACAATAACTGTTTTTTGATTATTGTTATTAGTTACTTTGACGTATGTCGGTAAAGGTAAGTTTTTATGAGCAGCACTCATGCCATACATATTATAAATTTCACCATTTGAGGTTAAATGGCCATGAAATTTTTTACCATACCAAGATGCAATACCTGTTTGTTTAAAGTTATGTGCTGAAGGTAAAACCTTATAATGTTTACCTCTAACTTGATAATTTTTATTACCCCCTTTACTTTGACTTTCGGTTCTAGGAATAGCATCTCGTAATTCTATTTGATTTGGTTTTCTTGAAGGAGTACTGTCATTTTTTTGCTGGTAACGACCATAGTTATTACTACAGCCAGTAAAAATTATTATAAAAATAAATAAGAATAGAATGTTGAATTTTATTTTAATCATATTTTCAATAGTTAACTCATTAAGTTATGCAATAAATCGGCGATGAGTACTGATCGCCATTAAAATGCCAAAACCAGCCATTAAGGTTACCATTGAAGTACCACCATAACTGACTAAAGGTAAAGGGACACCTACTACAGGTAATAGGCCTGAAACCATACCAATATTAACAAATACATAAACAAAGAAAGTGAGTGTTAGGCTACCGGCTAATAACTTTGTAAAAGCATGCTCTGCGCTGATAGCAATCCATAAACCGCGCATAACAATAAACAAATAGACTAAAAGTAATAATGTGACACCAATCAAGCCAAACTCTTCACTAAAGACCGCAAAAATAAAGTCAGTATGACGCTCTGGTAAAAATTCTAACTGAGATTGTGTACCTTGCAGCCAGCCCTTACCTTGTAGGCCGCCAGAACCAATAGCTATTTTTGATTGAATAATATGGTAACCAGAGCCAAGAGGATCTTGCTCTGGATTTAAAAAGGTGAGAACACGCTGTTTTTGATAATCTTTCATCAAAAAAAGCCATAAAATAGGCGCAAAAGCTGAACCAAGTACACCGCAGGTACCAATCAGCTTCCAGCTAGCCCCAGCCAAAAATATAACAAAAATTCCTGAACTTGCGATAAGTAATGAAGTACCTAGGTCAGGTTGTCTAGCTATTAATAAGGTCGGAATAAGTACTAATATAAAAGCGGCGAGAATATGAACTATTTTAGTGGGTAGATTAAATTGACTGACATACCAAGCGATCATAATTGGTACGATTAATTTCATTATTTCAGATGGTTGAAACATGGTAAAACCTAAATCAATCCAGCGCTGTGCTCCTTTACCTACATGACCAAATAATAACACTGCAATTAATAATAAAATTCCAACAATAAACGCCGGTACCGCCCATTTACGGTAAATTAATGGCGGAATTTGAGCAACGAGAAACATAACAACTAATGCAATACCAATTCGTTTAGCATGCCTAATTGCCATTTCGCTGCTTTGCCCGCCTGCACTATAAACTACACATAAACCTAAGGTAAGTAAGCATAAAATGCCGATCAGTAAAGGCACATCAATATTTAATCGATACCAAATGCTGCGCTGTTTTTGTTGATCATAACCTGTTGAGCGCATTAATTATTTCCTGACTTTTTATCTTTATTATCATCAAGGTACTGTTCACCATAAATTTCTTTATGGTGAGGGTGTTTATTTTTACTGACAATCACTCGATTACCAAAATATTGATCCATTATCTGACGAGCAACAGGTGCAGCGTTAGTAGCCCCTCCACCTTTTGCAACGTTTTCAATAGCTACAGCTACAACAATTTCTGGATTTTCATATGGTGCAAAAGCAACAAACATTGCATTGTCTCGTTGGTTTTCTTGAGTGGTTTCAGCATCATACTTTTCATCTTGGGCAATATTAGCTGTTTGTGCTGACCCTGTTTTCCCCGCTGCATCATATTTACTGCCTTTGAAAGCATTGTAACCAGTTGCACCTTCTTTTTGCACTGTGTTATGCATACCATCAAGTACAATTTCCCAATTTTTATTATTCTTTAATTGAATAGGAGGCTTTTCATCAATTGGCATTTCAAGAGAGGTAACAACTCTTTTAGGCTCTTCGCCTTCAGTTGAAGTTAAGGAGGTTTCGGTGGTCGCTTTAAGTAAGTGAGGAACCTTTATTTGCCCTTGATTGACTAAAATAGACATTGCTTGTGCTAGCTGAACTGGTGTAACTGTCCAATAGCTTTGACCAATCCCAACTGATAGAGTTTCTCCACCATACCAAGGTTGATTATATCTTGCTTGTTTCCATTCAATACTTGGCATAATTGCGCGATTTTCTTCATATATATCAAGACCGGTATATTCACCAAAGCCAAACTTTTCCATCATTCGAGCAATACGAGTAATGCCTAATTTATAAGAAAGGCGGTAGTAATAAACATTACACGATTGCTCTAATGATTTAGATAGGTTTACTCTTCCATGCCCCCATTTTTTCCAATCTCGACGTTTGGTTTCAATACCAGGTAACTGATAAAAACCAGGGTCATACATCTCTTCTTCTGGTGTGATTAATTCTTCTTCTAAGCCTGTGAGTGCTAATAATGGTTTGATTGTTGATGCTGGTGGATACCCTTGAACTGTTCGATTTACTAAAGGACGATCGTATGAACTGAGTAATTTTTTATAATTTTTACTACTGATGCCATGGACAAATAAATTACCATCAAAACTTGGATTTGAATACATCGCAAGTACACCACCATCACGAGGATCTATTGCAACAATAGCACCTCGTTTTCCTGATAATGCTCGTTTAGCAATCATCTGTAATTCTATATCAAGAGTTAACGTTAAATCTTTACCGGGCACTGGGGGAGTAAAATTAAGGGTACGAATAATACGACCTTGGTTATTGATTTCAACTTCTTGGTTGCCAATCGTGCCATGTAAAATATCTTGATAAAATTTTTCTAAGCCAAGTTTGCCAATATTTCGCGTTGCGGCATAATTTTCTTCTTTCCCTTGTTCTTCTAATTTTATTGCATCTCTACGATTGATACGTGCAACATACCCTAAAGAGTGCGTGGTTAAATCAGCAAAGGGGTAATAGCGTTTCAGTCGAGCGTCAATAAATACACCAGGATATTTGTGTTGATTGACTGAAAACAGAGCGACTTGTTGATCGCTTAACCTTGAAATCAATTCTAATGGCTTAAATCGGCGTTTACTGCGTAATGATTTAAAAAGTTTTGCTTGTTTTTCGTCAGATATCTCTAATAACTGACTAACTTCTTTAACTGTTTTTTCAAGATCATCTACTTGTTCTGGGATTACCTCTAAACTATAGATGGGTTTGTTTTCAGCAAGTAACACACCATTTCGGTCATAAATTAAGCCTCTATTAGGGGCCACAGGTAACAGTTTAATTCGGTTAGAGTTTGAGCGAGTTTGGTATTTTTCATAAGAGCTTATTTCAAGCTCATAAATATTATTGAATAAGATGAGAAGAATGAATATTACACCTAAAAGTGTAATAAATGCCCGACGAGCAAATAAATTTGCTTCAGAAGTATGATTTCGAATAACGACACGTTTAGGAGCGTGCATTATTATTCTCTATGATATGGGTGATTATTGTTAATACTCCATGCGCGATATAAGCTTTCAGCCAAAATAATTCTTACCATAGGATGAGGAAGAGTTAATGGTGATAGAGACCATTTTTGTTCAGAGGCTTTAATACATGAAGGTGCTAAACCTTCTGGTCCACCAACAAGTAAAGCAACATCTCGGCTATCTAATTGCCATTTTTCTAATTGTTGAGCAAGGTGTGGAGTTGTCCAAGGTTTCCCTTCTACTTCTAAGGTAACAATTCGATTACCTTTAGGAATAGCTGCTAGCATTAACTCGCCTTCTTTTTCTAGAATACGTGCAATATCAGCGTTTTTCCCTCGTTTACCAGGAGGTATCTCAACTAAATGAAATGAAATATCTCTAGGAAAGCGACGACTATACTCGTTGAAGCCTTGGGTGACCCATGAGGGCATTTTATTGCCCACCGCATAAAGGGTTAAACGCATGATGAGTATACCGGTGTTACAGTAAAACCAAGGGTTTTAGTTGAATGTAATAACTTTTTAAACAAGGCATTAATTGATGTTAATTGTTGTTTCCTTATCAAAATCAATAACACAGAATAAGAAGTTAATATATCAATCATATTGGAGAGATTTAGCAAACTATACTCTTTGTTGCATTTGGAAATACGGGACTGGCCATTTTTAAAAAAATGTGGCTTGACCTTGAATTTCTCTATAGCCCTGAAGCATGAATTTTGCTGTAGCACAGGTAGTAATTATTCCCACAATTGTTCAAGTTGATATGTATCACGTGTCGTATCGGTCATGATATGAACAATAACATTACCTAAATCGACTAATGACCATTCACCAACATCATTGCCTTCAA
>JAGSHH010000070.1 GCA_023954655.1 Colwelliaceae bacterium
TAAAATTCGTGATATTTGTTTTAATGTATTACCTGAAGGAGACTTTTGGTTTCCTGAAGATCATATCACTGATCGTTCGAGCCGCTTTATGGCTTCGGAAATTATTCGTGAAAAGTTAATGCGTTTTACTGGTGATGAACTACCTTATTCAACTACTGTTGAAATAGAGCAATTTAAGGTTGATGATAAAGGAATTTTACATATAAATGCCTTAATACTAGTTGAACGAAACAGCCAAAAACGCATGGTTATTGGTAATAAAGGAGAAAGGTTAAAAACGATTGGACAAGAAGCCCGTCGAGATATGGAAGAGATGTTTGAACAGAAAGTATTTCTTGAATCTTGGGTTAAAGTGAAATCCGGTTGGGCTGATGATGAGCGAGCATTGCGTAGTTTAGGTTACGGTGATGAATATTCAGGTTAATATCTCCGAGTAAAATAATAATAAAGATTTTTTAGATCAATGAAAGAACTCGAACAAAATGCCTTTTTACTTCATTCACGCCCATTTCGTGATAATCAAGTTATTGCTGAATTTTTAACTGAATTAAATGGAAAAATTTCAGCAATTGTTTATGTCAGCACTTCGGTTAAATCAAATAAAAAAGCTTTACTACAACCCTTCACCCCTTTAACTGTTGTATTTAAAGGACAGGGTAATCTAAAAACGCTAAATCGGATTGAAGTCAGTAGTAAATCTTTCTTACTATCAGCAGAACATTTATATAGTGGATTTTATTTGAATGAGCTACAGGTAAGGTTACTTGGTGAACATATTCCATATGAGCATTTGTATGTATTTTATCACCAATGTATTGCTGAGCTGTCTAAACAATACCCTATAGAACCAATTTTAAGGCGTTTCGAAAATACGTTATTAGAGGAATTGGGACTAACAATTGATTATTCACCAATCTTTGAGCAAAATGAACATCAGTTTTACTATATGCCAGACCAAGGTTTTATCCCAGCACAAGTTAACTTATCTCAACCACAATATAAAAAAGAGCATTTGTTAGCGATAGCTAAACAAGATTTTAATGATGTTAATGTAAAAAGAAGCTATAAAATTTTGATGAGACAAATTATAAATCACTTACTTGGTGGCAAACCTCTCAATAGCCGCCAATTATTTAAAAAGATATAGAGAAAATTATGAATGATATTTTATTAGGTATTAATGTTGATCATATAGCTACCTTACGTCAGGCAAGGGGAACTACTTATCCTGATCCAGTCCATGCTGCATCTGTAGCTGAGCATGCAGGGGCTGATGGCATTACGATACATTTACGTGAAGATCGTCGTCATATCCAAGATAGGGACGTTTATGTGATGAAAGAAACATTACAAACTCGTATGAATTTAGAAATGGCAGTAACAGATGAAATGTTAACTATTGCCTGTGATGTTAAACCAGTGTTTTGCTGCTTAGTTCCTGAGAAGCGTGAAGAGTTAACCACTGAGGGTGGACTTGATGTCGCTGGTCAGCAAGATAAAATTAATCAAGCAGTTGAGCGTTTAGCTCAAGCAGGAGTTCAGACAAGTTTGTTTATTGATGCTGATAAAAAACAAATTGATGCTGCTGTTTTAAGTAAAGCTCCTTATATCGAAATTCATACCGGACAATATGCTGATGCTAAATCAGAAAAAGAACAGCAAGAAGAATTATCTCGTTTAATTGAAGGTATTGAGTATGCTCATCAGAAAGGGTTAAAAGTAAATGCGGGTCACGGGTTAACATATTTCAACGTAAAGCCTATTGCAGCCATTCCTGAAATTATTGAACTTAATATTGGTCATGCAATTATTGCTCGTGCAGCAATTGACGGGTTAGAAAAAGCTGTTAGAGATATGAAACAGTTAATGATTGAAGCGAGAGGTTAATCTAATAATGTCTGTTGTAGGAATAGGTACAGATATTGTTCAAATTAAACGTTTAGAACAAATGAATGAAAATGGGTTAGAGCGGTTAGCTCAACGTATACTTACTCCTATAGAATATAGCCGTTACAGCCACCTAAATTTTAAAGTTCCATTTTTAGCAAAACGTTGGGCGGGTAAAGAAGCTGCAGCAAAAGCTTTAGGGACTGGAATTGCAGATGGCGTTTCCTTTCAGCATATCGAAATTAAATCATTAGCAAGTGGACAGCCAGTACTTGAGCTTAGCGAAGTAGCATTAGTTAAAGCACAAAAATTACAGGCAAAAACTTGGCATATTTCACTGTCTGATGAAAAAGAATATGCGACAGCTTTTGTTGTTTTATCAAGCTAATAGCTTAATCTTCTCTTTCTATTTTTGTTTCTTCCTTCTAAATTTTTAATTTTTAACTATACTTAGATAAATTGTGCTTAAAATTTATACGGAATGTGTTATGCAGTCACAAAAGCTTCCAACCATAGATAGACGACATGAATCACCAGAACAATCAGTTTGGTGGTCAAAACTTTCTTTAGCTCAAAAATTTTCAGCTAGCAGTCTTGGCAAGTTTGGCTATGAGTTATCTTTTGTGAGAAATGAAAATGGTAAAAGCTTAGCTGTACTTGTTTGCAATGGTGGAGTTGCAGTTGTCAGTGAAGACGGCGACATTAATACATCACCTGACATCAATATTCGCTAACGTTTATTTAAAGCTCTTCAATGAGTAATTTATCTATCTCAGTAAATGCATCATTAGCTAAATCAAGAACACGTTCAATATGTTCAAAAAGCTCAAAAAATTCAGGTTCTAAATCATCAATGGCACTGCCCCCTTTTAATGCTGTTTCTAATTGATGAACCATCTTTCCTAAATCAGGAACTCCTGTGTAACAGCAGGCGCCATTAAGTTTATGAATAAACTCTTTTAACCTTTCGGTATCTTGAGAAGTTAAGGCTTCTGAGATAATTAATTTAGTTTCAGGTAAACTTTCAACTAAACCTTCCAACATATCTCTCGCTAAACGAGGTTTTTTTCCTGCTTTTTTTATTGCGTCTGGCCAATTAATTACCGTTGATTTCTCAAGCTTATCTAACATTGACTTATGTGGAACTTTATCTTCATTATTAATCTTATTTGGAAGAATATTAATATTATCGTGTACGGTTAAATCATTATTCATTTGCTGTTCTTTATAATCTTGATTACCTAATAAATCTGGATCACAATATTCATAAATAATGTGGCGCAACATACTTTCATCTATAGGTTTGGTCATATACGAATCAAACCCTTCTTTAAGTAATTTATCTTTCTCACCACTAAGTGCATGAGCTGTTACCGCTATTATTGGAGTTTTATCATTAAATGTGTGTGATTTGATGTGTTTAAGTGCTGAAATCCCATCCATTACAGGCATCTGAATATCCATAAAAATGATAGCAAAGTTTTCATTTTTACAAAGTTCAACTGCTATTTGACCATTTTCAGCGGTAATGACTTCACTTACTTGTTCTTGTAATAAAGCATTGATAAGTTTGAGATTTGCTTCATTGTCATCTACAGCCAATACTTTTATGGCAATTTTACTTTCAAGTACTTCAGTTAGAGAATTAGCAAAATTTAAATGCTGAGGAATTAATGCTTTACATACTCTTTCTGGTGTTAATGGTTTACTTAAGCAACTTTGTGCCCCTACAGCCATTAATGCTTCTTGTAAATTTGGCGAATTACTATTTATTGCCAAATGTATAGAAGGAATATTTGTTTTCAATGAAATAATTAATTGTTTTAATTCATTTAAAGCTGTTGGTGTAACTTCGTGGGCAATTAATGCAAAATCAAATGTCTTATTTTGAGACAGAGCATTATTGATTTCTTTAAGGCTAGTTACGGGATATACCTCCATTCCCCAACTTGCTAAAATTTCACCTGTAGCAATTCTACTATGTGCATTTGGTTCAAAATACAATATTTTCTTTTGAGATAAAGAAGGAGGAGATAAAAAGTAATCATTAGGGATGGGATTGATTTCACATTGAAATGAAAACCAGAATGTTGATCCATTTTTTTCATCACTAATAAAATTTATCTCACCTTTCATTTCATTAACTAATCGTTGAGAAATAACTAAACCTAATCCAGTACCACCATACAAGCGAGTTACACTTTTATCTGCTTGCCCAAAAGCTTCGAAAATTGAAGCTTGTTGAGAAGCACTCATACCAATACCTGTATCACTCACTGTTACTTTTAATACAGCAGTGTGTTCATCAACGTGTTCTTGAGCAATATCGATATTCACACTGCCTTTATCTGTAAATTTAATCGCGTTACTTGCTAAATTAATGATCACTTGTTTTATTCTCATAGCATCACCAATTAGAGAATCAGGCATTTTTTGGTCAATTCTTAAAGACAACTCAATATTCTTTTTATGAGCACTTGGCGCTAATAGCGTAATAGTTTCCTCGACAGTTTCACGCATTGAAAAAGGGATTTTTTCGATGAGCATTTTACCCGCATCAAGCTTAGAAAAATCAAGAATGTCATTTATTATCGCTAATAAATTTGCAGCCGAACGTTCAATTGTTTGTAAATAATCTCGTTGAGTATCAGAAAGAGGCGTTTTTAATACTTGACGAGTAAAGCCAATCACACCATTCAAAGGCGTTCTTAATTCATGACTCATATTGGCTAAAAACTCAGACTTCACTTTATTAGCGTCTTGAGCCTTGCGTTTAGCGATATCTAATTCAACGTTTTGAATTTCAAATTGTTCAAGGCTTTCTCTCAGATCAATTGTAGCTTGATCGATGCTCTGCTGCATTTCATCATGATAATCACCTAATGATTCAGCCATGGCATTTACACCATTTTTTAGAAAATTTAGCTCTCCAATTAACTGCCCGGTTACTCGACTTTCTAATTTACCTTCACGAATACGATCAACAGCTTGAACCATAGATGTTACAGGGCGAGTAAAATTTTTGATGAGCCTTGTTGAAAAAATAGCACTCACTAAGGCACCAAATAATGCGATTGAAAAGGCTATTATTATTTGGGTTTGTCGATTGAGGTTTACCTTATCTGTATTTATTTGCATCGCGACATAACCTACGATAACTTGAGAGGAAAAAGCATTATTAATCACTTCATCATCACTTTTTTCATCAATTATAGGGGTGCGAAAGATAATATAATCATCAGTGAAATGTGATGAAGTTGTTAGTGGTATTTGCTCGCCAGCATTTATTCTTAGTAATTCGGTATCGCCATTATAGGCGCTTGCAACGATCACTTGATTATCTTTTGAGAATATAGTTATGCTATTAATAATTGAAGATTGACTTCGATGAGTGAAGCCAATTAAATGTCTGAGTTCTTCTCTATCTTTATTGATTACTGCATCAGTTGTTGCAATAGCTAAAGGCTCAATAATACTTCTAGAACGATCAGTGAGATAATCATTTAGTTCGACGTAGCGACTATAAGAAAAATAGCTTGCGATTGTTAAACCAATAATTGTCGTTGGAATAATCGTTAGTAAAATAACCCAGTCTTTTAGGCTTAATTTATACATTTATTGATGAACTCTTTATGCCGAGATTTAGTGATAAATTTTTAGTATAATTGCCTTTATCATGGCACATCACTAAGCAAATTTATAGCGCTTAACTATAGGTCTTCATTTTTGTGGTAAATTATTTTAAAGCAACGCCTAAAACTCAAAAGTTAGGGCAGCAACACACAATAAAAATTAAACGGCTAGATTTTAATGGCTGTGGTGTTGGCATTCATCAACAGAAAAATATCTTTATCGACGGAACGTTACCCAACGAAACTGTGGTTAGCAAAATCATTGAACAAAAAAGTAAGTATTTCAGAGGGAAACTTATTGAGGTTGTCATACCTAATGAACAAAGAGTTGTGGCAGCTTGCCAGCATTTTTTAATCTGTGGAGGTTGCGATTTACAACATTTAAACCCCAAAGAACACCTGCCTTTTAAGCAACAAAAAGTTACTGAGCTATTTCAACGTAACGGCATTTTTAATAGTAGTACGTCAAAAAGTAATGAGGTTGAATTACCTTGGCAAAAACCAATAAACAGTGAACCGTGGCATTATCGCCGCAAGGCACGTATTGGAGTGCAATATAATAAAGCTGGCAACGCAACGATAGGTTTTCGTCAACGTTCTTCTAATCAATTGGTAGCGATAAAAAAATGTCCGGTGTTAGTAAAGCCTATGGATGATATATTTAAGCCGCTTAATGCTTTGCTACCAAAATTATCAGGGAAAAACCCTATTGGTCATATTGAAGTCATTGTTACTAATGTTACCTCTCTTATTGTCAGACAATTAACTAAATTATCAGAGCAAGACAAAGAGCATTGGCTAACATTTGCTCAACAGCAACAATGCCAGATAATGATCAATGATGGCAAAAGTATATTACCTTTAACATCTTGTGAACCTTTAGAATACCCTATTGACAAATCGATAAAATTACAGTTTTCAGCTGCTGATTTTATTCAAGTAAATCATGACGTAAATACTAAAATGGTGGCTCAAGCTATAGATTGGTTAACGCTTGAAAAACAAGATAAAGTGCTCGACTTATTTTGTGGTTTAGGAAATTTTAGTTTACCAATAGCAGCAAAGGTTAATAGTGTTACGGGAGTTGAAGGGGTTGATAACATGGTTGTTCAGGCAAAAGAGAATGCTGCTTCAAATAACCTTTCTAATAGCCACTTTTATCAAGCCGACTTAAATAGTAATTGGCAGTCTTATCCTTGGTCAAAAGAAAAATATAATAAAGTGCTTATAGATCCTGCAAGGGCGGGTGCTTATCAAGCTATTGAACAATTAGTCAAATTTAATATTAAGTATTTACTTTACGTTAGTTGCGATCCAACCACTTTAGCCAAAGATGGCGCCTTACTGTTGAACAATGGCTATAAGATCGAAAAAATATCTCTAATAGATATGTTTTCTCAAACAAAGCATATTGAGACTATGGTATTGTTTGTTCGTTAATTTATCATTATGTATCTACTCTAGTGAATAACAGGATTTATCATGGTTTCGGTTCGAAAATCTCATCAAATGACCCAAACAAATTTTGAGCAGTGGTTATCTTCTCTCGAAATTAGTGCAGACAAGTGTCAGTTACTTGAAAGCATATGGTTAGAAAATAAATCAAAACATGAAATTGATGAAGAGTGCCAAACTAAATCATTGGAAATGGTTGAGATTCTAGCAACACTTAACCTTGATAAAGATTCACTTGCCGCTGCATTTTTGATCCCTTTAGTTGAATATAGCTATCTTGATTTAACATTTATTGAAGAAAACTATTCTAAGTCTGTGTTTTTATTGTGTAAAGGCGTCAGCCAAATGGAAGCAATAAAAGCATTACAGCAAAGCCAATCAAATAAAGTGTCTGTTAATCAAGTTGATAATATTCGTAAAATGCTTCTCGCGATGGTTGAAGATGTTCGTGCCGTAGTCATTAAATTAGCTGAACGCTTGTGTACATTACGTATAGTAAAAGATGCAGATGAAGAGTCACGGGTTCTTGTTGCCAAAGAAACGGCAAATATTTATGCGCCATTAGCGAATCGGTTAGGAATTGGTCAATTAAAGTGGGAATTAGAAGATATTTCTTTTCGCTACCTTCACCCTGAAGTTTATAAAAAAATAGCTAAGTTACTTGATGAAACTCGGTTAGATCGTGAAAAATACATGGTTGATTTTGTTGATAACTTATCTAAACAACTCGTTGACTTAAATATTGAATGCGAGGTTTATGGTCGTCCCAAACATATTTTTAGTATTTGTAAAAAAATGCAGCAAAAATCTCTCGACTTTGAACAGCTATTTGATGTCAGGGCAGTTAGGATTGTTGTAGAAAAGTTGCAAGATTGTTATGGCGCTTTAGGGATTGTTCATACTAATTGGCAACATTTACCTAACGAGTTTGATGATTATGTTGCCACTCCAAAGCCTAATGGATATCAGTCAATTCATACTGTAGTTTTAGGTCCAGAAGGAAAATCAATAGAAGTACAAATTAGAACGAAACAAATGCATGACGACGCCGAACTTGGTGTCGCTGCTCATTGGCGTTACAAAGAAGGCTCTGCACATGGAAAAACCAGTGGTTTTGATGAAAAAGTAAGTTGGTTACGCAAAATTTTGCAATGGCAAGAGGATGTGACAGAAAGTGGTGAACTAATCGAAGAACTCCGTAGCCAAGTCTTTGAAGATAGAATTTATGTGTTTACTCCAAATGGTGACGTTGTTGATTTACCTAATGGTTCTACACCGCTTGATTTTGCTTATTATATACACTCTAATGTCGGTCATTGCTGTATCGGTGCAAAAGTATTTGGGCGCATTGTTCCATTTACGTATCAATTAAAAACCGGTGATAAAATTGAAGTACTTACTAGTAAAACTCCTAATCCTAGTCGCGATTGGTTAAATCCTAATTTACATTATATTCATGCACCAAGAGCGCGTGCCAAAGTCCAAAATTTCTTTAAATTACAAGACCGAGATAAACATATATCACAGGGAAAAGATCTTCTTGAACAGGAATTATTAAAGCATGATTTAACACATGTTGATTTAATGTCTACAAGTAAACGTTTTAATATTAAAAGTGAAGATGATTTATATGTAGCCATTGGTTCAGGTCACGCACGTTTACAGCAAGTGGTTAATCATTTACAGCAGGAAAATGAAAAGTCAAAACCACCCGTTGAACTTGATCCACAAAGCTTAGTTAAGCCTAAATATCACCAACCTAAAAGTGCTGTCGATGCAAACGGGATCACTGTTTCTGGAGTCGGGAATTTACTGACACACATGGCAAAATGTTGTCACCCTGTGCCAGGTGATGAAATCATCGGCTTTATTACTCAAGGACGCGGAATATCTGTTCATCGCCTAGATTGTGAACAACTCGCAAATGCTCTACAACAACAGCCAGAACGTGAAGTAGAGGTTCAATGGGGGGAAGAAAATACTCAACATTACCAAGTCACAGTGCAAACTATTGCTGTTGACAGGCAGGGCCTAGTTAGAGATATATCTACGATTATTGCCAATGAGCGAGTTAGCATTGTCGGTATGGAAAGCCGTACTGATCATGTTAAACAAACAGTGGCAATGTCATTGACAATAGAAATTGCTAATAATGAAATGTTATCTCGTCTAATAAGTAAATTATTACAATTAGACGATGTTATTGAAGCTAGACGTTTGTAAAGAAACATCTATTTTAGAGACAATTCAAAATAAGAAACTTATATGTTAAATGATTCCCCATCAATAAATAAACTCCGTTGGATTATGTCTGAGCTTCGAGATCCCGAAACCGGTTGCCCTTGGGATATCAAACAAACCTTTACATCGATTATTCCTCACACAATCGAAGAGGCATATGAAGTTGTTGATGCAATAGAAAACCAAGATTTCAGTGAATTAGAAAAAGAGTTAGGTGACTTATTGTTTCAAGTTGTTTTTTATAGTCAATTAGGCAAAGAAGTAAAGCGTTTTGATTTCGATAGCGTTGTTGCCTCTATTTGTGAAAAATTAATTCGCCGTCATCCACATGTTTTTTCTGACCAAGACTTATCAACCGATGCTGAAATAAAAGCAAATTGGGAAAATGAAAAAGCCAAAGAGCGACAAGAAAAAAATTCAGATGAAAAAGTGAGCATTTTAGCAGATATTCCAAAGAGCTTACCGGCACTTTCACAAGCGGCTAAAATTCAAAAACGTTGCTCTCATGTTGGTTTTGATTGGCATGATATTAATGATGTGTTTGCTAAAATAGAGGAAGAAGTAGAAGAAGTGAAAGAAGAGCTTCATCGGGATCCTCAAGCATTAGCTGAAGAGTTAGGGGATTTAATGTTTGCAGTGGTGAACTTGTGCCGACATGCAAATCAAGATCCTGAAAACTTACTTAGGAAAGCAAATCAAAAGTTTACTAAACGTTTTCACGGGGTTGAGCAGCAAGTAGAAAAATCAAATCAACCTTTTGATAAGCATAGCCTTGAAGAATTAGAGCGGTATTGGCAAAACGTAAAACAAACAGAAAAACTATAATTACCCTTAGATAAAAAATAAGAGAACGACTTTATGACAACTCCTGCATTAACTGACTGTTTAATCACACTTGAAAATAACATCGCTACGCTTACATTTAACCGTCATGATGTTCGTAATGCTCTAACAAGTACTGCTATAGCTGATGACATTGTAACTACAGTTGATTGGATAAATAAAAATAAAGAAGTTGCTGTATTGATAATTACAGGTTCAGGATCTGCTTTTTCTTCTGGTGGTAATATTAAAGACATGGCTGATAGAACTGGTGACTTTGCAGGTGATGTTCAAGAACTTGAGAATAGATACCGGGAAGGTATCCAACGCATTCCACTTGCAATTTATAAATGCGAAGTGCCTGTGATTGCTGCAGTAAACGGGCCTGCCATTGGTGCTGGTTTTGATGTTGCCAATATGTGTGATATTCGAATTGCGTCGAATAAAGCTAAATTTGGTGAAACTTTTGTTAATTTGGGCATTATTCCCGGTGACGGTGGTGCTTGGTTTATGCAGCGATTAATTGGTTATCAAAAAGCTGCTGAGCTGACTTTTACAGGTAGAGTGATAAATGCTGATGAGGCAAAAGAAATAGGTGTTGTTCTTGATACAACTGAACCTGAAGACTTAATGACATCTGTTATGTCTTTAGCAACAGAAATTGCGTCAAAGCCTACAGCTTCTTTAAGGTTAACTAAACGTTTAATGAAAATGGCACAACGAACTGAGTTACCTGATTTTCTTGATATATGTGCTGTCTTTCAAGGAATGTGTCATAACAATCCCGAGCATTTGGAAGCTGTAAATGTAATGTTAGAGAAACTTGCTAAATAATTTTGTGGTACTTTTTAGTATCTTTTAATTAAAGGTTAGACCAGTTGACTTCTTTTGCTGCTCGTAGTTAGATGAGTCAATCTTAAATGAACCTTTGCGAGTAGTGTGTGTTTCATCAGTTAGTTATCTTGATACGTCGATATATTAATCGACTGATAAAAATCCCAATGCCAACGTTAATCAGCGGGCAAGGAGAATTAAAACAGTGCTCACTGTTATTAAAAAAAACTGCTTGTACTCATGTTTTTATCGTTACGGATAAAACTCTTACTCAACTAGGGATAACTCAACAATTAATTGATTATATTGAAGCGGAGCAGCTAAGCTATACCGTTTTTGATGAGGTAACTCCTGACCCCACAATTTCACTCATTGAGCACGGTGTGATTCAATACCAAAAAAACGAGTGTGATAGTGTTATTGCATTGGGTGGTGGTTCTGTAATGGATTGCGCCAAAGCTATTGCTGCTTGTGCAGTAAAAAATCAAAGTATAATAAGATTATCAGGATTATTTAAAATTCGAAAGTCACTACCTACCTTTATTGCCATTCCTACAACTGCTGGCACAGGGTCTGAAGCTACATTAGTCGCTGTTGTAACAGACCCAGTTAAGAAACAGAAATTCACGGTTATCGACCCCTCATTAGTGCCACATTACGCCATAATGGATCCTTCGTTGATGATAGGATTACCTGCAAAAATAACTGCTGAAACAGGTATAGATGCTTTAACTCATGCGATTGAATCATACATTGGCTTACATTCGACCGAACAGACAAGGTCATACTGTATCGATGCTATAACGAGAATATTTACCTACTTACCGCTTGCTTATAATGAAGGCGAAAACTTAACCGCAAGAACAGAAATGTCGATAGCGAGTTATTATGCTGGCGTTGCATTTACACGAACTTCTATAGGCTATGTTCATGCAATAGCTCACCAATTGGGTGGTTATTATCATATTCCTCATGGGCTTGCTAATGCAGTATTACTTCCACATGTTTTAGCCTTTTCTTTTGATAAAGCATATAAGCAATATGCAAAAATAGCCGTTCAAACAGGAGTAGCAGAAAGTTGTGATAGTGAAAAAATTGCAGCAGAAAAGTTTATTGATGTCATTAAATCACTAAATGTAACACTTAACATTCAACAGTCATTTTCTGAGATTAACCAAGAAGATATTTCGCTCCTGGCAAATCGAGCAATTAGAGAAGCTTATTGTGATTATCCTGTGCCTAAACAAATGACAGTTAAGGAATGCCAAGATATATTGCTTAAAGTGACTTCTTAATTTTTTATATCGTAAAGCTAAAAAAAGCATCACTAGGATGCTTTTTATCAAATATAAACTGTTGGTTTTATCCTTCAGGTAATTCAGCATTGTGATAAACATGTTGAACATCATCACAATCATCGAGCATACCGATAAATTTTTCAAAGTTGGCGGTATCATCTTCGCCCGAAATTTCTGTATATGTTTGTGGTACCCAGGTTATTTCTTCAACTTCTAGATCAAACTCTGGCATGCTGTTAGCAAATTCAGTTTTGATTTTGAAAAATTCTGTATGCGGCGCATAAACCGTAATAATGCCATCTTCAAGTTCAACATCAGTAACATCGATATCAGCCATCATTAAATTTTCTAATACAGCTTCATCATCTTCACCTTTAAAGGCAAATACTGCTTGATGATCAAACATATGAGAAACAGTACCTGTAGAGCCAATTTTGGAATGTGTTTTAGTAAAACATTGGCGAACATCTTTAATAGTACGGTTACCGTTGTCGGTTAAACAATCGATAATTACCATGCAGTTACCTGGTCCAAAACCTTCATAACGAGCTTCTGCGTAATCTTCTCCACCAGCACCCGATGCTTTTTTTATTGCATTATCAATAACGTGAGTAGGAACTTGGTCTTTTTTAGCTCTATCAATTAAGCCGCGTAATGCTAAGTTTCCGTCAGGGTCTATGCCGTTATTTTTAGCACAAACGTATATCGCTTTTCCGTACTTAGAATAAACTTTAGTTTTTGCACCGGCGGTTTTTGCCATTGATAATTTACGGTTTTGGTAAGCTCTGCCCATCTTGAATCGTTCTCATGTTTTCTAATAAATAACTTGGCTAGATTCTAACAGTGTATTCATAGGCTTTCTAGTGCCGCATAGGGAGATATGAAGATTTCTTGAACATAGACTCTTAATTTATATTGATATCCATATTGACTAGTTATTTAGGGTGAAAATGATGATGTTTATCAATTTTCACCCTTTTTTATATTCCATAAATTTTACTCTAATTGGTTATTGATTTTGCTGTCGATATGAACCTAATGCATTTTTGTGTAGCTTTTCTATATCCCATTGAGAAAAAGTTAAATGAGTTATTTGATAACAAAATAGAGCTAGGCGTTGGTAACGTACTTTTAAGTAATTCATGTTAGCTCCTTACTCAGCATTTAAAGATTCTGATTCATCAAGAGAAGTAACCTTTATAGATGATTTAAAATAAGCCATATTATCATTAATTATTTTATCTTCTGATAATGATTTAGCCATTAAAAAATCGTCATAAGCAGTTTTACTTTTGTTGTTAAGGTGCTTTGCGATACCACGGTTGCTGTAAGCTAATGCTTTTAGTAGTTTTCCATGACGCCCTCGAGAAGCATTTACTGACATTGAATCTATTGCTTTGGTACATGAGTTTTCAGCTAACTCAAAATTATATGTTTTAATTTGTGCCACACATAAATTCATTGCTCGGTTAAAATCAAGATGAGTATCTGAAATTTTTGCAATGCTACTTTCATATTCACCAGCAACAATATTATTTGCTCCTAGTGTATTTTTGACGACAGCCACTCTGAATTTTTCTGTGCTTTCAATTGCAAAGGTGCTGCTACAACAAAGTAAAAGTAATGTGGGTAATGTTTTAGAAACGAAGTTGTTAAGTTTCATGATTTTTCCTTTTTAAGTAATATGAAGTGTAAATTTAAATGCCAATGATGTTGACGGTTTTTACTATAAAAAAGAAAGAGGAGGCTGACAAACGACAAAAATGCAGCCATTAAATGAATTAATTTCACTTATGATGAAAACTGTTTCTTCACCCATTTGGCAAAGGTATCTAGTTCATTTCCATCTTCTATATTCTCATGTCTTATTAAATAATATTTATCATTAGTGATAAGTTCATGATCAAATAATTTGACTAACAATTGTTCACTAAACCACGTTTTACTCATTGGAAGAGGAATTAGAGCAATACCCATACCTTGTTGTGCAGCTCTTGCTACACCAAACATGCTATCAAATTGGATAATTTGTTTAGGATCAAAATCTTCAATATCAACTCTATCCGCCCATTGGTGCCATGACCATGGTCTAGATTGATGTAAAATAAGTGGTACTTTTTTTAATGCATCATAACCTAAACTTGACCATTTTTTATAAAGGTCTTTATTACATGCAGGAGCATAGCGTATTGGAAATAGTTCATGCACAATGCTGCCGTTAGGCTTGCCATTTGTTAGCACTATTGAAAGATCCGTTGTTATTGTTGATTGACTTACTGTTTTTACTGTTTCTAGCTGTAAATTAATATCTGGATTTTCTTCTGTCCAAATACTGAGCTTGGGAATAAATAACTCACTAGCAAAAAATTCAGGCATGCTAATGGTAATCGTTTTATTCTGCTTAGTATTAGTAAACCTCTCAATAGAGGATTCTAATTCAGATATAATAGGGTAAATAGTGTTATAAAATTTCTTCCCTGAGGTGGTTAATTTAATTGCTCGA
>JAGSHH010000117.1 GCA_023954655.1 Colwelliaceae bacterium
CCTCAACTTCTTTGTTATTGATTTTGTCATATTCAGTTTCAGGAATAATGATTTTAGCCATTAATAAACCACCAGGTGCTGCCATAAATGATGCGGCAATCAAATACTTTAATTCAACACCTAACCCGGCATATCCAGCCAATATTGAACCTGCTACTGATGCTAAACCTCCGACCATGATGGCGAATAATTCAGATTGTGTCATTTTGGCAATATAAGGGCGAACAACTAAAGGGGCTTCTGTTTGCCCGACAAAAATATTGGCGGTAGCAGATAAGGATTCTGGTTGACTGGTTTTTAATAGTTTTTGTAAACCGCCACCAATAATGCGAATAACCCACTGCATGACATTCAAGTGGTATAAAACTGCAATAAGAGAGGAGAAGAAAATAATCACGGGTAAGACTCTAACAGCAAAAACAAACCCTACGCCATTGCTGTACATTTCATCAGTACCTAGCCCACCAAAGAGGAAATTAATACCCGCTTTGGCACTGTCTATGACGCTTTGTACACCATTTGTAACTGATTCAAGTACATCTTTACCAAAGGGGACATATAATACAAATGCACCAAGTATAAGTTGAAGAGCAAAAGCTAATCCGACAGTTCTAAAATTAATAGCTTTACGATTCTTTGAAAAAAAGTAGGCGACAAGTAATAATGCAATGATGCCTATTACTCCATGTAATGCCGCTAAATTCATACAAACCTCTTTATTTTTTTATTATTTTGGTTAATGGATGTTAGTTAATTTTGATGCTGATTAATCAGTTGACGAATTTTAGCTTTAAGTACTTCAATTGCCATTCTATTTTTTCCACCACGGGTGATCACTAAATCAGCCCAAGATTTCTCTGGTTCTATATGTTGATAATACATTGGTCTAACGGTATTAATATACTGATTTGTTATCGATTCTATACTTCTACCTCTTTCTACGGTATCTCTTTGTATTCTTCTTATTAAACATATATCTAAAGGTGTATCCATGTACACTTTTATATCAAAACAATCCCTTAAAGTATGATTAGAAAATAAAAGGATTCCTTCTACTAAAATAATTGAAGTAGGTTTTAATGTGGTTGTTTTTTCAGTACGTGTATGAGTTTGATAACAATAAATAGGGGTTTCAATAGGCTTATTATTGAGTAAATTTGATAAGTGCTCAGATAACAGCTCATGTTCAAAAGCATCAGGGTGATCGTAATTCGTCTTTTCTCTTTCTGATATTTGCAAATGGTCTTGCGCACGATAATAGGCATCTTCTTTAATAATAGAGATACTATTTTCACCAAATTCACCTAACAGCTCATCATAAATAGTTTGAGCAAAAAGAGTTTTTCCGGAAGCTGAAGCTCCTGTTATAGCTATAATGGTTGGTTTAATTGTTTGCAATGCAAGTTGCCTTTAAAAAGAGCTAAAAAATAATTGGCTTATTATGAACTAAAACGCAAGTTATTCATTAAGTATAAAAAAATGAAAACTTGCTCTCAATAACTACAACAAATTTATTGTTACGCTATAACTATTCAATGAGAAATGCTAAATTACCATAACTTGACTAATTGGTCATGAAGTAAATTAAATAAAATAACTATTTGAGGTTAAAAGTGGCTAGAGCAATCATTTTAGTAATAGACAGTTTTGGCATTGGGCATGCACCTGATGCTGATAAATTTGGTGATGTTTCGGCGAATACTTTTGCTCATCTTGCACAGTCTTATTTTGAGCAAACTAAAAATATAATATCTTTACCTCATTTGGCTGCTATGGGGTTAGTTGACGCTTGTTTAGCTGCAGGTAAAGAAACTTTTCCTGTAAAAGAATATATTTTAAAAAAAGGTGCCTATGGTCATGCTGCTGAAATTAGCAGCGGTAAAGATACACCAAGTGGTCATTGGGAAATGGCAGGTGTTCCTGTACTTTTTGACTGGGGATATTTTGACAAAACAGTACCGAGCTTTCCAAATGAATTAATTGAAACCATTAATAAAGCTACAGGCTTTTCAGGTGTTTTAGGTAATTGTCATGCTTCAGGTACTGACATTATTGCTAATTTAGGTGACGAACATATTAAAACTGGCTTACCCATATGTTACACCTCTGCTGATAGTGTATTTCAGGTGGCTGCCCATGAAGAACATTTTGGTTTAGACAAATTATATCAATATTGTGAAACTGTACGCGAATTATTAGATGAATATAATATTGGCCGAGTGATCGCAAGACCGTTTATTGGCAATAGTAGTAAAGATTTTATTCGTACGGGTAATCGTAGAGATTATTCTGTTTTGCCTCCAGCACCGACAGTGTTGGATAAGTTTACAGATGCTGGAGGGCATGTGATTAGTGTAGGTAAAATTGCTGATATATTTGCACATCAAGGTATTAGCGAAAAAACTAAAGCAACAGGGATTGATGCGTTAGTTGATGCCACAATTTCACATTTAAATACAGCACAAGATAACAGCTTGATTTTCACCAATTTGGTTAACTTTGATCAAGACTTTGGACATCGTAGAGATCCCGTAGGTTATGCCGAAGCTTTAGAAGCTTTTGATAAGCGTTTGCCCGAGATTTTTTCAAGTATGAATGACGATGATATTTTATTTTTAACTGCAGATCATGGTTGTGACCCTACGTGGCCCGGTACAGACCATACGAGAGAATATGTACCTATGTTGGCATATCATCATAATATTGATTCAGTCGATCTTGGAGAGCGATCTTCATTTGCTGACTTAGGCCAAACCATTGCAGAAATGTTTGCATTAGAAAAACTAGATTATGGTATAAGTTTTTACAAAGAATTAATAAAAAAATAACTTTAAATTTCAAATTATTAACTATAATAGTTCAGTTAATAAAAATAATTACAATTAAATGAGTCCTTGGGAGAGAACTACATGAGAATGTTTGGACAAAAACCACTCGTAAACAGCATAAAGTTAGCATTAATGTCAACAGCATTAAGCTATTCAGTAAATACTGTTGCTGAAGAAACAGATAAAGAAATTGTTGGTATAGAGGTTATTGAAGTAACCGCGCGTAAAAGAACTGAAAATGTTAAAGACGTACCAATTGCTGTTTCTGCTTTAACAACCAAAAAAATGGAAATATTAGGTTCCTCAGGTATGGATGTACGTGCCTTATCTGGCAAAGTTCCTAGTTTATTAATTGAATCTTCATTTGGGAGAACATTTCCACGTTTTTATATACGTGGTTTAGGTAACACAGATTTTGATTTATTAGCTTCTCAGCCTGTATCTCTTGTTTATGATGATGTTGTTTTAGAGAACTCACTTACAAAAGGTATGCCGATGTTTGACCTTGAGCGTGTAGAAGTATTACGCGGCCCTCAAGGAACATTATTTGGACGAAATACTACGGCTGGTATTATTAAAGTTCAATCTAAAAAACCGACTCACGATTTTGATGCTTCTGTTTCGGCAAGTATTGGTAGCTATGGTTCAACTGACTTTAGATTAGCTGTCGGCGGTGGATTAACTGATGATTTATCTGCGCGGGTTTCGTTATTACAACAAGATAGAGATGATTGGATTGACAATAAAGCACCAGGTTTTGAAGCAAAAGATGAATTAGGTGGTTATGGAGAAACAGCAGGAAGAATTCAATTGCTTTGGGAACCAAGCAATAAATTTAATGCACTTTTTAATTACCATTTTAGAGATGCTGATGCTGATGCTCGTGTTTTTCGCGCTAACATTATCGAAAAGGGAACAAACAATTTAGTTTCAGATTTTGATCGTGAAGTGGTATATCAAGATGCGGCGAGCCGTAATAAACAAACCATAGAATCTTCTGGTGCAAGTTTAAAGCTATCCTATGATATGGGAAATCATACATTAACATCTGTTAGTGGTTATGAAACGGCTGAATTATTTTCTGTAGGTGATATTGATGGTGGTTACGGCGCATCATTTTTACCTTATATGGGACCAGGGTTTATTCCTTTCCCTTCTGAAACTGGTGCCAAAATGCCAGATCATAAACAATTAACTCAAGAAATTAGAGTTTCAAGTAATGAGTTGGGTCAACTAGATTATCAATTTGGTTTTTTCTATTTTGATGAAGACTTAACTATTAATAACTTAAGTTTTGATACTTTGGCTGATGGTGCTCAAAATGGTATTGCTGTTCAAAACATGCAAACTACAGCTTGGGCTGTATTTGGCTCTTGGGATTATGAACTTTCAGATAAATTAAACCTAAACGGTGGATTACGTTATTCAAATGATGAAAGGGATTGGGATGGTACTTTAGTTCAATCACCGTTCGGTGCTCCAAGTTTTAGTGAAAAGTCATCTGTAGATGATTCACAAGTCAGTGGTGATTTAAGTCTAAATTATAAACTTTCAGCAGAAACTAATGTTTATGCTCGTATTGCTCGCGGTTATCGTGCACCGAGTATTCAAGGGCGTAATTTATTGTTTTCTGGTAATGCAACAACAGCAGATTCAGAAACGGTATTATCTGGAGAAACAGGTTTTAAAACCGTTAGCTCAGACAATATGGCGCGCTTAGATGGTGCTGTTTTTTATTATCAAGTAAGTGATCAACAACTTACAGCTGTTGGTGGTGAAGGTAATTTAGCACGCTTATTGAATGCTGATAAAGCGGTAGGTTACGGTTTTGAATTAGATGGTGAATTATTTATTAATCCTGATTTAGTGCTTACAGGTAGTGTTAGTTACAATAATACTGAACTGCAAGATGGATCAATTGGCGTAGCACCTTGTGGTGGTGGTTGTACAGTAACGGATACTATTAGAGGTGATGGCCAAGCCATAATTGATGGAAACTCTTTACCTCAGTCTCCTGAATGGATTAGTAATATTGCACTTCGCTGGTCTAAAGAAGTTGAAAATGGTGAGCTTTACGTTTATACAGATTGGTCTTATAGAAGTGAAGTTAATTTCTTATTGTATGAATCAAAAGAATTTATTGGCGATGCATTATTAGAAGGCGGTATTCGTGTTGGTTATCAGTGGTCTGGTGATGATGTTGAATACGAAGTTGCGGCGTATGGCCGTAACATTACTGATGAAGAACAGTTAACGGGTGCTATCGATTTCAATAACTTAACTGGTTACGTTAATGAGCCAGTATTTTGGGGTGTTGAATTTAAAGCTGATTTTTATTAATTAATCTAAATAAAATGTCATTGAAACAAAAAAGGTTGGCTAATTAGCCAACCTTTTTTATGAATTTTTTTTGATTAGCTTAAAGAATACTTTCTAACGTTAATTCCATCATATCTTTAAAAGTATTTTCACGCTCATCCGCAGATGTTTGCTCACCTGTTTTAATATGATCACTAACGGTAAATACAGCTAAGGCTTTTTTACCTAGCTCCGCAGCTACGCCATATAAACCTGCAGCTTCCATTTCTACTGCTAAAATGCCCATATCTTCCATTTTCTTAAACATTTCAGGTTGCGGTGTATAAAATAGATCAGCAGTGAAAACATTACCTACATGAATTTTTTTATTAATTTTTTCTGCGGTATTAACTACTTTATGCAACAGAGAAAAGTCTGCACATGCTGCAAAATCAAAATTATTAAATCGCTGACGGTTTACATTTGAATCAGTACTTGCGGCTAAACCAATAATCACATCGCGTACTTTAATATCGTCTCTTACAGCACCGCATGAGCCAATACGAATAATATTTTCAACGCCATACTCTTTATATAATTCTGTTGCATAAATTGAAATAGATGGAATACCCATGCCTGAGCCCATCACTGAGATAGGTTTACCTTTGTAGGTACCTGTGTAACCGAACATATTTCTGACACGCGTAATACATTTAGCGTCGTCTAGAAAATTGTCTGCAATAAATTTTGCACGAAGAGGGTCGCCAGGCATTAATACTGTTTTTGCGAATTCGTTTTCTTTTGCTTCTATATGAGGTGTTGCCATGAGATATAACCTTATAATTACTTATATTTTTATGTCTCAGTAAGTTTCTAGCCAGCGCATGAGTATGTGCAAGCTGCTATCAAGGGTGTTTTACTGAATTGTTTATTTTCTTTGTTTTATATTTACTCGTTTATTTTAGCTGAAAAATCGTTCGACGATCCAGTTATATCCCATTCCACCTAAATAAATACCAAATATTCCAGCAATACCCGATAAAACAGGCGGTGCAGGTAATGGTAATTTAATTAAAGAAAATAAAATTCCAACGATGGTGCCAGCAAATAATGCTAATAATACTTCTGTCATGTGTTCTCCTTTATTGATTATAAATAATGTTGTAAACCATGTTCAGCTAATGATAAATTTTTACTGATGATCTTCAACGCGTATATTATTTCAACTTTGCTTTTGTTTTAGCAAGGTTTGTTTTTCACTTTCGGATAAAAAGCTCGCCTTTAGAGCATTAGTTTGTAATTGAGTTATTTGTTTGTCGGATAGATTTAGTTGCTGAGAAGCAAGTTCAAACTCATGTTTTAGTTCAATATTTTCAACTGCCGGATCATCTGTATTTAGACAAACTATTAAATCATTATCCAAAAAGGTTTTAATCGGGTGATATTTCAAATCTTCGACTGTGCCTGTTTGATAGTTTGATGTTAAGCAAGATTCAATAGCGATATTATTTTCACGCATAAAGTCCATTAGTTTCTCGTCATGCTGACATGCAACACCATGGCCAATCCTTGTTGCTTTTAATTGTTTTATTGCTTGCCAAATACTTTCTGAACCAGCAGCTTCACCTGCATGAATAGTAATTGCTAGTCCCGCTTTATCAACTTGTTTAAAATGGTCAGTGAAAAGCTCTCCGGGGAAGTTATATTCATCACCTGCTAAATCAACAGCCGTGATGTGTTGTTTATGATTTAATATTGCTTCTAATTCATGTTGGCATTTATTTACGCCGAAGGTTCTGCTTAAGATACCGATCAAATTGATTTGAACATCAAAATCTTTCATACCATTATGAATCCCTTCAATTACAGCAGCTACAACATCGCTGGTGTTTAGGTGATGGGTTTTTGCCATGTAATAAGGTGAGAAACGTAATTCTGCGTAATCAATTCCCGCGATAAATGCATCTTCAACATTTTCGTAAGCGATACGTTTACAATCATCAAGGGAGTTTAAAACCGCTACTCCCCAATCGAGCTTTCGTAAAAATGCTAAAAGGTCAGGTTCACTGTCGCTGATCTGCACATGTGAAATGAATTCGTCAAAGGTATTTGTTGGTAATTTGATGTCATTTTTTTGTGCTAGTTGCCAAATCGTATTTGGCCGAATATTACCGTCTAAATGCCGGTGTAAATCAATTAATGGTAGGTTAGGGTTAATCATTCTTATTATTTCCTTTTTATTTTATCTGACCCCTAATTTATAAAGGGATAAGATATTCTTTATTATATCGCCTTTTAGGTATTTTATGTTGGTATTAGAGTAATAACACTGCTAAATTAGTCGGTGGGTTAATCATCTAGGCGTCTAGACGTAAATAAAAGATTAAATGAATTAAATAAGCTGTTAGATAGAAGAGAAATTACTATGTCCTACCAAAATGACGATGTTCGTATCGCACAAATCAAAGAATTATTACCTCCAATTGCATTATTGGAACGATTTCCAGCATCAGAAAAAGCGTCTAAAACAGTTTTCTCTGGTAGAACAGCGATCAGTAAAATATTTAATAATCAAGATGACAGACTTCTAGTGGTTATAGGTCCATGTTCAATCCACGATACAAAAGCAGCTCTAGAATATGGCGAAAAACTTGTTCAATTACGTGAAAAATATAAAAGTAATTTAGAAATTGTCATGCGTGTTTATTTTGAAAAACCTCGAACTACTGTTGGTTGGAAGGGGTTAATAAATGACCCTTATATGGATGATAGTTTTAAATTAAATGACGGCTTACGTATTGGTCGTAAATTGCTCGCTGATTTAAATGATATGGGTTTGCCAACAGCTGGTGAATTTTTAGATATGATCACACCACAATATATTGGTGACTTAATGTGTTGGGGAGCTATTGGTGCTCGTACAACTGAAAGCCAGGTACATCGTGAATTGTCATCAGGTTTATCTTGTCCTGTCGGTTTTAAAAATGGTACTGACGGAACGATCAAAATAGCGATAGATGCAATTGGTTCAGCAAGTGCTCCACATCACTTTTTATCAGTAACAAAATTTGGTCACTCTGCAATTGTTCAAACTACAGGTAATGAAGATTGTCATATTATTTTACGTGGTGGTAAAACGCCTAATTATGATGCTGATAGTGTGAAACAAGTTACGTCACAATTAGCTTCTTCAAAACTTAATACTAAAATTATGATTGATTTTAGCCATGGCAATTCAAGTAAAAAATTCGAAAATCAAATGCTTGTTAGTGAAGATGTTAGTCAGCAGATATCTTCAGGTAATATTGATATTTTTGGTGTGATGGTTGAAAGCCATTTAGTAGAAGGGCGTCAAGATCTTGTTGATGGTGAAGTTAAAACTTATGGTCAATCAATTACCGATGCTTGCATTGGCTGGGCAGACACTGAAAAACTATTAGCTCAGTTAAATGATGCAGTATCTAAAAGACGTAATGCTTAACATTATTTAAGTAATGTCACTAAAAATAAAAAAACGCATCAATTGATGCGTTTTTTATTACTTTAAATTTGTTGACTTAAATTTACGCTATTATTTTTTAGCAGGAATAAATTCACCTTGAACAGGCTGTTTAATCCTGCCATTGTCGAGGTTTTCTAACCAACTAATGTAGTCATCAAATTGCATCGGTTTGGCGTAAAAATATCCTTGGCCAATATCACAACCAAAATCTCGTAAAGTGTTTTCATCTTCTTGGCTGTTGATGCCTTCAGCGACGACTTCTAAGCCTAAACCTTTCGCCATTTTTACTGTTGCTTCAGCAATGATTTTACGCTTTTTGTCATCATTTACATTTTCAACAAACTCTCTATCAACTTTTAATTCTTGAAAAGGGAGGTTACTTACCTGAGACATTGATGAATAACCGGTGCCAAAATCATCTATGCTAATGGTTATGCCTAAGTCGACGAGCTTTTCAAGAAGATCAAGAGACTGCTCATTGTATGTAAATGAAGCTGATTCCGTTAATTCAAAGATTAATTTGTCAGCTGGAATTGTAGAGTCTTCTATAATATCTATCACTTTTGAGAAAAAATGTTGTGAGGCGATATCCTTACCACTGATATTTATTGATACCATATGATTAAACTTATATTCACTAGAAAGTATTAGTTGTTGCTGTAATGATTTTTTTATTACCCATAATGTTAATTGGTTGATTAATCCCATATCTTCAGCAATAGGAATAAATACAGTTGGTGGTATGAAACCTTGTGTAGGGTGTTGCCATCGGATTAAACATTCACTACTACAAATTCTTAAAGTGCGAAGGTCAACCTGTGCTTGATGAAAAACTTCTAGCTGATCGTTCTCAAGTGCAGATTTAAGTTCACTGGTGAGCTTTAATAAGTACGAATTCTCATTGGTAGTTTCTTGCTCATAATAACTCCATTTTTGGTGAACCGTTTCAGCATTATTAATTGCTAATAAAGCATGATTTATCAGTTGATGACTTTTAGCTCCGTGTTCCGGGAAATTAGCAATACCAATAACAGAAGATAATGGCAATTTTAGCGTTTGAATTTGAAAGTTTTCAGATACAATTTTTTGAATTGAGGTAATTAGCTCCTCTAAAGATTGATGATTCGCTTTATTATTAATAACTATCATCAAAGAGTTATTGTTAATAAAGCATAGTTTTTCATGATTATCGGTTAATGAAAAAATATTGTCATTAAATTGAAATAATGACGATAGCTTCTTAAACAATCGCTGAAATAATTCAGTAAGCATTGCATCATCTATATATAAAGCTACTTTTTCGATGTGCTCTGGTTTTATAACCACAACACTAAAATTATTATTTTTTTGTACGATTAAGTGGTTGATAAAACTTTCAATATTAGATTTTCTCGGTAAACCACTAGTAATATGATATGCGATATCTGTAAGCCGGTCTTTTTCGTTTCTTTTCATGCGTTCAGCAAGCGCAAAAGCCATTAAAGTTAATTCTGCCATTACCGCAAAAAGAAAAGCATTTCTTGTAATAAAGGAATAATCTAAATAATTCAACAATACTAAAGGTTGGACTGCAGCGCCAATAAGAAGTGGTAGCCAAGATAATAAGTAAAATTTAGTCCAAGCAAAATCTCTATTAATACGCCTAAAAATCATAAATAAGGCAAATAAGTAAACGATAGGTTGAATGGAAAAAAACAATTTTGTTTGGGTTATCGTATCAAGACTTAATGAGAATATTGAGCAAATAATCATTGTGCTCGTTAGATAAAGTCCGAATTTATAGGTTTTGTTTTTTTGTTGGTTGTATCTAAGAAAAAACAGTGTAAATAACAGTA
>JAGSHH010000210.1 GCA_023954655.1 Colwelliaceae bacterium
GAAATATGATGAATACCTTTTTTCACTGAAAATTTCTGCAAAAATTTAGCGTATAAGGCAGCATCTAAGTGATATGCATAAGAATAATCGGCTAACGGAGTTTGAGGATTTGGGTTTGGTTGGGCAAAATTATCAAGGCTAGCCAATGTGGTTGCAAAACAATAATCTTGCATGTTTACATCAATGCCTTCAGATTTCATTCGATTGACATAATGGTGAAACTCAATTCCTTCAATTTGAAGTCCATAATCAGCAAAAGGATGAAAGAATGTAGAGCTTTCCTTGTACCAATTATCAAACTTTATTCCAAGCTTAAACGTTGCTTGAGTTTCTTTTATTAATTCGACTTCATCAATCCCAATGGTTTTGTTAAACGCAACAATATTTGGGATAGTCGCTTCACCAACACCAATCGTACCAATATTAGGTGATTCAATTAAGGTTACTGAAATATTTTTATCAGCTATAAATTTTGTTAAGCTTCCAGCAGCCATCCAACCTGTGGTGCCTCCACCGACAATTACTATTTTTTTAATTGCTTCTGACATAATTGTTCTCTTTTAATGATGTTCAAGTGCTTTAATTTACAGCTGAAGTAGTTTTAATATACCAGTAATGATTAAGTTTTTGCTGAGCTACATCAATATTTTTTAGTTATTATTAATTACAAAACTGACAAATAATATCGCGAATAGACAACTACTTACCAGTACTATAAGAAAGTATATAAGGTGTAAGTTAATACATTTCTACAATACATGTAAAGAATGTTTTGACAGCGCTGTCAAAATAGGTGATGTTTGCTATATTATAGTTATTAACAAAATTAAGAGTAACGTTACATGAATAATAAACTGTTAGTTATATTGCTTGCGGTGAGTATATTAATCTTAGGTTGTGAAAAAGCATCTGAACAGTCAACACCTTCTGATTTAATAAGCCAGAAAAGTGAAGTGCTTCGTCAAGTGACTCAAAAAGATATAGATCAATTGGCTCATGATTTAGATGTTAAATTTGACCTTATCAGTAATGCACAAAAAGACAAGTGTGATAAAAATAAAACAGATGGTTTATGTTTTGAAGCAAGTATTACTTTATCTGTCCCACAAAACATACCAGCTATTGGTTGGGAAATTTATTTTAGTCAAATCGCTCCGTTACATAATTTTGATAGTGAAGAATTTACACTTACTCACATTAATGGAGATCTTCATAAATTAACGCCAACGGAAAAATTTGAAGGATTTGTTAAAGATCAAAGTAAAACGATATTATTCAGAGCAAGTTATTGGTCATTATCTGAATCTGACATTATGCCGAATTATATTATTCGAGCCGATAACTTAACCGCAAGAGTAATCGAGAGTACAAAAGCTAAAATAGATCCAGATACACAAATGGAGTTTGTACCATACGTCAGTACATATACAGACTATGAAAATCATTTTCAAAGAACAAAGGATGATAGAACACCTTGGTTAGACAGTGAAGGTTTTTATCAACGAAATAGTGTATTAGGTGAGAAGTTGTTGGATGTGAGTAAGGTTATTATTCCCACACCTAAATCAATTACCTATCCAGATAATTCAGGTCAACTTGATTTGTCTACTGGATTAAATATTAGCTATGGAAATATTGACAAAAAACAAGTTTTTGCGGCTATTGAACGATTATCTGTATTAGGTTTATCTGAGAATCCATCGGGTGTTGCTGTTGATCTTAGTATAAAAGCTGATTTTGATAAAATGATTGGAAGTTATAGTTTTAAAGTTAGTAGTGATGGTATCTCCATAGTTGGTGTTGATAATAATGGTGTCTTTAATGGCTTACAATCCCTAGCAAGTTTAATGTCTTTAAATCACCAAACAATCCCTTATCTAGATGTTATAGATGAACCACTTTATGAATTTCGTGGCATGTTAGTTGACACTGCTCGTAACTTTCGTAGTAAAGCATTCATTTTAAAGTTACTCGATCAAATGGCAGCATATAAGTTAAATAAATTACATTTACATATGGGAGAAGATGAAGGCTGGCGATTAGAGATTCCTGGTTTACCTGAGCTTACCGAAGTGAGTAGTAAGCGTTGTTTAGATTTAACAGAGCAATCTTGCTTGATGCCACAGCTTGGAGCAGGAGTTGATAGTAATGCTTCAGTTAATGGCTATTATTCAGTTGCTGATTACACTGAAATTTTGCAAGCTGCCTCGGCAAGACATATTCAAGTATTACCTTCTTTAGATATGCCTGGGCATTCAAGAGCAGCAATTAAAGCTATGGCAGCACGTTATAAAAAATACAGCCTGCTAGAAGATAAAGAAAAGGCAGAGCAATATTTATTGCATGATCCTAATGATGTCACTAAGTATTCATCTGTTCAGTTTTATCAAGATAATACTATCAATGCTTGCCAAGAATCTTCTTACCAATTTATTGAAAAAGTGATGAAAGAGGTGCAAAAAATTCATGCTGATGCTGGCCAACCTTTAACACGTTATCACATAGGTGCTGATGAAACTGCAGGGGCATGGTTAGAATCTGATGTTTGCAAATCATTTATTGCAAACAACAAACATGGCGTAACCCAAATGAAAGAATTAGGGGCCTATTTTGTTGAACGTGTTTCTAATATGATTTCAAAAATGGGTATTGAGCCGGCAGCATGGAGTGATGGTTTAGAGCATACCAATAAAGAAAATATGCCACCGGTTGTACAAGCAAATGCTTGGGATCACTTGCCATGGGGAGCTCATTCTAAAGTGAATGAATTAGCCAATCGAAACTGGCAAATCGTACTTTCTATTCCTGATGTAACTTACTTTGATTTCCCATATGAAGCTGATCCAAAAGAACATGGATATTATTGGGCGTCTCGTCGTACAAATACTGAAAAGGTATTTCAGTTTATGCCGCAAAACTTACCTGTTCATGCTGAGTTTTGGTTAGATCGACAAGATAACTCCTATGTTGCTGATGATAGATTAAAAAAAGATGAAAATGGAAGTGTAACGCATCACCCATTAGAACAAGGGCGTAAGTTTTTAGGTGTTCAAGGGCAACTATGGGGTGAAAATGTAAGAACTGATAATGTTGCTGAATATAAAATTTTCCCACGTATAATCGCATTAGCTGAACGTGCATGGCATAAAGCCTCTTGGTCTGTACCATATAATTATATGGGTGCTAAGTATGACCAGAGCACTCATACATTTACTCCAGCTATGCAATTAGAAAGGGATAACCATTGGACAGTGTTTGCAAATGCTTTAGGACAAAAAGAACTACCTAAACTTGATTTAGCAGATGTGAAATATCGCTTACCAACTGCAGGTGCAAAAATTGATGCCGGCCAGTTGTTCGCTAATAGTGCTTTTCCAGGGTTAACAATCGAGTATCAAGAGCTAGATGGACATTGGACTATTTATAAACACCCTGTCAACGTTACAAGTGATGTAAATATTCGGTTAAGCACAACCAATAATGAGAGAAAAGGTCGAATTGTAGTAGTAAAACACAAATAACATAGAGTGTCTTGGTGATGGATTATTAAATAAAATCAATCGCTTGTGTTTTTACTGAAGTATAAATAGTAAAAAACTACAATTTTTCTCAAAAAATAAATGACAACGCTGTCATTTGTGGTTAATATGAAAGCAGATGAAATTTTGAAGCTTTGATTTTTTAATCAAATGACTTTACAGATAAATGAAGTAGATATGAGGTCAACATGCCTGGTAGCAGTGACAACAAAGAATTCTTTTTAGGTATCGACGGTGGTGGTAGTAAATGTAAAGCCATTATTGTTGATGCTGATAATAAAATATTAGGAACAGGAATTTCTGGCCCTGCAAATCCGCTTCATGGTTATGAACAAGCGGTCAACTCAATTACTGAATCTGCAAAGTTAGCAATTAAAGATGCAGGTTTAGGTGGTCTTGAACTTAAAGATGTTATAGCTGGCGTTGGTTTAGCAGGTGTTAATTTACCGGTATTGTTTGAGCAAATGTCTAATTGGCAGCATCCTTTTAAACAAATGTTTTTAGCAACAGACCTGCTGATCGCTTGTTTAGGTGCACATAATGGCCAAGATGGAGCTGTGATGATTACAGGCACGGGTTCTTGTGGTTTTTCATATGTTGATGGTCATCCGTATACTTTAGGTGGTCATGGGTTTCCACATGGTGATAAAGGAAGTGGTGCTTGGTTTGGTTTTCAAGCGGCAAACCATGTACTAATGTCTCTCGACGGTTTAAAAGCCGATTCAGTTATTAATAATCAATTGTTAAATAAATTAAATGTGAAAGATGGCTTAGAAATGGTTGAAACCATTGCTGGTAAGCCAGCAGCCTTTTATGCACAAATGGCCAATTTAGTATTTGATGCCGCAGAAGATGGTGATGAAATTGCTAAAGAAATTGTTCACGAAGGTGCTAGTTATATTAGTGGTATTGCTCGACAGTTAGATAAACAAAACCCGCCAAGAATTTCGTTAATTGGAGGATTAACTCCTCGTATTATGCCTTGGTTAGACAAAGACATAAAAGATAAATTGGAAGAGCCAGTATGCCCACCAGAGGTTGGCTCGGTTATATATGCGCGACAACAGCTAGCATTGTTGTAGTTAAGTAGATTAAAAATTAGGTAAGGTTTGAACATGACACAAACAATTATGGAACAAGAGGCTAAACAAGCCCCGTCGGTTGTCGAAGGACAATTAAAAGCCAATAAATCGTTAGCAGAACGTATTGGGAAAAAATTACGAGAATTTTCTCCTAAGATGGTGATGATCATTGGACGTGGTTCGTCTGATCATGCAGGTGTATTTGGTAAGTATTTAATCGAAATTGAAGCTGGCATTCCTACGTTTGCGGCAGCACCATCTGTTTCAAGTGTTTATGGTAAGCAACTTAAATTAGATCACGCTTTAGTGATCGTAATTTCACAATCCGGTCGCAGTCCTGACATCATTGCTCAAGCAGAGATGGCAAAAAAAAC
>JAGSHH010000005.1 GCA_023954655.1 Colwelliaceae bacterium
ACTTGTGGATGAGACCAATCAAGCTAATAAAGCTAAGAGTGAATTTTTGGCAAATATGAGCCATGAAATTAGAACACCAATGAATGGTGTAATGGGAATGCTAGAATTATTATCTGATTCAGATTTATCAGAAGCTAATAAAGAAAAGGTAGATATAGCCTTAAATTCCAGTAAAAGTTTACTAGCTGTAATTAATGAGATACTCGACTTTTCTAAAATTGAAGCAGGGAAATTAAAATTAGATCACATTGAATTTAATGTAAAAGATTTATTTAACGAAATTTATTGTGTTATGAGAAATCTTGCCGAAACTAAAGGGCTAGAACTAAAAATTGATACCTCAGGTATTACTCACCCAATTATTAAATCAGATCCATTAAGACTTAAACAGATTCTACTAAACCTAATAGGAAATGCTATTAAGTTCACCCCTGATGGTAAAGTTTCGATAAAAGTTCACCAAACTAACAATGAGGAAGGTTTCTTTTTAGTTTGCGCGATAAAAGACACTGGGGTTGGTATAAAAGAAAACAAATTAAATAAAGTGTTTGATTCATTTCAACAAGCGGATAACTCAACAACTCGTAACTTTGGAGGGACAGGTCTAGGACTTTCCATCTCAAAACGATTATCAATATTGTTAAAGGGAAGTATAACCGTAGAAAGCGAAGATAAAAAAGGCAGTATTTTTACAATTACAGTCCCTATAGAGTGCATTGATATAAATGACGAACACCTCCCCCAAAAAATTAATGAGTCGCCAATTCCGCTTTGGCACAATAATGTAAAAATACTATTAGTAGAAGATAATAGAATTAACCAAGTTGTTGCTATACAAGCATTGAAAAATATTAATCTAACCTGTGAAACGACTGAAAATGGCGCTAATGCTTTGGCTAAATTAAAGGTGTCAAATAAAGTAGGTGTTCCTTTCACATTGATTTTAATGGATTGTCAAATGCCAATACTCGACGGTTACGAAACCACCAAACGAATTAGATTAGGTGAATGTGGAGATAATTATAAGGAAATACCAATAATAGCTATGACAGCTAATGCAATGAAAGGAGACAAAGAAAAATGTTTATCAATAGGTATGGATGATTACATCTCTAAACCTGTAGACAAGCAAGCTATGTTAGACGTTTTGAAAAGTTGGATACCTAAACAGTAAAAGTCATCTTGTATTTTAGTGTACAAAACAATTCAACTTTATTAACTCATATGTTGCTGTTGACGCTTTAACGACTTGTTTTTTTTCTTAAGTATTACGTCTTCAGAGCTATAAAGCTTAAGTCCATTAAAAAGGCTTTTTAATTGCGATGCTTTGTAATCTTCTTCTAGTTTTGATATTACTAACTGATGTTTTTCAGGAAATAACGCCTCAACGGATTGTGAAACGAATTCAAATAATTTTTTCAAATTAATATTATGAATTTGACCTGTTTTGTTAAATATCCATTCTGTAATAGCCATGAAATCGTCAAAAGGTTTGTTTGATAATATATGTGGTAAAGCATATTTAAAACGTCCTGAATTACCTATCATATCCCAATAACGAGCAAATCGGTTAATACGCTGCATAGTCGAAAAACTTACCCTATCAGTACTTAATATATTAAAAGGTGGTAAAGGGTTAAATCTTAAATCGAAGCTTTCAGTGTGTCTAATAATTGGGCTACCTTTTAAACGCTTTAAAATACCCATTTGAATTTCATGTGGCCGACAATGATAAAGTTCATTAAAGCTATCCTTAAAAGTATCGTAAGTTTCTCCTGGTAACCCGAAAATAAGATCAGCATGAATATGTGCCTGGGTATTATCTTTTAACCATATTAAATTCTCTTTTGACTTTGAGTTATTTTGTTTTCGGTTAATAAGAGTTTGTACTTCAGTATTAAAGGTTTGAATTCCTATCTCAAACTGCAAGCTTCCTTCAGGAAACTTTGTTAATAACTCTTTTAGTTTTCTGGGTAAATGATCAGGCACCACTTCAAAATGAAGATAAAGGTCACTAGACATTTTATCTAAGAAAAACTGCATGATTTGCATGGTTGTATTAATGTTTAAATTAAAAGTTCTGTCGATGAATTTAAAATTACGTGCGCCACGGTTATAAAGAATTTCCATTTGTTCAAGAAATGAGCTTAATTCAAAAGGAACAGATGATTTGTCTAAAGACGATAAGCAAAACTCACACTTAAATGGACAACCTCGGGACGCCTCAACATAAAGTAATCGGTGAGTTAAATCTTCATCGGTATAATACTGGTAAGGGAGAGCTATATCTTCTAGAGCCACAGGTTTAGAAGTAAGAATTTTTTTATCTGGCGGATTATCATTGATAATATCTTTACATAGTTGATAAAAGCTTATGTCAGCAGCTCCCGTTAATACATAATCAGCACACTTAACTATGGATTGCTGTTCAGTTTCATAACTAACTTCTGGCCCACCTAAAATAATTTTAATTTCAGGCGCGATTACTTTTAATAGATTAACCACATTGGTGGTTTCGACAATGTTCCATATATAAACACCAAAACCGACAATGCTAGGTTTTGAGCTCAATATTTCTTCAACAATATCAATGGCTCGAGTTTGGATAATAAATTCTTTAATTTCACAACAACTTTGCAATTCATTTAAGTTAGCGTAAAGGTAGCGAAGCCCAAAACTAGTATGAAAAAATCTAGCATTTAACGTAGCAAGAACAATTTTACAAGATGCTATTCCCTCTTCGGAACTAATTGAAAGGTTTTTCGTTCTATGATCAGAAATATTATTTTCTGTATGTTCAATTAGAGAAACAGTAAGTTCAGGAGAATATTTTTGCTCTGACATAGTAAGTATTTTTTAATCACCTTTGATAATAATGTTGAATTATACGGTGTTTGATAATGTTATTCAGCAATATTGAAAAGCAAAAAGCCCGTTACTTTCGTAACGGGCTCTTCAAAATATGGCGGTGAGATAGAGATTTGAACTCTAGAAGGGCTACAAACCCTTGCCGGTTTTCAAGACCGGTGCTTTCGACCACTCAGCCATCTCACCAGATATCTTTAAGCGCTTGCCTTAAGACGAGGCGAATATTAAAGTGTCATCAAACGCTTGTAAAGTATTAATTTGCTAAAAATGTTTGATTGCTAAAAAATTAATCACTTTGCTTGTCATTCAACCATGTTGAGGAATATATGTCAGAAAAAGAACCGTGTAGATGCCCTTGGTTAGATACAACAAAAGCAGATTATGTAAGGTACCATGATGAAGAATGGGGAGTACCGGTTCATGATGACAAGAAGATGTTTGAGTTTATAATTCTAGAGTCCGCCCAAGCAGGATTAAGTTGGTACACGATTTTAAAAAGGCGAAATGGCTATAAAAATGCGTTTGCTAACTTCGATGTTGTTAAAGTTTCAAATTTTAATGACGAAAAAATAGAAGAGCTTATGCAAGACTCTTCTATTATTCGTAATAAGTTAAAAATAAAAGCCGCCATTAGTAATGCAAAAATATTCATCGAGATACAAAAAGAATTCGGTAGTTTTTGTAATTACCTGTGGGCATTCGTTGATAATAAGACAATAATTAATACGGTAAAATCTTTAGATGACTACCCTGCCACATCCCCTATTTCTGACACTATTAGCAAAGACTTAAAAAAGCGTGGTTTTAAATTCTTCGGTTCAACGATATGTTATGCTCACTTACAAGCTTGTGGGTTAATTAATGATCATAGTGAGTCATGTTTTAGAAAATCAGAGGTTAATTAAAGCTTTCAACTAACATTAATAATAATTATCTAATATCAATTAGAAATATATAGTCACAAATAATATATGAATTTTAGGTACAAAAAGCATAGTAATTTTTAAATGACGTGTCATAATATGTCAAAGATTTTGAAAGAATATGTGCTTAACACTTGAACTTCTTAATAAAAGCCTTATCTTACAAATATAACTAAAGTTCTTAGAGGAATGTTTATGCAATCTAATATGAGTTTTCAAACAGCGAGCAAAAGCTCTGCGATTGAAATCAATAAAGTATTAAAAAATACCTATATGCTGTTATCAATGACACTTGCTTTTAGTGCCGTAACTGCTGGTATTTCAATGGCAATGAATTTGCCTCATGGTGCAGCGCTTATTATGATGCTAGTTGCTTTTGGTCTAATGTTTGTTGTAAATAAAAAAGCAGACTCAGCTAGTGGCATCTTCTGGATTTTCGCCTTCACTGGTTTAATGGGGGCATCATTAGGTCCAATGTTAAATCATTACGCTGCTATGCCTGGTGGAGCTTCATTAATTATGCAAGCTTTAGGTGGAACAGCTTTAATTTTCTTTGCTTTATCTGGTTATGCACTTACTAGTAAGAAAGACTTCTCTTTTATGGGTGGTTTTTTAATGGTTGGTTTAATCGTTGCAATAATAGCTTCTATCGCAAATATCTCTTTTGCAATCCCTGCACTTTCATTAGCGGTAAGTGCTGCAATTATAATGATAATGTCTGGTTTAATATTATTTGACACTAGTAGAATTATTCACGGTGGCGAAACTAACTATATAAGAGCGACAGTATCTTTATACTTAAATATTTATAATATTTTCGTTCATTTATTACATTTATTGGGCGTATTTGGCGGTGATGATTAATCTCAGCTAAAAATTCATATATACTATAAAGCCTCGAATTATCGAGGCTTTTTTATTTTATGCTATTTATTATCTAGGATGTTATTGGTGAAAAAACTGGCTATTATTGTGACTACTCCTCCATCTAGTCATTTAACCCAAACAACTTACCAAGTTATTCATAATGCAATATCTCAAAAGGTTGAACTTGTTGGTGTATTCTTCTATCAATCAGGTGTATTAAATGCGAGTAAATACCTAACCGTACCTAATGACGAATTTCCATTACAGAAAAAGTGGCAAGCATTAAAAAATCAATATGACATTCCATTATATTTATGCAGTACTGCTGCAGAAAAATATGGACTCATTGATAATGATAACCCTACTAACACTGACTTAATTCATTGTGAATTTATCATTTCAGGATTAGGAGAGCTTGTTAAATTATCTCTAGAAGCCGATAAAGTGGTGCAATTATAATGGCAAATATTCAATCAAAAACAATTGCAATTTTAAACACCTCTTCTCCCTTTGGACAATCCGATGCTAAAGATGCATTAGACATAGCCTTAATCATGGGCAGTTATGAACAAAAAACACATTTATTTTTTCAAGGGGATGGTGTTTGGCAATTAATAACTAAACAAGATCCTGAATGCATCAATGTTAAAAATTTTTTGAAAACCTTTGCCGCTTTTGAATTTTACGATCTTGAAAAGATTTATGTTTGTAAAAAAAGCTTAGAACAACGAAATTTACCTGTTAAATTTCATATAGATAATGTTCAAGCACTCGATATCGATGATTTTTCTTTAGCCCTAAATTCAAGTGATATTATTTTAAGGTTCTAAAATATGCAAAATAATACCCTACATTTAATAAGAACATCACCATTCAATAAAAATGATATCTTACTTTGTTGTGATGTTTTAAGCGCAAAAGATTCAATTGTCTTGCTTGATGATGGTTGTTATAGCCTTAATCATGAATCTTTCGATCTATTATTAAGTAAAACTAAAAGAATATTTATTATCGAAATTCATGCTTTATCAAGAGGTTTAGCAATTACAGATAATATTCAACCAATAGATTTAACCATGCTTAATAAAATGATTTTCGAACATTTGAATTCGGTAACTTGGCAGTGAATATAATTTTTGACGGAAAGAATGTAGAAACTGATCAACAAGGCTACTTAGTTGATTATCTACAATGGAATGAATCGTTAGCTAAAGTTATTGCTAGCAAAGATAACATAGAGCTAACAGACGCTCACTGGGAAGTTATAAACTTTGTAAGAGCATTCTATTTAACATATAACACTTCTCCGGCGATTAGAGCATTAACTAAAGCAATGAAAGCAGAGTTTGGACAAGAAAAAGCTAATAGTCGTTATTTATATAGACTTTTTCCTGAAGGGCCAGCTAAGCAAGCAACGAAATATGCAGGTTTGCCAAAACCTGCAAGGTGCATTTAGCTTATATAAAATTAAGCTTTAATGTTTATATTATGGCCGCTGTTACCAACTGGTGGAGTTGTAACGGAATCAATACTTGAGGCTTCAATTAACTTAATTGCCATTTGACCTTCTAGCTCTTGCTGATCTCTAACTTTTTTTTCTGTTAATAAAGCATGGCCTGTATCAATATTCGTATTGCCTGCATCAGTTGAGCCTATTGTAATTGACATAAATCCTCTCTGAATAATTAATAGAGTAAAATACAATATTTTATTTTACCCATCTTTTTTTATCGGCAATAAATAAGTTAACTTTAATAAAAAAGGCACTTAAAAGTGCCTTTAACAAAAATTAATATTATCAATATCAATTATTTTAATGGAATTGTTGGAACCGTAATACCAGACATTTCTAGCATAACCCTTACAACCTGACAGCTATAACCAAATTCATTATCATACCAAACGTATAGAACAGCCCTGTCACCATCAACGATAGTTGCTTGAGAATCCACTACCCCAGCATAACGAGAACCAACTAAGTCAGTAGAAACAATTTCAATTGATGCGGTATAGTCAACTTGGTTTTGTAATTTAGAATTTAATGAAATGTTACGTAAATAATCATTCAGCGCTTGCTTATCAGTTGCTTGCTTTAGATTTAAATTCATAATTGCCATTGAAACATTTGGCGTAGGAACACGTATCGCGTTACCAGTTAGCAATCCTTTAAGCTCAGGGAGTGCCTTAGCTACAGCTTTAGCAGCACCAGTTGTACTAATAACCATATTTAATGGAGCACTTCGACCACGACGTGGAGCTTTATGATAATTATCAATTAAGTTTTGATCATTAGTATAAGAGTGAACAGTTTCAACATGACCATTTTTAATACCAAAATTATCATTAATAGCTTTTAATACAGGAGTTATAGCATTTGTAGTACAACTTGCTGCAGATACAATTTTATCATCTGCTAAAATCATATCTTCGTTTACACCAAAAACAATATTCTTAATATCACCTTTCGCTGGTGCTGTTAATAATACTTTTGCTACACCTTTTGATTGTAAATGCTGGCCTAATCCATCTTCATCAGTCCAAATACCGGTATTATCAACAACTAGTGCGTTGTTAATTCCGTATTCTGTGTAGTCTATTTCAGCAGGAGATTTAGCATAAATAACTTTAATGAAAGCGCCGTTAGCTCGAATAACATTATTTTCTTCATCGATAGTAATACTACCGTTAAATGCACCATGAACTGAATCACGACGTAATAAACTAGCACGTTTAGCTAAGTCACCCTCTCCACCTGGACGGATTACAATAGCACGTAAATTCAATGTTGAACTTGGACCGGCACGTTCAATCAAAAGGCGAGCCAGTAAACGTCCTATTCGTCCAAAACCATATAAAACTACATCTTTAGACTCATGTTGATCAGACTTTTTAACAATATTTGCCAATTCTTTTTCTAAAAACTGTTCAATTGATAAACCGTTAGCTTCACCTTTAAATAAATATCTATAAGCTAATTTACCAGCATCAATGCGTGCTGGAGCTAGATTCATTTTACTTAAAGCCTCTACAAATGGGTAGCTCTCACGTAAACGGAGTTTGCTTTCTTCATGTAATGCTACTGATTTATGAGCTTTAATAATATCTATTGCCGAAGCATTTACTAATGGACGTCCGTAAATAGACACTTCGATACCATTATTTCTGAAAAGTTGCCCTATTATAGGCTGCATGTTTTCAGCGAATGTTTGACGTTCTTGCCAGCTAGTTTGATATTGTTCCTCAAGATGAGAAGTCATTGCGTAAACCTTTTTATTTCAGTCAATTGAACGATGTACTATTATAAATTATAGTTATAATTCACAATAGTGAAATGCGGTGCGTATTGTAATGGAACATAAAACATTTCGCCATAGGTTACATGAATTTTCTCGACTTTGAATTGGATAAACAAATGAAAACGTCAATTTTTATTATGTTCACTACATTATTTCTTTTAATTAGTTGTGATTCTGGTCCTAACTTTGCTCAACTGTGCGAAGAAAACCCAAAGATTTGTAATGAATTTCATGAGGATTCATGGTGTAAAAGAGAACGAATAGGCGTTGGCGCGGCAAATATAGCACATAAACAAACTCCTGAAGATTTACAAAAATTCAATCAACTAGTTGCCTATGAAAAATATAACAAATGCGTCTCCCACGCCTCTAAAATAGAGCATATTAAACTCAAAGAGAAAAAAACACTCCGTATTGAGAATATGATGAAAGCTCGAGGGAGAATAGAGGAAATTTCTAATCAAACGTCTAAATCAAATCACCCTCGACTTTTATATTTCCATTGGACTAGGTATTTAAATGAAGAATCACTAGAGAAGTTTTTAGCCCTTGAAGGAACTTCTGAACTTGAGACACCTGAATCACAGTATGAACTTGCAACATATTATGCAAAAAGAGATCAGGATAAAACATTACAACTACTGTTTCATTCATTAGAGCTATATCAAGATGGTAATATAATAAACAATGAAATATTTAAATCTTTATCTTCAATATTTGCAGATAAAAATGAAATAAAGCAATCGTATATATGGTTAAAGATATTAACGATGTATGATCCAGAGGATCCCGATATTAATGAGGGTACACTGCCTAACTATATATCTACTTATAAGTTAGATGCTAAATTTTTAGATCAAGTTGCAGAAACGACACTAGATAAAATTCTTAATTCGAGTTTTGTGCCTCCTAAATATTAGGGTTATTAAGAAGAAGCAATAAAATGTAAGCTTAACGAATTTACACAATACCTTTTACCGGTTGGTTTAGGTCCATCATCAAAGACATGCCCTAAATGTGAATCACATTGGTTACATTGAATTTCTATTCTATTCATATTATGAGTATGATCAGGTAAATACTTTACCCGATCATCTATACTTTCAAAAAAACTAGGCCAACCACATCCTGCATTAAATTTAGATGAAGACTCAAATAAAGGTTTATCACAACATTTACAAGTATAAACCCCATCAAGCCAATGATCGTTATATATACCTGAAAATGGCTGCTCCGTTGCCGCTAATCGACAAACACGGTATGCATCATCACTCAATTTTTCTTTATAAATATCTGTCATAGTAGTAACTTATATTTCAACAATAGCTTTATCTTCAGTACCCCATTGAACGTGATACTTCTTTCCTTTTAATTTATCAATACGTTCAAAAGTATGTGCACCAAAATAATCCCTTTGACCTTGCAATAAGTTAGCTGGCAACACAGCTGTTCTCATTGAATCATAATATGATAATGATGAAGATAGAGCACCAGCAGGAATTCCCATCAAAGTAATGTTGGCAATAGCTTTACGCCAAGCTAATTGATTATTATTGAGCTGTTTCGCAAAAAAATCGTCAATAATTAAATTTTCTAAATCTTCATCTCTTTCAAAAGCATCAGTAATTGACTGTAAAAATACAGCTCTAATAATACAACCTGCTCGCCAAATTTTAGCAATATTAGCAAAGTTAAGCTTCCAACCATGCTCTTTTTCGGCTTGTTTCATCAATTGAAAACCTTGTGCATATGCACAAATTTTTGAACAATATAATGCATCATGCAGATTTTGAATAAATTCATTCTTTTGCTCTGAAGTATATGTTGTTTTTTCAGGGCCTGTTAATAATGGCTCTGCTTGTACCCTCAAAGATTTAAATGATGACATAGACCTAGCATAAACAGCTTGAGTAATTGTTGGTGCTGGAGCACCTACTTGTAAACTACTGACAGCTGTCCACAGACCTGTACCTTTTTGCCCTGCTTTATCTAATATCAAATCGACTAATGGTACATTGTCAGGAGTTTTATGACGTAAAACTTCTACAGATATTTCCATTAAGTAACTGTCTAAGGGACCGTTATTCCATTGCTCAAAAATATCAGCAATTTCATTAGTGTTTAGTGACAATCCTTCACGCAAAACATGATATGCCTCACAAATAATTTGCATATCAGCATATTCAATTCCGTTATGAACCATTTTTACATAATGTCCCGCGCCTGCTGGACCTATATAAGCAGTACATGGCTCTCCTGTCGTAATGATTTGTCCTGGTTTATTTCTTTCTAATGGTTTACCTGTTTCAATATCAACTTTTGCTGCAATTGCTTCCCAGATAGGCTGAATCCTAGTCCAAGCATATGGTGAACCACTTGGCATCAATGATGGACCAAACCGAGCACCTTCTTCTCCACCTGAAACCGCAGAAGAAAATAAAATAAAATTATTTTTGTATTTTTCTTCTCTTGCTACAGTATCAACCCATAAGCTATTACCTGTATCAATAACAATATCATCAGGCTGAATTCCTGCCCCTATTAAGCTTTCAGATACTTGATCAACTGGCTCACCTGCCGGAACAGAAAGTACAATTAAGTGTGGAGACTTTAATTTAGAAAGAAGCTCTGTATAAGAAGAACAACCAATGACCCGTTCGGTATCAGAGTTGTTTTCAAGTTTATCTTGGGTAATAGCAGCAGATACTTTTTCATTATCTAAGTCAAAAGCTGCAATGGTAAAGCCGTTATCCGCTAAATTTAAAACGAGGTTTTTTCCCATTACACCAAGGCCAATAAAACCTATATCACAAAGCTTGTCTTGTTGAATCATGCGTTATCCAGAAGGTAAATTATTATTTTATATTGTCATGTTTATTTTATCATGGCTATTTACTGAGATCACACATAATTAATCTCATAAATACCAATCAATACATTATATGTAATATTTTTATATTTTACTGTAATAATATTAATTATATTGAGTTATTTTCAAGTATTCAGTAAGTTTTTCTTGAGTTTTTTTCAAAATGATGTAATTTTACTACATTATTGTTTTTGAGGGTCCATTATGACTATTAAAGTAGGTATCAACGGTTTTGGTCGCATCGGCCGTTTTGTATTTAGAGCTGCGGCAGAAAGAAGTGACATTGAAGTTGTTGGTATTAATGACCTAATAGACGTCGATTACATGGCTTATATGTTAAAATATGATTCTACACATGGTCGATTCAACGGCACTGTTGACGTTGTTGATGGTCAATTAGTCGTTAATGGAAATACTGTTAGAGTAACAGCAGAAAGAAACCCTGCTGATTTAAAATGGGACGCTATTGGTGTTGATGTTGTTGTTGAAGCAACTGGTTTATTTTTAACAGATGAAACTGCTCGTAAGCATATTCAAGCTGGAGCTAAAAAAGTTGTTTTATCAGCACCTTCTAAAGATGACACTCCTATGTTTGTTATGGGTGTAAATCAAGATAAATATACTGGTCAAGAAATTGTTTCTAACGCATCTTGTACAACAAACTGTTTAGCCCCTATCGCTAAGGTATTAAACGACAACTGGGGAATTAGTGATGGCTTAATGACTACAGTTCATGCTACAACCGCTACACAGAAAACAGTTGATGGTCCTTCGGCTAAAGATTGGCGTGGTGGCCGTGGTGCAGGTCAAAATATAATCCCATCTTCTACAGGTGCAGCAAAAGCTGTTGGTAAAGTAATACCTGAATTGAATGGTAAATTAACGGGGATGTCTTTCCGTGTTCCAACACCAAATGTATCTGTTGTTGATTTAACCGTTAATCTTAAAAATCCTGCTTCATATCAGGAAATATGTGATGCAATGAAAGCTGCAGCATATGGTGACTTAGAAGGTGTACTAGGTTATACCGAAGATAACGTTGTATCAAATGACTTTATTGGTGAAACGTGTACTTCGGTATTTGATGCCGGAGCAGGTATTGCATTAACTGATAAGTTTGTGAAAATAGTTTCTTGGTATGACAACGAAATCGGTTATTCAAATAAAGTTCTTGATTTAGTTGCTTATATTAGTAAGTAATTAAGTTTTAGATGGTTAATAAATAAACGTCAGCTTATTGCTGACGTTTTTTTTATGATTATATATAGATATTCAGTTATTGAACTAACCTTACAAATAACTTACCCGATCATCATAAAACCTTGTTGGTTTTAGCGGTAATACTTTAGTTTTAGTCCCTATATATAAGAAACCAACAATATCATTTTGTACATCAATATTTAATGCTTTTTTAACTGAATCATTATAACTTAAAGCACCTGTTCGCCACATTGCACCATATCCTAGAGCCACACTTGCCATCTGCATGGCATGGACACAACAACCTGCTGTTATAAGTTGTTCCTCCTTTGGTACTTTTTCATGCTCTTGATATTGAGTTGATATAATAATAATTAGTGGCGCTCGAAAAGGCATTTTTGCTGTTTTATCTATTTTGGCTTGTTCTATGTTAGGTGATTTGATCGCTTCAACAAAAATATGACTAAGATTAACTAACCCTTCACCTTCAACAATTGTAAAATGAAAAGGAGTTAACCCTGCATGATCGGGTACACGCATTCCCGCAGATAAAATAGTGTCTAAATTATTCTTATCTGGAGCAGGTGCACTTAATAACGGAGTCGATTGTCTAGTAAGCAGTAAATCTATTGCATTCATAAATATTTATTATTAGCTAAGCGAGGTTTTAGCCAATGATTATATATGTAATGATCAACACTGGTAAAGCGGCCTGAACCAATAAAAAATAAAGCCAATAATAAAATAAAATAAGTTGAAGCGAATTCAATACCATTATTCAAAACAACAATAGAACCTTTTTCATACAACCATTCAGTATTGCCATTTTCATCTAAAATACTACGCATTCTTTCTAATCGATTGCTAGCTTGATTACTGTTTTCCAAACTTTTTTCCGCAATATCGAAGCCTAACCATACAAATACTTTAGCAGGACTTATATCAGGGTTTGTAGGTGTTATAGCAAACCAGCCATTTACACTATGTACTGATGTTGCGGCTATTATCATTGTAAACATCAGAGGAATAGAAACTAAGCGTGTTAACAAACCTAACAATAAAAACCAACCACCTAAAAATTCACTCCAAGCTGCTAAGTTAGCTAATAATTCAGGAAAAGGTAAACCTAAGCCCCATTCTGCATTCCTAAACCAATCAATTATTTCAGGTGAAGCCATAAGACTCTGAAATCCAGAGACAGAATCATTTGACAGTTGTAACTTGCTATAACCTGCCATTATAAATATCGGCGCTAAATATAAACGAATCAAAAAAGCAGGAATTCCATTAAAAAAGTTAAGTTGATTAATGAATTTTTGGTATGAGGAAATAAGTAGCATATGGTGATTTCATCGTTTAGAAATAAATAGGGTTATTGTATAAGAACATATTTAATTAATATTTCTTTCAATTACGAAACAAAATATGCATTTATTTACATTTAATACTACATAAAGTTACGCTTTTTCATTAGCATAGAGTATCAGAATTTTAAAAGATATATGGCTATTTATGAACGAACACCCAAGTGCGATAAAGCGCATCACTACGAGTTTATTTCAACTTATTAATGTTTCTCGAAAAATCATTATCAACCTAGTGTTTTTTATTGTCTTATTCTTATTTTTTATAGCGTTAACTAGTGATAGTGATGAAGTGGTAATCCCAAAAAAATCAGCTTTGGTATTAAATATTAAAGGTGACATTGTTGAACAAAAACATGAAATTGATCCAATGGATGCTTTTCTAAATGAAGCACTAGATCAACCGACGGATAAGCCAGAAGTTTTATTGACTGATATTATTGACGTTATTGAAACTGCTAAAACAGATGTGCGTATTGAAGTATTAGTTCTACAGTTACAAGGAATGCGAAGTGCAGGATTAACTAAACTCAGAAATATTGCTCAGAGTATTGAAAACTTTAAATTATCAGGTAAGAAAGTGATTGCTTATGGTGATCAGTTTAATCAGGACCAATATTATTTAGCAAGTTATGCTGATGAGATTTGGTTAAACCCAAATGGTTGGATGATGCTTGATGGTTACGGTCGCTATCAGTTATATTTTAAATCGGCATTAGAAAAATTATCAATTAGTCAGCATATATTTAGAGTTGGTACATATAAATCTGCGGTAGAGCCATTTATGCGCAACAATATGTCACCTGCTGCCAAAGAAGCGAATAAACAATGGTTGTCAGATTTGTGGACTCAATATAAACAAGATGTCGCACAACAACGTGAATTTGGTGTTGATAATTTTGACGAATCTACAGAAGCATTAATTGACAAATTAGAACGGGTTGATGGAAAAATTGCTCAATATGCATTAACAAACCATTGGGTAGATCAATTAAAAACAAGAGAAGAAATTAACAATGAAATGATTTCTTTAGTTGGTAAAGATAACCATAATAGTTTTAATAAGGTTAACTTCAAAGACTACTTACTGGCGACATCACCTAAATTTCCAATTGTTCCTCCACAAGGTGATCAAGTGGCAGTCATCGTAGCAAAAGGTACCATATTAAATGGCACACAAAAGCCTGGTTCAATTGGCGGCGATAGTACAGCACGCTTTCTGAGAAAAGCGCGTTTAAATAAAAACGTTAAAGCAGTCGTCTTACGAGTAGATAGCCCAGGCGGTAGTGCTTACGCTTCGGATATAATTAGACAAGAAATTGAATTGATTAAAGCTGCAGGTAAGCCTGTTGTTGCATCCATGGGAACTTATGCTGCGTCTGGTGGTTACTGGATTTCAGCACCTGCAGATAAAATAATTGCCTCTTCGACAACAATAACAGGATCTATTGGAATCTTTGGATTTTTCATGACCTTTGAAAACTCATTAAGTAAATTGGGTATAAATACTGACGGTGTAGGTACGACAGATTTAGCTGGTTTTGGTGTAACTCGCCCATTAAATGAAGGTATGGCAACAATACTACAATTAGGGATAGAACGTGGTTATCAAGATTTCATCGAACTAGTATCAAAAAATCGTAATATGCCCATTGAGGAAGTTGATGCCATCGCACAAGGAAGAGTTTGGACTGGGCAGAGAGCAAAAGAATTAGGATTAGTTGATGATTTAGGTAATTTACAAGATGCAATTGATACTGCTGCTAATCTCGCTAAACTTGAGAAATTTGAGACTTTATTGATTGAAAAAGAACGTTCGACACAAGATATTTTTTTCCAAAACTTATTTGGTCAAGCTGTTAAGTACATGCCGAATGAACAACATCAATCAATTGGTGTTTTTGATTCCTTTTTAATTAAATTAAAAAATGAATATAAATCTATTAATCAACTTAATGATCCTCAAGGTATCTATTCATTTTGTCTTGCTTGTGAAATTAATTAACTGCTTACCAAACATTGATTATTTGCTATTATAGCCCCGAATTCTCGGGGCTTTTATTTGCTCCAACAAACAGATTATGATGATGAAGAAACGTATATATATCGCCTATACAGGCGGAACAATTGGTATGAAAGCAAGTGAAAATGGCTATATTCCTGTTAAAGGTCATTTGACTGAATCTATTCGGACGATGCCTGACTTTCACAGAAATGAAATGCCTGATTTTACAATTCATGAATATCAACCTTTGATTGATTCATCAAACATGGCTCCTTCAGATTGGCAGCGTATCGCAGATGATATTCATAACAACTATGATGACTATGATGGTTTCGTTGTACTTCATGGGACAGATACCATGGCTTATACAAGCTCTGCATTATCATTTATGTTTGAGAATTTAAGTAAACCTATTATTGTAACGGGCTCTCAAATCCCATTTAGTCAGCTACGTTCTGATGGTCAAGTGAACTTACTAAACTCACTTTTTATTGCAGCTAATTACCCTATTAACGAAGTAGGATTATTTTTTAATAACCGACTTTATCGAGGTAATAGATCAATTAAAGCGTATGCCGATGGTTTTAATGCTTTTGACTCACCTAATATGCCACCGTTGTTAGAAGCCGGTATTAATATAAAAATTGTTTCTGGCACTATCGGCAAAATTCCTGAAGATGAAGTTAAACTATCCAGTATTACTCCTCAGCCCATAGGTGTTGTTCATCTCTACCCTGGGATCAGTGCTGAGCTAATAAAAAATATTATAAAACAACCCGTAAAAGCACTTATTATTAGAAGTTATGGTGTTGGAAATGCACCACAAGATCAAGAATTACTCGCGTGTTTATCGGAAGCCAACAAACAAGGTATTGTTATTGTAAATTGTAGTCAGTGTATAAAAGGGAAAGTTAATATGGATGGTTATGCAACTGGTGTATCGTTAAGCCAAAGCGGTGTAATAAGTGGTGCGGACATGACCTTAGAAGCAACATTAACAAAATTACACTATTTGTTAAGCCAAAAATACAGTCCCACGATTATTCGTGAAAAATTACAAGAAAATTTACGTGGTGAATTAACTAATAGTTAAGAATATCCATTATTAATTTACTGTTAAAGTCATAATGATTTTTGTTAGTTACTGTTAAACTGTATTTTTTAAAATCAATGCTATGCCAGTCTACTTTGTTTGCTAAAATATAAAACTCATTGATATTGCTTGAATCTATAACTTCTAAATCAAATGTTTTTTTATCACTACCTTTTAAAAAAACATTTTTTGTATGATGATGATCAAATATTTTAACTAATGCCCATGCAGTTTGAAATATGTGGCCACCTACTGTAGCGATAAGTTCTTTAGACTTCACTTTTTTAATTGCTTCGATTGTCCAGTCTATCCCCCCTACTTTCATATCAGGATTTATATCACTGTAACCACTTGTTAATGAATCAAGAATACCTAAAGCCATACCATCAGATGCCGCCCAAGCTATATCAATGTGCCCAAAACGCGAAGATAACTGATGGATAATCGCTCTGCTCCTTTCTCTGCTCCAAATAGCAGGAACAACTTGTTTTAACTCAACATTGTTATGTTTTTGTACACTACTGATTAAACCTTTCGTTCTTTGGTTTGATTCACCGCTAAAACTGCCAGATATACCTACTATTGATAATGGTTTTGCGTTGTCTTTCATCGCAGCAGAAATTAGAGAGTCTGCCAATAATTCACCTGCTAATTTATTATCATGAAATATCTCTCCTAACCAATATTTATATTTAACTTGGGGTAAAGATATAAAATCTTGTTCATCTTTTAACAAGGTTCGTTCAATAGTGACAAAAGGGATTTTGGCATTTTCTAAGGTCGAGAATGATACCTCAGAGTTTCCGTCATACGGCATAAATATAAGGTAATCAGGTTTTATATCTTGTGAAGCGACAGATTGAATTGCTTCAAGATTAAATATTCTATTATCCTTACCATAGACGACAGTCAAATTGATATTTAAATCATTAGATGCAGCTTTAGCTATAGCAGTAACTCTATCCCAAAAAGGAGTTCCAGGAACAGATGGATTAATAAATGTTACTTCGATAGCTGAAGTTTTTAAGCTAATAAGTAACAGTATAATTAAGCAAATATACTTCATAGATTCTCCTGTAAAGTATATTTTAACTATAGCAGTGATTTTAGCTTTATTTTATTATTGCCTTTTTTACTCGATCTAATAAGGGTAAGTCTTCAACTTCTAATTGACCAAGGTTAAGCCATTCAAAAAAACTATCTTCAATGTTAAATTGATTACCAGAAGCCATATGGCTTTGCATCAACTGAATTTGAATCGCTAATCTTCTTTCTTTCTCCTCAATAGGAGAATCACGTTTAGCTAATATTTCTAATTCAATAGTTTTATCCGCTCTCTTATTAAAGTTACTTTCTTTAGAAGATAAAAGGCTTAGCTTTTTCTGCCAGTGTTTTGGCAGTTGTTGATAATGTTCTGAAGATGTTATGCCCATTTCAACTGAATCAATTAACGATAAAAAGACTTGTTCCCAAGCATTGTTAAGTTCATGTTCTTTGAGGGTTAATATTTCTTTGTTAAATTTTTCAGTTAATCTTTCAATATGTATATAAATTGATTTTACCGCTATATTTTCATCGGACAGTTTTATTTTTTGTTGTTGTAAATTATCAATACCAGCTTTTAAAGACTTAAGTGTTTTATCGGCTAAAACATTTTTTTCAATGGTATCAATGACTTCAGTGTATTCATTAATGAGTTGTGCTTGTTGCTCTTTTTGATTGTTTTGCTCAATGTTTCGACGATCAAATACTTGATCATTGATTGTTCTAAATTGCTGCCATAGTTTATTTTCGTCTTTTGGACCACTGTAGCCGATGTCTCGCCACTGGCTTTGTAATTTTTTAATTTCATTAACAGAAAACTGAATATCCTCTTGTACTAATGCTTTTTCTGCTTGTTTTATCAGGCTAAGTTTAGCGTCACTATTTTCTTGATGATGTTGATGAATCGCTAATTTAATGGGTTTTAATAAAGAGTTTAATTGTTCATTAAGTTCTTTATATTTACTACGTTCTACTTCACCAGCGTCTCGCCATTTTTGTTTTAATTGATTAAGTTTACCGTCAAGAGATTTCCAGTTAACTTCTTCATTATTAGAAAAGTTAGTTGCAAATTTTTTAGTATCTTCAATTATGGATAATCGTTTTATTAAATGTTGCTCTCTTATTTTCTCCTGCTCAGCATAAAATAAACGACAAGGGGCAAATGCCTTTTCACAAGCTAAATTAAACTCTTCGTTCAACTTTTTTTCAACTTCATCATCTGCGTGACCTAACGAATTCCAACTACTTCTATATTCTTTTACTTTAGCTGCTTGTTCACTAGGGTTATCTAAAGGAACCTGAACTAGTTGATTTATTTTCTCAAGTAATGTTTTTTTTCTCGGTGTAGCAATATAATGCTCCCAATCACTTAATTCAGTAATTTTCTCTTGGGCAGCATCAAAATCTCGTTGTATCCTATGTTGTTGTTGCGTATTTAACTGTGAATAACTATTTTTGATTTTTTTAAATACACCAAAAGAAGCATTATATTTTCCACTATCAACTAAACGTTTGAAATCGCCGAGTTTACGTTGGATTTGATGAAAGTGTTGGTTCTGTTCTTGATGTAAAGGCTTTAAAGCCTTATTCCATAATGTAACAATTTCGTGATATGAATTAACGATTGATTGTGGCAAGCAACCATTAGATTTCTTATTTATAAAATCCCACTGTTTTAGCCATTGTTGGTATATACCTTCTTGTTCAATTAATTGTTCAAGTTTTTCCGGTAATGGCATCTGAGACATTTTTGAAATTAAATGTGTTGCTTCGGTTAAAGATTCTGCAATTTCAGGTAACTGAGAACGCTTTTTTTCGATAAGATTTACTTGGTTTGAGAATCTTTGTAATAATTTTTGATCGACTAAAGAGTTTGAAATATCTTTTTGTATCTGAGCTAATTGTTGATTAAAAAGTTCTTCATCTATTTGATTGCTTTCAAAAATTGAATCACTTAAGCATTGCTCTAGTTGTTGAAACTGTTCTTCAATTTTATTTATATTATTTTGTTTTTCTAACGCTAATTTATCGGCAATTTTTTGTTGCTCAAAAGCTTCAGCTTTAGTTGCAAATATTTTATTTAATTGAAGCCTAATATCCTGATATTTACTAGTGAATGTTTGTTGTTGATCATTTGTTAAACAATCAAATTCAACCAATACAGATTGCCATTGCTGATCAAGTTCACTTTGTTTTGATATAAACACTGAGTAGTCATTAACATCTTTTAATGCTAGAAGCTTTGCTAGGACAAGTTGTGTTTGTTTAGTAATTTTATTTGGTTTTTCGTTAAGCTCGTTTAATCCATTAATTTTATCTGTTAATAACGAGGTAATTTCAGGTAACGTACTGTTTTTTAATAATTTATCTAAAGCTAATACTTGGTTTTCTTGGTTGATTAAATATTCTTGAACTTTACTGTCAGGGTTGTTTTTAAAAGTAGTTAACAATAATTGAGGCTTAGCAATTTTTTTAAATAGCGCTATAACAATATCTGCAGTAGATTCAATTTTTAACCATGATTCTAATAATGATGTTTTAGCTTCTAATTTTATAAAGCTAAGTTTTTCATCATCGGATAATTTAAGATCGCGGTTGTTAAGAATTATCGCTTCAACTTCTTTTTCTGCATATTCTCGAACGTTATTATTGTTATTATCTTTACTTGCTAATAACCAAATAGAAAATTCATTTAATTTTAATAATACAGCACGGCGAACAAGTTCACTTTCATCTTCATTAAGCATTGTAAATAGAATAGCTTTTTGATCTTCGATAGTACCATTCAGATCATTATTTATAGCACTTATACGTGTATTGCTGTCTTTACTTTGCCATGTTTTTTTATTTCTAAAACGAGAAAAAATCATATATCAGTGAACCTAGCTATATCTTCGTGTGTATTAACATCATCTTTATGACAAGGGGTGATTTCAGCTTCTTTGTTTTGACTACTGAATTCATTTTTTAAATCACGTTTTGTTTTTGTCACTAATTCGCCATTAGCGCCTACTGATAACATTTGATCTGAATTCAAATGTCTAGATTGGTAAGCCATTGAGAGTTGTAATGCTGAATCACGTTGTGCTTGTTCTACAGGAGTACCTTCAGGCCACTTGCCTGTTTCTGCTGCATGTTTCAAACGTAAATACATTTCAGTCGACATATTGTCGACGACTTGAAGGATATCCATTTTATTTATTACTTCGCTTTAAAAGAATCAATTGCACACGTGTCACAATGTAAATCATGAATCCAGAGATTGCCGAACCGGCTGAAAGGTAATATTGCCAAGTGCCCGGCTGAACGTTTTTCCAATAATAGAAAAGAAAACCACCACAAAACATTAACATTGCAATAAATGACCACGTCATTATACGTTGTGACTTATTAATTTTATCTACTTGTTTATTAATCGTTAGTTTCTCTTCATCTAGATTGACTAAGTCTATTTCACAATGTGAACAATTTTTTGCTTTGTCAGATATCTTTTTACGACAATTAGGACAATTAATAACGGCCATATATTTCTCTCAATAATTTGATGGCAACATTCTACCTAAATAAAATAAAAAAAACGCCCTTATGGGCGTTTTTTATTAAATAATTATAGTAATTATTATTACTCTTTATTTTTAAGTCTTTCTTCCCAAAAATCAGCGTTTTTTATCCCTAGTGCTTTAGGGTCGAAAGTATATTCACTTACGCCTTCTTTTTGTTGTCTCTCATAATCTTTAAGAGCTTTAATTGCAGGTTTAGACATAAAGAAAATGATAATAATTCCAATAATATTTAGCCATGCCATAATACCAACACCAACATCTCCCATTCCCCAAGCGGCACTTGGTTCAGCAACTGTTCCATAAAATACAGCAGACATAATTAATACTTTTAGTAAAAACCTTAAAACAGGGGCTTTGATAGTTCTATTTATATAAGAAACATTATTTTCAGCGATAAAGTAATAAGCTAGTACTGTGGTAAAGGCAAAAAAGAACAAAGCTAATGCAATAAATGGTTTACCCACACCTGTTAAGACACTATCGACAGCAATTTGAGTAAATGCTGGGCCATTAATGACAACATCATCAGCTAAATTTTGTGTTATAAAAGTTGTTGCACCTTCAGGTAACACATTGTAAGACTGAGTAATTAAAATCATAAATGCTGTTGCAGAACATACAAACAATGTATCAATATAAACTGAAAAAGATTGTACTAAACCTTGTTGAGCAGGATGATCAACTTCTGCTGCTGCTGCTGCATGAGGACCAGTACCTTGACCAGCTTCATTAGAATAAACTCCACGTTTTACACCCCAACCTATAGCAGCACCAAAGCCTGCCATTGGTGTAAAAGCATCAGAAATTATTAATGAAAAAATACCTGGGAGTTTATCAATGTTTAAGCCAATAATTGCACATGCAATTATAATATAAGCAAGCGCCATAAAAGGAACAACAATTTGTGTAAAACTTGCGATACGCTTAACACCACCAAAGATAATAAAGCCAAGGATCAAAACAATAAAAACAGCGGCATAAACTTTTGTTAACGGTAACTCACCCATAAATGAATTTACTGTGCCACCATTACCAAAAACATTTACCAATGCATCACCAATACCATTTGATTGAACTACAGGTAAAAGTAGACCACAGGCTAAAATCGTAGCCAACGCAAATATCCAAGCATACCATTTCTGTCCCATCGCTTTTTCAATATAATAAGCTGGACCACCACGATAAACACCGTCTTCTTCTTCTTTATATATTTGTGCATTAGTTGATTCAACATAAGCAGTCGCTGCACCTAAGAAAGCAACAACCCACATCCAGAAAACAGCTCCTGGACCACCAAAACCAATAGCAGCGGCTACCCCTGCGATATTACCAGTACCAACACGTCCTGATAAAGATACAGCTAAAGCTTGAAAAGATGAAATACCTTTCTCTGAACTTTTACCTGACATTAGTAGACGCCACATTTCTCTAAAATGACGCACTTGTGTAAAGCGTGTCATGATTGAGAAGAATATCCCGGCCCCTAAACAGAGATATATAAGGTATGGACTCCAAATATAGCTATTAAGTGTACTTACAAATTCTTGCACTATTAACTCCTGAAATTATTATTATAATTATTAAATTTAAGTGTTTTTGATTTTAACAAAATCTTATCGTAAATCATCAACTATATTATAGATAGCTGTTAATACATCTCTTCCAAATAAGCTGCTACGATTATCAGACCAACCCACACTATGATCAGGTAAAAGCGCATTGTCTTTAAAAGGCATTTCTATGGTATAGGATAAGCACTTAAACTGCTCTCCGACCCATGTAGCTCCAAGTGTTAAATTTGCTTTACCTGGTTCATCTTTGTCATAACCAAATTCATCTTGAAATTCAGGGGTTATGGCTAACAAAATATCTTTAAAAGAGTTTTCTAAAGATTGATGACGCTCATCATAAGAAGGTACACCTTCACAGCCAGCAACAAAATTATAAGGTAAGGCTTCATCGCCATGGATATCAAGGAACATATCAACTCCCGTTTCGAGCATTTTTTCACGAACAAGGTAAACTTCTGGGCTTCGTTCCATCGTTGGTGTTGCCCATTCTCTATTTAAATTTGCACCAACTGCATTTGTTCTTAAATGACCTCTAACAGAACCGTCAGGATTCATATTAGGTACTAAATAAAATACCGCTTTATTCAATAGAGCACGCGCAGCACCGTCATCTTCATCGAGTAAACGATCAATAAATCCTTCCATAAACCATTCAGCCATGGTTTCACCTGGGTGTTGGCGTGCCGTTAACCAAATGATTTTTTTATTCGCTCCTTCTTCACCAATTTTTAATAATGAAATATCTCTTCCATCGATACTTTGTCCTAAAACTTGTAACTGACAGTCTATATCTAGTTGAGCCTGATGGATAAGATCTTGATGACGTTCATAACTATAAGGTGTGAAATAAGCAAAATAAACAGTGTCGTGATCTGGGGTAAAAGTGATAGTTAAGTTTTGACCATCAAAGTCTGTAGGCACTCTGAACCAATTTTCTCTATCGTATGATGCAACAGCTTGATAGTCATCCCAACCATCAACAAATGCAGACTTCCCTGCATTTCGAATAGTAAGAATATGTTCAGTACGAATATTATTATTTAATTTAAAATGAAACCATTGAAAAAAATCAGACTGATTGTCTTTCTTTATTTCTAATACAATATTTTCAGGCGTTGATGCTTCAATAACGTCAATATTGCCGCTATCAAATAATGAGGAAATTTGCATAAGATTTTTCTATTATTGTAATTTGAAAGTACTAGTGTACACAATCAAAGAAAAGATCAGAAGTATTAAAGTGATCTTAAATAGAGTCCTAATTCCGTAGAATATCCCATAGACTTAGCAATAACTGTATTTTGTTCATTAATTACATAATAACTTGGGTATCCATTTACCTTATAGGCCTGTTTAACCTTTTCATTCCCTAAAGCTACAGGGAACGTTAACTGATGTTGAGCTACAAAATCTTCTATTTCTGATACATCCATATAGTCTAAAGCTACAGCAATAACATTTAATTCTTCATTTCTTTGATAAATAGACTGTAAATTATCGATACTTGCATGACAAACATGACACCAAGGCGCAAAAAAATAGATAACTGTCTTTTTTTCAGGTGTTAAAGTAATTGTATTACCTACTGTTGTAGGTAAAACAAAATGATGCTTTGTTAACTTGCTTTTTGTGGCAAGCATATTGGATTCTTTAAACCAAGACAAAGATTGAAAGATGATAAAAAATACAATAATTTGAATGCTTATACTTCGCAGCAAAATACTTCTCTAAGAGTTTTAATTAACTTAATTACCAAGACCTTGTTATGAGGTAAATAATTCGTAAAAAGTTTAATAGATATTTATCTATACTGATAAAAAAGAAAAATCCGACTATCAAGTCGGATTTTATAAACTCTTAATTCTCATTAATTTAAAAATAATAATTAAAAACTAACTAATATTTGTCAACCCTTTCATATATGGTTGTAAAACTGTTGGCACATTAATACTTCCGTCAGCTTGTTGGTAATTTTCTAACACCGCAACTAGTGTTCGACCTACAGCCAATCCAGATCCATTTAACGTGTGCACTAATTCAGGTTTATTAGTTTCAGAATTACGGAAACGCGCTTGCATGCGTCGTGCTTGGAAATCCCCCATATTAGAACAAGATGAAATTTCTCTATAGGTATCTTGAGCTGGTAACCAAACCTCAATATCAAATGTTTTTGTCGCACTAAAACCAATATCTCCAGTGCAAAGTACAACAGTTCTGTAAGGCAGCTCTAATTTTTCAAGGATTTTTTCAGCATGACCTGTTAATTCATCTAAAGCAGCAAAAGAATCTTCAGGTTTAACTACTTGAACCATTTCAACTTTGTCAAATTGATGTTGACGAATTAAGCCACGAATATCACGTCCTGATGATCCTGCTTCACTTCGAAAACAAGGCGTATGTGCGCACATTTTAATAGGTAGTTCGGCTTCTTCAACAATTTCATCACGTACTAAATTTGTTAATGGAACTTCAGCTGTTGGGATCAAAGAAAATTTTCTATTTGCAAGATCAGTATGAAATAAGTCTTCACCAAATTTTGGTAATTGACCTGTTCCGTATAAAGAATCATGATTAACAAGGTATGGCACATACATTTCTTGATAGCCATTTTCTTCACTGTGAACATCAAGCATAAATTGAGCAAGTGCACGATGAAGTTTAGCTATTTGACCACGCATAACAGCGAAGCGAGTTCCGGCTAATTTAGCGCCACTTTCAAAGTCTAATCCTTTATCAAGGGCTACCGCTAAATCAACATGATCTTTCACATCAAAATCAAATTCTTTAGGAGTACCCCAACGTCTAACTTCAACGTTATCATCTTCAGATTCACCGCTAGGCACAGTTTCATGAATTAAATTAGGTACAGCAGAGACAATCGCACTTATTTTTGCTAAAACTTGTTTTTCTTCATCTTTAGCCGCTTCAAGATCAGCGCCCAATTGGCTTACCTCAGCAAGTAAAGGCTGTATGTCTTCACCACGAGCTTTCGCTTGGCCAATTGATTTAGAGCGAGTATTACGCTGACTTTGTAAATCTTGGGTTTTAACTTGAATCGATTTACGTTGCTCTTCTAATAGAGTCAAAGTAGCGGTGTCTAAGGCATATCCGCGCTTGGCAAGCTGTGCAGCGGTAGTATCAATATCTGTTCTGAATAATTTTGGATCAAGCATTTTATGTCACGTCTAAATGTAAGTTTACTTGTTAAAAAGAGTTACCAAATAAATGCCTATACCCGCTGCAAATATACATAAGCTAACGTTTAACAATACATTTATCATGGCTTTAAATAGGTCACCTTGTTGCATTAATAATAATGTATCAAGTGAGAAGGTTGAAAAGGTAGTAAACGCGCCTAAAAAACCTATTCCTATTAATGTTCGGTAGATGCTAACTTCAATAACACCTTGATCAATGAGACTATATAAAACTCCCATTATCAATGAGCCGGAAATATTAACCGCCAACGTCGCAAAAGGGAATCCTTTTCCGAGTGAATTTAACAATAATTGTGAAATATAGAAGCGTAAACTAGCACCACCCGCTCCGCCAAGAGCAATTAAAGCATATAGAGTAGTGTTACTGATGGTATTAGTCATATCTTTGTTCGTCTGATTGTTGGTTCAATTGATTTAAAAAATCGAGTTTTTCTTTTAGTTGCTTTTCAAGGCCACGGTTACTTGGTGTATATAAACTCGTATTTGATAATTGCTCAGGAAAATAATTTTCTCCAGCTGCAAAAGCATTCGATTCATTATGAGCATAACGGTATTCACTACCATGACCAAGATCTTTAGTAATTGAGCTCGTTGCATTTTTTAAATGTAATGGCACATCTAAACCAGCCGTTTCTTTAGCAAGCTCTTTTGCTTGACTAAATGCTTGATATACAGCATTACTTTTAGGTGCGAGTGCCATATAAACAGTGGCTTGAGCTATCGCTCTTTCACCTTCACTTGGACCAACACGATGAAAAGTATCCCATGCATTTATGGCTAATTGCATCGCTCTTGGATCTGCATTACCTATATCTTCACTTGCTATAGCGAGTAAACGTCTTGCAACATAAAGTGCATCACCACCACCAGTTAATATACGTGCATACCAATATAATGCAGCATCAGGCGCTGAACCTCGTACAGATTTATGAAAGGCGCTGATCATATCGTAAAAGGCATCTCCCCCTTTATCGTATAAAGCAATTTTATTTCCTGCAACTTGCTTTATTTGATCAATAGAAATATTAACTTGATGATTTGTTATTTCTACTAAATCAAGACAATTTTCTAATAAATTAAGCAACCTTCGTGCATCTCCATCAGCTAATTGAATAAGGTGCTGGCCAGCTTTATCTTTAAAAGTAACGGATAGATTTTTATTATCAATAAGATGTTGTAATGCATTTTTTAAAACATTATCAAGATCTTCTTGAGTCAGTTTTTTTAATGTATATACACGAGTACGCGATAATATCGCTTGGTTTAATTCAAATGCAGGGTTTTCTGTAGTAGCCCCAATAAAGATAATAGTGCCATCTTCTATATGAGGTAAAAAAGCATCTTGTTGGCTTTTATTAAATCGATGAACTTCATCAACAAATAACACTGTCCTTTTTTGTTGATGAATAGCTCTATCTTTAGCTTGAGTAATTGCTTCTCTAATATCTTTTATGCCTGAAGTTACTGCTGAAACTCTAGCGATTTCAGCATCAGCATGAGTTGCAATGATTTCAGCTAATGTTGTTTTACCAGTACCAGGTGGTCCCCAAAAAATGACTGAATGGCATTTACCTTGTTCAATTGATTTTTGTAAAGGCATGCCCAGAGCGAGAATATGTTGTTGACCAACATAATCTTGTAATGATTTAGGCCTTAATTGTGCAGCAAGAGGAAGAAAGTCATAGTTATCTTCGAATGCTAAAGAAAGTTCACCATTAGCGTTGATCATCTAAATAAACGCCTTCAGGTAACGTAAATTTAAAAAGTGTCGAAGTTAACTCTTCTGTAGTATTAACACCTTGTAATTTTATAAAACTTAATTGCCCAGTAGAATCTAAAATACTAAAACTTTCTAACATTGAACTATCAGCTAAAAAACTTAATTCAAGAGTTTTCACTCGGCTATTAATATCATTCGAATGGATTAAATAATTGTCGTTGCTTTGTCTGCTAACGCTATATTGTTGCCATAACGATTCATCTGATGATGTTAATAATAAAATAGGCGTATTAGCTACAGAAGCATCAACTCGATATGCCGTAGCTTGTTCGATAAAAGGGTCATAAAACCATAACGTTACGCCGTCTGAGACAATAAAAGACTCTTCTGGCAGTTGAGTTTCCCAATAAACTAAATTAGGTTTTTTAACTGCAAGTTTACCTTGCCCTTCTTGTAAGACATTTTTTTCTTCATCGATAACTTGTTGAGAAAAATTAGCTGAAAATTGATTGAAACCAGATAACCGTTTCATTAATGTTTGTTTTGCCTCAGAAACTATCGGTTTAATTTCCGTTTTATTAACGTCATCAGATTGAGAATAAACTACATTAGTTTGAATAAATAAGCTTAAAAGTAATGTGAATTTGATATATTTAGTATGATTTATCATGATTTAATCTCTAACTGGCGGTGGAGCTAATACTTCTCTTGCACCATTTGTACCGGGTGTGGTCACAACCCCTTGTGATTCCATATCTTCCACAATACGTGCGGCACGATTATAGCCGATCCTAAATTTACGTTGAACACTTGAAATAGAGACACGACGGCTGGTTGTTACAAATTCAACAGCTTCATCATATAGAGCATCTAGCTCTGCATTCTCGTCAGCTTCAGCTTGCTCTCCAGGTAATAAGATATCATTTTCAGAATCACCCGTTAAAATATCTTCAACATAAGCAGGTTCTCCTCGTGATTTCCAATCATTAACCACTGCATGTACTTCATCATCATTAACAAATGCGCCATGCACACGAATTGAAACAGCTTCACCTGGTGGTAAATAAAACATATCACCCATACCGAGTAATTGCTCTGCACCTTGTTGATCAAGAATAATGCGTGATTCCATCCGTGATTGTACCCGAAGTGCCATACGAGTTGGAATATTAGCTTTTATTAAACCTGTAATTACATCAGCTGAAGGACGTTGTGTTGCTAGTATTAGGTGCATACCGGCTGCTCGAGCTTTTTGAGCAATTCGTGCAATTAATTCTTCAACTTTTTTACCTGCAACCATCATCATGTCGGCAAATTCATCAACTAAAATAACAATGGCAGGTAACTTTTCTAACAATGGTGGTGTTTGACTAAATGCATCACTAGGTTGCCATAAAGGATCAATTAATGGTTCTCCAGCTTCTATAGCTTTAGCCACTTTATCATTGAATCCTTTAAGATTACGAACGCCAAGTGCTGACATAAGTTTATAGCGACGCTCCATTTCCCCAACACACCAGCGGAGCGCATTGGCCGCTTCTTTCATGTCGGTCACAACTTCTGATAATAAATGAGGAATACCATTATAAACTGACAGTTCTACTTGCTTAGGATCAATCATTATCATACGTACATCTTCAGGAGAAGATTTGTATAGGATACTAACGATCATAGTATTTACAGCAACTGACTTACCTGATCCTGTTGTACCTGCTACAAGTAAATGTGGCATTTTTGCTAAATCAGCGACGACAGGTTTACCTGAAATGTCACTACCAATCGCCATTGCTAGGTTAGAAGGTGAATCTGCAAACTTTTTATCTGAGATCACGTCAGCAAAAAAGACTGTTTCTCTATATTTATTGGGTAATTCAATTCCTATAACGGATTTGCCTTCGATGACTTCGACAACACGAACACTCTTAGCCGATAACGACCGTGCGATATCTTGAGATAAACCTGATACTTTACTGGCTTTAATACCTGGCGCTAAATTTAATTCAAATCTTGTGATGACAGGACCAGGGAATACACCTACAACTTCAGCTTTAACACCAAACTCTAACAATTTTTCTTCAACCAAACGACTGATCTGTTCAAGTTCTGCTGGGTCGATTGGATTGTCTGAACGATTAGGCCTATCTAAAAGTTCTAATGAAGGTAAACCTTGATAACTTTCACTGGAATTAGTTGTTTTTGTAGCGGTTGGCTCATCAACAACTATAGGTTCTACATTTTCAAAAGCTGCCGTTATTTCATCCTCACTAACGTGCTCTTGTACATTAATAGCTAACGGTTCACCCATTAAATCATCAATATCAACAAAATGTTCTATCTCTTCATCTAATTTAAAAGGGATATCATTTTTACTTTCTGCAAAAGCTTCATCATTATTATCTGTGGTTATTGAATCTAAATCCGCATGATAATCAGTAGAAATTTCTTCATCTTTTGTTTTTTCTAATTGTTCTATATTAGATTCGTCTATCAATGATGGGCTATTAAGATGATCGGACAGCGATTTATTATCGTCTTTTTTATTACTCTGTATTTGTGTACCAAATTTATCACCAATGAGTTTAGGTAACCGACTTAACCAAAAAGCAAACATAATGGTATAAGCCCCTATCTGGTCAATCATTTTTAATAAAGACATGCCTGTTAATAAAACAAAGCCTGTACCTATAAACATTAAAAACAATAAGGTGCTTCCAACAAAAGAAAAATATGGAAGTAATCCGTTACTTAATATATCGCCAATAATTCCACCGGCTGAAAAATAGAATATATCATCAAAGTTCATACTGGCTGTAGCTGTAACACCAATATATAACATAATAAAGCCAATAAATTTAAGTCCTAGTGTTAAATAATCTAACTGTATTAAGTGATGATATTTTTGGAATAACATCCATCCTGTTAAAGCTATTACAAATGGCAAGCTATAGGCAATCAGTCCAAATAAATTAAGTAATAAATCAGATAAATAAGCACCTACTGCCCCACCCAAATTTCTAATAGGCGTTTGATATCCTGTTTGTGACCATCCTGGATCCGCTGGATCAAAGCTAAACAAAGCCATCATAATGTACATTGCAAAAACACATGAAACGAGAAGTCCAGCTTCAAGTAACCTTTGCACACCATTTAATTTTGAAGATTCTAAAGACAATTTTTTCGCCATGACATTCTATTGTTGTTATATACAGTAAAATAACAAACTATTGATATGAGATAAACGGTTTAATTAATTACAGAGCAGTTTTATTAATATTATCGATTAATTGGTAAAAAATTAGTCGATTTAACTTCTTCCATTACAACATAAGTTCTACTTTCACTCACTGCTGGTAGACGAAGAAGTGTATCACCTAATAATTGTCGATAGGCTGCCATATCCGCAACCCTTGTTTTTAATAAAAAATCAAAATCTCCGGAAACTAAATGACATTCTTGTATTACTTCTAAATCATGTACGGCCTTAGAAAAGTCATCAAAGACATCAGGACTTGTTTTAGTCAGCGTTATTTCTACTATTACTAATAAGGCTGCTTCAAGTTTCTCAGGATTTAATATTGCTTGGTAACCGGTAATATATTTATCATTCTCTAACCTTTTAACCCTTTCTAAACAAGGAGTTGGACTAAGCCCTACTCGCTTTGATAGTTCTACATTAGATAATCGAGCATTTTTTTGTAATTCAAAAAGGATGTTTTTATCAATACGATCTAATTTTTTATCGTTTAAAGCGCTCATATATATAAAACCCTACTGGTTATTTATTTTACGATATTATATATCGTCATTGTGAAATATACGACAGGTTAATTCGACAATTTACTTTTATACTAGTCGCAAATATTACAACAGATATATAACAAGAGAGATTAGTATGATTATTGGTGTACCTAAAGAAATTAAAAACCACGAGTATCGTATTGGCTTAACACCTGCAGGTGTTAAAGAGTTAGTTGTAAACGGTCATGAAGTTATCGTTGAAAATAATGGCGGCGCTTCTATTGGCTTTGATAATGAACAATATATTGCAGCAGGTGCAAAGATAATCGATTCAGCTTCGGAGATTTTTGCAACTGCTCAAATGATAATAAAAGTAAAAGAACCTCAACCTATTGAATGTAAAATGCTTCGTCCTGGACAAGTATTATTCACTTATCTTCATTTAGCACCGGATCCGCAACAAACTGAATTACTAGTAGCATCTGGCGCTACTTGTATCGCTTATGAAACAGTAACAGCAGCAACAGGTGGACTACCTTTATTAGCACCTATGTCTGAAGTAGCAGGACGTATGTCCATTCAAGCTGGTGCTCATGCATTGGAAAAAGCACAAGGCGGGTTAGGAGCTTTATTAGGTGGCGTACCTGGTGTAGCACCAGCTAAAGTTTTAGTTGTTGGTGGTGGAGTTGTAGGAACACAAGCTGCTCGTATGGCTGTTGGTATGGGAGCAGATGTAACTATTTTAGACAGATCTTTACCTCGTCTTCGTCAGTTAGATACTGAATTTGATGGACGTTTAAAAACTGTTTATTCAACTGCTGATGCAATGGATCAATTAATTGGTGATGCTGATCTTGTTATTGGCGCAGTTTTAATTCCTGGTGCAGCAGCACCTAAATTAGTAACGAGAAATCACATAAAATTAATGAAGAAAGGTGCAGTAGTTGTAGATGTAGCTATAGACCAAGGCGGTTGTTTTGAAACATCTAAAGCAACTACCCATCAAGAACCAACTTATGTGGTTGATGATGTTGTTCATTATTGTGTAGCGAATATGCCAGGTGGTGTTGCACGTACATCAACAATGGCTTTAACTAACGCAACTTTACCATTTGCAGTAACGCTTGCAAATAAAGGTGCTAAAAATGCCATGCTTGAAGATGAACATTTAATGGCAGGTTTAAATGTATTAGGTGGAAAAATCACTTATAAGCCTGTTGCTGATGTATTAAATTACGATTATCTTGCACCAGAAGAAGCTTTAGCAACTTTATAAATTAATTCTAAATAACATTATAAAGCCCTGAGTTTAATTGCTCAGGGCTTTTTTATTAAATGAACAATAAGGTTATTTTTTAGGTGTAGGGGTATAACGTACAATAAAAATGGCAGTTTCTAGTATTCAGTGAAAATTTTTATGTAAAAGTTGTTTTACCCACTTGAGTTATTCGCTTAAAATCCCAATCATTATTGTATTCAAATTTTTCTTTATTGGAGTTATTCATGAGCGAAGCAAGACATTGCCCGTTACTCATATTGGGTTCAGGCCCTGCTGGTTACACCGCTGCTGTATATGCAGCTCGCGCAAATTTAAAACCTGTTATGATCACTGGTATGCAACAAGGTGGGCAATTAACAACAACAACAGAAGTTGAAAATTGGCCTGGTGATGCAGAAGATTTAACTGGACCTGCATTAATGGAACGCATGCAAAAACATGCAGAAAAATTTGAAACCGAGATTATATTTGATCATATTGAATCTGTTGATTTTTCTTCAAAGCCATATAAATTGACTGGTAGTAGTGAATACACTTGTGACGCTTTAATAATCTGTACAGGTGCATCTGCACAATATTTAGGTTTACCTTCAGAAGAAGCCTTTATGGGTAAAGGTGTTTCTGCTTGTGCTACTTGTGATGGTTTCTTTTATCGTAATCAAAAAGTAGCGGTTGTAGGTGGCGGTAATACTGCTGTTGAAGAAGCATTATATTTGTCTAATATCGCCTCAGAAGTTCATTTAGTGCATCGACGAGATACTTTCAGATCAGAAAAGATTTTAACTGATCGTTTAATGGAAAAAGTTAACAATGGTAATATTACATTGCATACTGACCGTACTTTAGATGAAGTGTTAGGTGATAACATGGGTGTTACAGGAATTCGTGTAAAAGATACAAAATCTGATGCAACAGAAAACATCGATGTTGCTGGTTGTTTTATCGCTATTGGCCACAAACCTAATACTGATATTTTTAAAGATCAATTAGCTATGAAAGATGGTTATCTAACGATCAACAGTGGTACTGAAGGTAACGCAACACAAACGAGTGTTGAAGGCGTTTATGCCGCTGGTGATGTTGCCGATCATATTTATAGGCAAGCCATTACTTCTGCAGGCGCAGGTTGTATGGCTGCACTTGATGCAGAACGTTATTTAGACGCTAAAGGCTAAAATTAAATAATGACTCAGACTATCCCTATTCCTTTACTGAATGCTGATAGTCTGACCTTCCCTTCTATTGATACCGCTCTTAAAGATCCTAATGGTTTACTCGCATTTGGCGGCGACTTAACAACTGATAGATTAATTTCCGCATATAAGCATGGTATATTTCCTTGGTTTAGTGACGGTGAGCCTATAATGTGGTGGAGCCCTGAACCACGTGCAATTATTTACTGCAAAGAAATCACAATAAATAAAACATTAAAAAAAATACTAAGAAAAAATCAATTTTCTGTAACGGTTAATAGAGCATTTGAAGATGTTATTGGATTATGTGCAGATGCTCCTTTCAGGAAAGAAGGAACATGGATCGTTAACTCTATGATTGATGCTTATAAAACAATGCATAAAAAAGGTTTCGCACATTCTATTGAAGTTTGGATGGATGGTATATTAGTTGGTGGTTTATACGGCATCGCAATAAACGGATATTTTTCAGGTGAATCAATGTTTTATAAGCGAAGTAACGCTTCTAAAATTGCGTTAGTTTATCTGGCAGATTTATTACAAAGTCAAAATATTGAATTAATTGATTGCCAAATGCAGAACCCATTTTTAGCTGACATGGGTAGCTTGGAAATATCACGAGATAAATTTAATCAATTAAAAAACATTTCTCTTGCTAAAGATCTTCCTCAAGATTTTTGGTTAGCACGTCAACTATATTTATCAAATGACTAAAAGCTATCAATTAGGTATTACTCAATCATTTCCATGTAATTATTTGCTTGATAAAGAAGAGCGATTACTGATCGCTGTTGATGAACGATTACAAGATGCGGAACATTATGGCTGGTTAATGTCACAAGGATTTCGTCGAAGTGGTGAACAAATTTATCGTCCGCATTGTATTAATTGCAATGCATGTAAATCATTGAGAGTACTTGCAAAAGAGTACCTTCCATCAAAGAGTCAGAAACGATTATTGAAGAAAAATAACAAATTCAACATTGTTATTAAAAATGAACTTCAAGAAAATTATTATTTATTGTATGAAAAGTACATTAATAAAGTCCATCATGACGGTACAATGTACCCAGCAAATTATACCCAATATCAAAGCTTTTTAACCTGTAACTTAACCAAACAGGTATTTTTAGAAATATGGCTTGATGAAAAACTAGTTAGTGTCGCAGTTACAGATGTTTTAAGTGATGCATTATCTGCCGTTTATACATTCTATGATCCGGATTATCGAAATAATGGTATTGGCGTGTTTTCTATTATTCAACAGATCTATTTAGCGAGTAAATTTAATAAAGAATATCTTTATTTAGGTTACCAAATAGATGATTGTCAAAAGATGAATTATAAAAATCGATATCACCCTCACCAAGTTTTATTAAAAAATAACTGGTTAACCGTAAATAAATAACACTATAGCTTTACTTTAGCTGATCATTTGGGCATTATCTGCGCAGCTTTTTATTAACGCACAATTTAGAGGTTTAACGCCCAATGGCGAAAGAAGAAAATATTGAAATGCAAGGTACGGTTTTAGATACCTTACCAAATACTATGTTTCGTGTTGAATTAGAAAATGGACACGTTGTAACGGCTCATATCTCAGGAAAAATGCGTAAAAATTACATTCGTATTTTAACGGGCGATAAAGTAACGGTTGAACTAACACCTTACGATTTATCAAAAGGCCGCATTATTTTCCGTGCAAGATAATAAATCAAAAAATACTTTAAAAAAGCCCTATTAGGGCTTTTTTTATACCTGTTAAATAAGAAAACCAATGACAACTTATTATCATTGGTTTTAATTTGATAAGTTATATCAAAGCCTGTAATAAAAGTTTAATGCTCAACAAGCTCTTTTTTAGATTCATAACTTAATACTAGCTTATCCTTTTTAACCCCTACTTTAGCAACACCACCGTGGGTTAACCCTCCGAATAATAATTCATTAGCTAAAGGTTTCTTCAAATGTTCCTGAATAAGACGTGACATTGGTCTTGCGCCCATAGCTTTATCATAGCCATGATTCGCTAACCATTTTTTCGCATCTTTAGTTAATTCTAGTGAAACACCCTTTTCATCTAACTGTGCTTGAAGTTCAACAATAAACTTATCAACAACCTGATGAATCACATCATCAGAAAGGTGATTAAACCAGACTATATTGTCTAAACGGTTTCTAAATTCAGGAGAGAATACCTTATTTATTTCATCCATTGCGTCAACACTGTGATCTTGTTGTTTAAACCCGATAGATTGACGAGTTGTTTCTTGAACACCAGCATTAGTGGTAAGTACTAAAGTTATATTTCTGAAATCAGCTTTACGACCATTATTATCTGTCAAAGTACCGTGATCCATAACTTGTAATAAAATGTTGTAAACATCTTGATGAGCTTTTTCAATTTCATCTAGTAACACAACCGCATGTGGATGTTTTAAGACTGCATCAGTAAGTAACCCACCTTGTTCATAGCCAACATAACCAGGAGGAGCTCCTATTAAGCGACTAACCGCATGTTTTTCCATATACTCAGACATATCATAGCGAAGCAGTTCTACACCTAATATTTTTGCTAACTGTTGGGTAACTTCAGTTTTACCAACACCTGTAGGTCCAGCAAATAAAAACGATCCAATGGGTTTTTCTTCACTGCCTAGACCTGCACGAGAAAGTCGGATAACTGAGCTTAATTCATCAATAGCATGATCTTGACCAAAAACAACTAACTTAAGGTTTCTATCTAAAGTTTTTAAACTGTCCTTTTCAGAAGAGGAAACAGATTTTTCTGGAATACGAGCTATTTTAGCGACAATCGTTTCAATATCGTTATCATTGATTACTTTTTTACGCTTAGAAGCCGCAACAAGTTGTTGTTTAGCTCCTGCTTCATCAATTACATCAATGGCTTTATCTGGTAAAAAGCGTTCATTAATATACTTAGCTGATAGTTTTGCTGCAGCACGCAAAGCTTTGTTTGTATAACGAATACCATGGTGAGATTCGTATTTTTCTTTTAAGCCTTGTAGAATTTTTGTGGTGTCGTCTACGCTAGGTTCTATTACATCAATTTTTTGAAAACGACGAGCTAAAGCGCGATCTTTTTCAAATATACTTTGATACTCTTGATAAGTAGTAGAACCAACACATTTCAGTTTACCTGAAGATAATAAAGGTTTTATTAAATTTGAAGCATCCATCATGCCACCAGATGCAGCGCCTGCACCAATAATGGTATGAATTTCATCAACAAACAAAATGGCATTACCTTCTTTCTCTAGCTCTTTAAGTAATGCTTTAAAGCGTTTCTCAAAATCACCGCGATATTTAGTCCCCGCAAGGAGAGCTCCCATGTCTAATGAATATATCGTTGCCCCTTGTAAAAACTCAGGAACTTTCTCTGAAATAATTAGATTAGCAAGTCCTTCTGCAATTGCCGTTTTACCAACTCCTGCTTCACCTACGAATAACGGATTGTTCTTACGACGTCTACCTAGCACTTGTAAAGTTCTTTCTAATTCACTCGCACGGCCAATAAGCGGATCTATATTGCCGTTTCTTGCTTCGTCGTTTAAGTTAGTCGCAAAATTCTCTATGGTTCTAGGTTCTTCATCAGTTTGCTGTATTGTTTCTTCAGCTGCTTGTTGTGCATCATTCAATTCAACTTTAGCAATACCATGAGAAATAAAATTGACAATATCTAAGCGACTAATATCTGATTTTTTAAGAAAATATGCAGCTTGAGATTCTTGTTCACTAAAAATAGCAACCAGTACATTCGAGCCATTCACTTCACTTTTACCAGAGGATTGCACATGAAAAACAGCACGCTGTAAAACACGTTGAAATCCTAAAGTAGGTTGAGTTTCTCTTTCTTCTTCTCCATCAGGGATTACAGGCGTTGTTTCCCCGATAAAGTCGAGTAATTCTTTGCGTAATTTTTTCATATCTGCACCACAAGCTTTTAGTGCATCAATAGAAGAAGGGTTATCTAATAAAGCCAGTAATAAATGCTCTACCGTCATAAATTCATGACGTGACTCTTTCGCTTGGCGAAAGGCCAGATTAAGGGAAATTTCTAAATCTTTATTTAACATAGGCTACTCCATATTAAACCTAGTAACATTACGCTTTCTCCATCGTGCACTTTAACGGGTGCTGATTTTCTATGGCATAATTGCACACTTGATTCACTTTCATCTCTGCAACTTCTGCAGTATATGTGCCACAACGGCCTTTACCTTTATAATGAATTTCAAGCATCACATCAGTTGCTTTATCTTCATTCATATTAAAAAACTTACGTAAAACATCAATGACAAAATCCATAGGGGTGTAATCATCATTTAACAAAACAACTGTATACATTGGTGGCTTTTGGTACTGCTTTACAACTTCTTTTTCGAGGAGTTCTTGATCCTCAAACGATGGTTTTCTATTACTCATATGTCTATATTAGTCGGTTGCAGCAAGTTTTGCTGTATCATTTTTGATAAAACAAGATAAAATTCTGTTAAAAAAATGTGAATTTTACTTGACTATTAAATTATTTTATCTACGATTTAGTCAGTGGCGATTTATTAGTCACTTTCTATAGGTGGATAATGCTTTTAGGGAAGCATACCTAATTACCGATGATTTTAGAAGGAAGTTGAAGTATGGCTCACGGTACAGTTAAGTGGTTTAATAACGCTAAAGGTTTTGGTTTTATACGTCCAGAGGATGGTGGTGAAGATATTTTTGCACACTACTCTACAATTCAAATGGAAGGCTATCGTACATTAAAAGCAGGCCAGGACGTAAATTATGAATTAAATGCAGGTCCTAAAGGACATCATGCAGCAAGTATTACTCCTGATGAAATAGAAGAATCTAACGAATAAACTTTTCATTTGAAGTAATAAAAAAACACAGCAAATGCTGTGTTTTTTATTTTCATAATATTAAATTTAACAATTAACTCATATTTTTAATAATACATTCACCAAATTCAGAACATGTTACTAAAGTTGCACCTTCCATTAATCGCTCAAAGTCATAGGTAACAGTTTTTGCATTAATAGCACCTGACATACCTTTTAGTAATAAATTAGCAGCTTCAAGCCAGCCCATATGTCTTAACATCATTTCTGCTGATAAAATTACCGAACTTGGATTAACTTTATTTAAACCTGCATATTTTGGTGCTGTACCATGAGTGGCTTCAAATATTGCAATCTCTTCACCGATATTTGCGCCTGGCGCAATTCCAATGCCCCCTACTTGTGCTGATAAAGCATCTGATAAATAATCACCATTCAAATTTAACGTTGCAATAACATCGTATTCTGCCGGGCGTAATAACGTTTGTTGTAACATAGAGTCCGCTATCACATCTTTTATGATTATTTCTTTCCCTGTTTGAGGGTTTTCTATTTTATACCAAGGACCACCATTAAGTAATTGTGCAGAAAACTCTTCTCTTGCTAATTCATATCCCCACTCTTTAAAAGCTCCTTCGGTATATTTCATAATATTACCTTTATGCACTAATGTGACCGAAGAACGATTATTATCAATAGCATACTGAATTGCTTTTCTCACTAGACGTTGAGATCCCTCTTTAGAAACTGGTTTTATCCCAATACCACAACTTTCTGTAAAACGTATATTGTTTGCACCCATTTCATTTTCTAAAAAGGTAATTAATTTCTTTGCTTGGTCTGTACCAGCTTGATATTCAATGCCTGAATATATATCTTCAGAATTTTCTCTGAAAATTACCATATTAACTTCAGATGGTTTTTTAACTGGGCTTGGTACACCAGTAAACCATTGAACCGGGCGTTGACATACATACAAGTCGAGTACTTGTCTTAGCGCTACATTTAAAGATCTCATTCCACCACCGACAGGTGTGGTTAATGGACCTTTGATCCCCACTTTATATTTTTTAAATACATCTAGAGTTTCTTCTGGAAGCCATGTTTCGCTGTCATAAATTTGAGTCGCTTTTTCACCTGCGTATACTTCCATCCAATTAATTTTTCTTTCATTTCCATAAGCTTTACTTACAGCTGCATCGACTACTTGTAACATTGCAGGTGTTACATCAACACCTATACCATCACCCTCTATAAATGGAATTATTGGGTTATTTGGAACAATTAATGAACCATTATCAATAGTTATCGCTTCACCGTTTTCTGGAATTTTAACATTAGTAAACATAGGTGTTTCCTCATAGCTGATGCAAATTATGTTCTATTGGCTTTGTATATTATTTACTGCCATATCGTTAACCTAATCGATTATGAGTAATTACACTAATACAGATATTGTGATACCGAATATAACTTTGGTGAATATTCAAACGGTCGTTTGAATATATTTAAACTAGATCTATGATTATAAGAAGGTTTTAATTAAGCAGCTTTAATATGCTTAATGATAGAAAAATAGATGATTTGACGTTTCAGACAGATATAATAAGAAAGGATGAAGAAAATAATGGTTTAGTAGAAGAGTGTAACGTAATAATAAGAAAAAGTGGTACCCGGAGACGGACTTGAACCGTCACGCTCTATGAGCGAGGGATTTTAAATCCCTTGTGTCTACCAATTCCACCACCCGGGCATCGGATAATTCTTTTTAAAGTAGAGATTGGTTCCCTACTAACTTCCATTAAATGGAAGATTTGGAGCGGCTAACGAGACT
>JAGSHH010000175.1 GCA_023954655.1 Colwelliaceae bacterium
ATTAATTGGGTATTCTGCTGGTAAACCATATTGGCGAGAGTATCAGCGAGATAAAATTCGAAGCCAGCCTTTTAAAAAAGAGTGGCGGAAAATTATTCAGCAAAGAGTACCTTATTTCCGGAAAATGCCATCAGATTTACAGTTGCAACTGAAGCAGCATATCCATGTGTTTTTATCAGAAAAAACATTTATAGGCTGTAACGGTGTTAAAATATCAGATGAGATAAGAATCACTGTTGCTGCTCAAGCTTGTCTATTGCTGCTTAATAGAAAAACTAATTATTATTCTAAGTTACAAACCATACTTGTTTATCCTCGCGCTTTTATAAAAGAACAACAAAGCATGGGGGCTGGTGGTGTTTATCATACTGCTAAACAAGCTCTATCTGGCGAGTCATGGGATTTTGGTAAAGTTGTATTATCTTGGCAGGATACACTCGATGGGGCACAAATTCCTGATGATGGACGTAATGTGGTAATTCATGAGTTTGCTCATCAATTAGATCAAGAAAATGGTCGAGCAAATGGCGCGCCTATTTTGAGTGAAGGGCAAACATATAGTTGTTGGTCAGAAGTATTTACTGAACACTTTGAACAATTACAAAGAAAAGCAGGGCGAGGTTTGCCTTCATTATTTGATTATTACGGTGCTACAAATCCTGCAGAATTTTTTGCGGTTGCAAGTGAAGTGTTTTTTGAAAAATCACAAAGTTTTTTCTCTGAATATCCAAAGTTATATCATCAATTAGCTAAATACTACCAAGTAGATCCAGTGCATTGGCATTAGTGAATGAACTATTGTACCAAGTTATATTTATCTTTAAGTGTTGTGTATTCTGTTGATTTTTTAAACTCCGCCAAAGCAGAGTTAAATGCTTTTATGTGTTTTTTATTTTTAAAAGCTAATCGAAAAGAGCTCTTTGGAAACAGATAATGAATATCAACATCACTCAAATCTTTCATACCTCCAACGGAAGGGCTTACTACCTTAAAAATATTTAAATCAATCACTAAAGCATTGACTTTATTTTCATATAATAACTTGGCTTGTCTTTTTTGAGTGGCAACTTCAAAGTAGTTAGGGTTTTTATTAACTGCATTAATATATTCTTCTCCTAATACTTTATTGGCAGTTTGAAAAGCCGCAGTTGGTAATATAGATAAATCACTAATGCCTTTTAAGGAAACATTCTCCTGTTTTAAAGTAATGACAACATTTTGATAAGTAACATAGGGGGCGCTCAGTAAATCTATGTCTTTAATAATACTTGTATTAACCGTCATTAAAGCATCTACGCTTTTATCTTCTAGCATTCGTAAAGATTGTCCGTAAGGAACATATAGAAAATTTGGTTTTTTTCCGATCGAAGTTAACAATTGAGAGAGTAATTCGATTTCAAAGCCACTATTAGTTTCTTGTATTACATAAGGTGGTTTGGTTAAACCAACAACCACGTTAAACGGCTTTGCTAAAACAGAAGAAGTTATCAAAAAAAATATAAGCCAGGTTATTACAATTGACTTATTTATGTTTGTTTTTGTTGTCTGATTCGTAAATTTAGGCAAATGTAAATATCAGTTTATTTTTAAAGATTAGTAGTTTAAATATAAACCTTACTTAAAAAAAAGAAAACTTTACGATATTAATAATTGCCTTAACATCTATTATTAACCTTAATTTAGGTAGTATAATCTCAGACTGAATAATTCCTTCCAACTTGTACACTACATAATATTAATTTAAACCTCTTTATGCGCTTATTAAAATCAACTATTCACCCGGCTATTCATGATATAAATCGTAATAAATTTACTCGTAAAGCGACCAGAGCCATTGTTATAAATGGTGATGAAATTTTGCTTCTTTATACCAAACGTTATCATGACTACAGTTTACCAGGTGGTGGTGTAGATGAAGGCGAAGCTATTATTGATGGCCTTGTCCGTGAATTAAAAGAAGAAACAGGCGCACATAATGTACAAAATATTCAAGAGTTTGGTTTGTATGAAGAATTCAGGCCATGGTACAAAGAAGGTTTTGATATCGTCCATATGCAATCATATTGCTATGTTTGTACAATAGATGATGAATTGCTTGATCCTCAATTAGAATCTCATGAAATTGATAACGGCATGCATCCCATATGGATGAATATTCACGAAGCTATCAGCCACAATGAACATACTATTGCCAATAGTGAGAAAAAAGGGCTTTCTATTGAGCGAGAAACTTTTCTCTTAAAACTGATTGTGAGTGAGCTATTGACGCTAGATAAGATATAAAGTCTTTGTAAATTGAAAAGCACTTTAATGACTAAAAGTGCTTTATTAATAAAACTTATAATAACCTTTTAAGCTATTTTTAAATAATTTTTGATTATCTCTGCACCATTATCTGCCTGAATCGGTTTAAAGATAAAGCCTGATACTCCACTTTGCTGGCATTCATCAACTAATGCCTTATCTGTAACAGATGACAACATAACCACAGGCACATCAGAACCGTTTGAACGTATGTTCTTTAATGCTTCATTACCATTCATATTGTTCATTACAACATCCATAAAGAGAAAGTCAGGAGCTTCATTTTTAACCGCTTCAACAGCAGTGCTTCCATCGTCAGCCTCGATAACATTGTTATAGCCTAAGCCCGCTAAGAATCGTTTTAATGCTTTTCGGATCATTGAACTGTCATCAACTAAGAGAATTTTACTTTCTTGAGGTAAAGGTGTTGAGTGTGGATTAGCAATGCCGGTACTTTGTTCTCTTTCTACGTTAGTTTTTTGAAAGTTAACATTACGAACCAGTAAATTAAAATAATATCGTCCAACCCCTTCAACGTTAATCGAAACGGTAACTATTTCTTTAACACCTTCAAGATATTTTTCCATATCGTCAAAGTTATGAATAAAATATGGGCTTGAAAAGTCAAATTTTAAATTGTTTCGGCTTAATAAATCTGTGGCTCTACCAACTATTGTATTACCCCATTCAGCTAGTGCATTACTAAGTTCGTCATTAATTTCTTTATAGTCATACGTTTCTCCAAACATGTTTTGACAAACTGAATTACCAATTGCAACAGCTGTTTCAGGATAGTGGTGCATCATGACAACACCATCTAAACACCCTGTAATATTTGAACAAACGGCATAACCTTTAAAGCGAAAATCTTCAACTTTATCCATGAAAATGTCGCCTGAAGAACCTGATAGGCTGGTCATAGATTTTAAACTAGCAATAGATTCATTAATGAAGGGGTGTAAAGTGACTTTATAAATTGTATCAATTGACATGTAATACCTTTGTTTATTGTTGTTATTTTGTGAATAAACTACTAGAGCAAATATAGTTTTGCAAGAAAATACCTTTCAGACACAATTCGACATATGTTTTTCGTTTAACTTGAATATTTTGCCTTTCAGCGATTTGTCATTTGTATTTTTAATTTGATCCGATAATTTATCGTTGTGCGTAAATCAATTTTAAAAATAAAACAAGTATAAGGATTTTTATGAAGTTATTATTTAAAACACTTTCGGCTGCTATTTTCTTAAGTACACTCACTGCTCAAGCTGAAGAATTAACATTAACGACTGATAAGGGTTTTGCACTAAAAGCTGATTATTACCAAAGCAATACTAAAAGTAATCGTGCTGTTTTGATGCTACATCAATGTAATTACAATCGAACAATGTATGACAATATTGGTGAGCAATTATCTCAACAGGGCATTCATGCGTTAAGCCTTGATTTTCGTGGTTTTGGTGAAAGTATCAATGATGAGTTTGATATAGATAAAGTTCAAGCATTGCCACAAGAACAAAGAAGAAGTGCATGGAGAAAAATGTCAACAAACTGGGGCGACGACGTTCAACAAGCTTATGATTATTTAATCAGTAAAGTTTCAGGTAAGGCAAGTGTTGGTGTAATTGGAGCAAGTTGTGGTGGTTCTCAAGCAATTAACCTTGCAGAAAAGAACCCGATACAAGTAATTAGCTTTTTCTCTTCAGGTCAAAGAGAGGAAAATATTGAACGATATTCTAAAATGCTAGCAGCAAAACCAACACTAATTATTGCATCTGAAGATGATGGTGGCACGTATACTAGTGCCCAAACATTATTTAAAAAAGCTAAAAATACGAATAGTAAGTTTATCGCTTATAAAGGAGGCGATCATGGCTATCCTCTTTTAGATAAAGATAAACATTTAGCAACGAATATTGTTAGTTGGTTTAATAATCAATTATAAATAGCATTTATAAATTTGCGGTAACACTATATAAGTTACCGCTTTATTTTTTTTATTTGTCTGGAAGGGGGGATTCAAGTTAAATATTTGTTGAGTACATATTTTAAATCTGCTTGTTGAAAAGGCTTATGGATAAAATCTTCGATGCCTAATTCTTTTGCTCTTTCTTTGTCTTCCTTACCAACACTAGCACTTAAAATAATAATAGGGATGTTTTTTAGTTTATCATTTTCTTTAATGATACTGGATGCTGTGAATCCGTCCATAGTTGGCATTTGTAAATCCATTAAAATTAATTCTGGTATTTGGTGTTCGAGGTAATTTAATGCTTCTTGACCATCATCCACTAGATCGCAACTTACACCTAAAGATTCCAATTGTTTTTGAACAATGGTTTGGTTAATTTTGTTGTCTTCAACGACGAGTAAATTAATGCCTTCAAAGTTTGATTGTTGAAGCTTTTCTTCTTTATATGCCGAAAGTTTAACTGGCTTTTGAGCTTGAGGTAACTCTAATGTAACCGTAAACTCACTACCTTTTCCATATTGACTTGTTAATGTTATATCGCCATTCATAAGGGTACACAACTGCTTTACAATCGATAAACCTAACCCTGTACCACCGTACTTTCTAGTTGTTGAACTTTCGGCTTGAGCAAAAGCACTGAATATATTAATTTGCTGCTCTTTATTAATTCCAATACCAGTATCGAGTACTGTAAAGGTTAAAATTCGGGTGCTTTCTGTATTTTGGCAATGACCATTAATATTTATTTCACCATTTTTGGTAAACTTGATTGCATTATTCAATAAATTAATCAGTATTTGCTTAAACCTAAAGTCATCACCAGCGACCCAAGTATTAAAATTTTGATGTAGGCTTTTGGTAATAGTAATAGATTTTTCATTGGCTTTTTCTGTAAGCATATCTATAACCGATAATATTTCTATTGAGGGGTTAAATGACCTGCTTTCAAGGTTTAGTTCTCCTGCTTGCATTTTAGAAATATCTAAAACATCGTTAACAATATTAAGTAAAATATTGGAGGAGTGGTCTATCTTGGTTAAATAATCAATGGCATTCTGATCTTTTGTTTCACGTTTAGCTATTTCTGTAAAACCAATGATGGCATTTAATGGCGTTCTATATTCATGACTAATATTTGCTAAAAATAAGTTTTTAGCTTTATTGGCTCGAATCAATTCATCATTATTCTTGATTAATTTTGCGGTATTTTCTTTTACTTTCTTCTTGAGTGAATAATTAAAACTAATAATGAGAAAAACAAGCATGACACTAATAATACCGATGACACAACCTACTAGAATTAAAATAAGACCAGTCCAATCTATTAGGCCTAATTCAAATGATTTAGTACTAGAGAATGTAAGGCTTCCACTTTTATCAAATATGCTTATTTTTATTTTGTGATTAAACATACCTTGTGAGTTGTATAAAGGGTGTTCTAAAACGTTATTATCACCATATGATAATTGGTAGGTGAAATTACTCGCATTTATTTTTTGATGCACATGTAAAGCTAACACATCTAGCTCAAAAACCGCTTCAACAAGGCCTTGAAATTTTTCTACTTCTGTCGGTGTTTTAGCTTTATAAATAGGAGAGTAAACAATAACACCTGTATATTTATCTTGCTGCTGAACTAAAGATAGTAAAGGTGTAATTATATGTTTTTTTTCATTAATTGCTTTGTTTACACTTTTTATTACTGGAGGGTGAGTAAATACATCTAGCCCTATAGCAGAACTATTCTCTTTTAAAGGTTCAGTATAAAATATTGGGATGTAATCATCCTGTTTTAGTGATGATTGAAAACCTTGTTCTGTTAATGTTTTTATCTTCTGATTAAAACCTTCTTTGACCAAACCCTCTTCAAATTCTACTCTATCTCGATCATTTACTAATGGTAACCAAGCTAATGCTCTTATTTTAATATCGGATTGATATATTTTATTTGTGAAGATCTTAAACTCTTCTCTTGTAACTGTTTCACTTGCTTGAAAAAAGCCATTTAACGCCGTTAGGTGATTTTTAATGGTTGAATGTGCAACATTCATATGTTCAACAAAAGGTTGTGTTGAGTTAATAAATTGTTGTTCCTTTTCTTGGAAAGTATTGTAACTATTTAAAATATAAATAAAGCTAATAACACTTAATACAAACAAACTAGTTGAAATAGCGGCAAATGGTCGCTTTGCTTTTGGAACAAAATCATTTTCACCAAGAAATAAGATAATAGGTGTAATAAAAACAATACTTATAAAGTCCCCAATCCATTTTGCGGCCCAAATATAGAAAAGCAATTCAGTGTTTAATTTTAGATATACCCACAGTGTTATTGCGAAAATAGAACTAGTGATAAAAGTAGAAAGTGGGCCAGTTAAAAGTAAAAATTTTATTATTTCACTTGGAAAGTGAATTTTAACAGGAAGCTTAAAAAAGCGTAAAACTAAGTATTTACTGATTATGAATTGAAAAACACTCGTGAAAGCTAGAATAACAACCGCATAATTTGGAATAAAAGAGATGACACTTTGTTGATCAATTACCAACAATGAAGAGAGAAGAGAACCTATTAATATTGAAGGACCAAAAATTAAATATAAACCGAGCATAACGCCAGTAACTGGCCAGATAAGACTTGCAAAGCCAAAAGGAATAGTAAATAAAGAGCCAAACTTTACCAAGAAAAAATGAATGCAAAAAGAAACGACGATTAAAATTAGTTGTTTTAAAGTATGTCGTCCAGGTGACTTTTCATTAAAAAAGTGATTAATTTTATCGATAATCATTTGATCCTAATACGGATTCGAGTATTTGGTTTATCCATTATATTGTTTATATAATGGTCTGTTTTTTTACTGATTTCAAGAATGTAAGATAGTTGTAAAGCAATAAATTATTTTAATCTTCAATTAAAAGCGTATTAAAATCCAATTAATTTAATAAAGGTTTAAGTAA
>JAGSHH010000120.1 GCA_023954655.1 Colwelliaceae bacterium
AGAAGACTATTGCCTTGTTACGTCCTTTTAACACAAATATTTTATTCATTATTGGAATGATAAATGATAGACAAGTGAAAGTTTAATTTGTTCAGCTTTTAAATGAAAAAACAAAAATATAACTAAAGAAATCAAGAGTAATATATTTGAAGAAAGTTGGTTTTCAAAGTGATTATCATTTTTTATTTTGCTAAACAATAGTCTTTAAAGTCTCATATTTTTTAGTTTTCTTCTATACTAATAACAAGTAAAAATTTTATAATATTAGCCTGTCATTATTTTTGCGTTGAGGTAGTTATGGAATACGAATTTATTCATGATGCAGTAACAGGTAGTGCGAAAGCAAAGTTTTCATTAGAACATCAAGTTATCGGACCTTGGTTAGAGATTGAGGTTGGACAAAGTACTGAAAAATTATCATTAATCCTCAATGCAATTAATCAAATAGAATCAGGAAAGTCTCAAGAAAAAACTATAGCTGGCCACGAATACTCCCTTGTTCTTAGCTATGGTGATGTAAATATACAAGCTAATGCTTTCAATGGTGATGCTATATTGCCAGAAGGATTGGCGGAGGATGGAATTAATTTCGATTCACATGATAGTTCTTCATGTGGGATGGATGATTTTCGTACTTTGTTATTGTCTTGGGCAAAATTTACAAAAACTTAAATAAATTAAATTCAATTCAAATAGTTATTGAACTATATTATTTCAATAAACGTATTAATTATAACAATTATTCAATAACTATGATCCTTTCAAATTGAGATACCTACATGTTTAATAAAAAATCGTCTACTACTTCTGAGCGTCGTTTGGTGCCTTTACGTTATGTGCTAACGCCATTTGCGATTATTTTCGCAGCAATAATATTGCTAATTATTGTGAGTGCTTTAGCGCCAAAACCTGAGAAAAAACCAATTGTTCATAAGGCGCCTTTAGTTGAAGTAGAGAAGCTTCAAAAAGAAAGTATTACCTTTGTTATTCCATCTCAGGGTAATATTTTACCGCGAACTGAGACCAATTTAATTGCTGAAGTTTCTGGTAAAGTAGTGAGTGTTTCAGATAAATTTAAAGTGGGTGGCTACTTTTTGAAAGGTGAACAGTTACTCGCTTTAGATGATGTAGACTACAAAATTGCTTTAATCCAAGCACAAGCCAATTTAGCCAATGCCAAAGCAAATTTGGTTGAGCAAAAAGCTCGAGCTGAACAGGCAGAAGCTGAATGGTTGTTAAGTGGTGAATCATTAGACAATGCTCCTGTTTTAGCTTTACGTATTCCAAATTTACAAAAAGCAGAAGCTGATTTGCAATCTGCCCAAGCTAGTTTGAAATCTGCAGAAGTTAAATTAGAACGTACCAAAATCACCGCGCCTTATGATGCCATGTTACAAGAAAAGCATGTAGATATTGGTCAATTTGTATCAATGGGCGGCACTATAGCTAAAACATTTGCCATTGATTACGCGGAAGCTCGGCTACCAATAAAACAACGAGATATTCCCTTTTTAGATTTGCCTAAAATTAATCAAGAACAAACACAAGAAGCCCTTGTTGATATTCAGTTTGACTTAGATGGACAAATCACACATTGGCCTGCAAAAATTACTCGCTATGAAGGAGTAGTCGATAGTAAATCACGAGTTCATTACATTATTGCCCAAATCAATGACCCTTATGCTGTACTTAGCAATAACCCACAACAAGAAATAAGAATGGGCGCATTTGTCCATGCCGATATACAAGGGAAAACGGTTGAGGGCATATTGGCTATACCTCGATCTGCACTTCATGGCGCTAATACAATTTATACGGTTGATATTAACAATAAATTGCATATTCAAAAAATTGATCTACTCAGAACCGATGCAAACTTTGTTTATAGTTTAGATGATCTCCCTGCTGGACATCGTTTAATCATTACAATGTTAGAAACTCCTGTTGAAGGTATGTCTTTACGAGTATCTGGCAGTCAAGAAAATAATAAAGAAGATGCTTTAGAAGAAACACTACCAAATGAAAATACTGAAGTGATAGGTGAAAGCTAATGACGCAATCTTCAGAAAAGTTAACCGGTATTATCGCATGGTTTACCCGAAATAGTGTTGCTGCAAACTTATTAATGTTTTTTATCTTGCTCGCTGGTTTTAATTCTTATCAAAGCATTAATAAAAAAATGTTTCCTGAATTTAATCCAAACAGTATTCAAGTGAGAGTACCTCATTTAGGAGCAGCGCCAGAAGAAGTAGAGCAATCGGTAATATTAAAGATTGAAGAATCTCTTGAAGATATAGAAGGGATCAAACGGATCACAGCAATTGCAAATGAAGGCATGGGTGTTGTTACCATTGAGCTACAGTCAGGATATTCAATGGCTGAGAAGCTCGATGAAGTACAAATGCAGGTTGATGCAATAACCACTTTTCCAGCACAAACTGAAAAACCTATTATCACTAAACAAGAATTTAAAGGTCAAGTGATGTGGTTGTCTATTAGTGGTCCTATGGAAAGACGTGCTAGACAAAACATGGCGCAAAATATTCGTGATGAAGTAATGGCGCTATCGAGTGTAAATAGTGCAGAGATTGTTGGTAGTCGCAACTATGAAATTAGTATTGAAGTATCTGAAGAAAAGTTACAGCAATACGACTTATCCTTTGATGAAATTACTCAGGCTGTAAGGCGTTCATCAGTTGATATGCCAGGCGGAACAATTAAAACAACTGGTGGCGATATTCTTGTTCGCACTCAAGGACAAGCTTATACCGGCGTTGAATATTCAAATTTGGTATTAAGAACTGAATCCAACGGTACTCGATTAATCTTATCCGATGTGGCTAATATTATTGATGGTTTTGTTGAAGAAAAGGGTTTTGCTATTTTTGATGGTGAACCGACTTCTAGTATTATGGTGCAATCTACAGGTGATCAAAATGATTTAGAAATTGCCGCTGAAGTTAGACAATATGTTGAACAGAAAAATGAGAATTTACCACAAGGCGCTAAACTAAATGTTTGGGGAGATGCCTCATATTACCTTTCCGCTCGACTAGACATGATGATTTCAAACATGTTGATAGGCGCATTGCTCGTTTTTCTTGTATTAGCATTATTTTTGCGGATAAAAGTCGCTTTTTGGGTGATGTTAGGTATTCCTATTAGCTTTTTTGGTGCCTTTCTTATGATGCCGTTATTAGGGGAATGGTCGGTTTCGATTAATATGTTGAGCTTATTTGCTTTTATAATGGTGCTTGGCGTAGTCGTTGATGATGCCATTGTTATTGGAGAAAGTGCATATTCGGAAATTCAACAATATGGGCATTCAACTGACAATATAATTCGTGGCACAATGCGTGTGGCAATGCCTGCAACTTTTGGTGTCTTAACTACCATCGCAGCATTTGCGCCATTATTGTTTATTGATGCAACATTTGCGGCTTTCTTTAGGTCAATTACGATAGTGGTTGGTTTTTGTTTGTTATTTTCATTAATTGAATCTAAATGGATATTGCCTGCTCATTTAGCACACATGAAATATGTGCCGCTTACTCCTGAAAACTCTAATCGATTAGAGCTATTTCAAATGAAATTCAAAAATAAATTAGAGCACTTTATTCATCATACTTATAAACCTTTATTAGAAAAAGCGTTAATCGCACGATACAACACTATGGCGACATTTGTCGCAATTCTAATACTGTCTATTGGTATGATTTCTGGCTCATTTGTCAAAGTAGAAGTTTTCCCGAATATTCCGAGTGATTTTATTCAGGGGCAAATCATAATGATTGATGGAACGGCTCCTCATAAAAGAAATAAAGCGATTGAGAGGGTTAACAAAGCGGTAGAAACCATTGCCAATCAAAATAAATTTAATGGCAATTCTTTCATTAAGCATTCAATGGTTTTTACCGGAGGGAATACCCAGGCCACCTTTTTATTAGAGCTAGTTAAATCTGAAAATCGTGAATTAAATGCATATGAAATTGAAAAACTTTGGCGTGATGAGATAGGTGAAATTCCTGGAACTAAAGAACTTCGCTTTTTTGCTGGAACAAATGCTGGCGGTGGAGCAGCAATAGAGTTTCAACTAACCGGGAAGAACGATAAAGAGTTAGAACTTGCTGCAGAAGCAATTCAAGGTAAGTTAGAAAGTTATGACGGTGTTTATGATATTAGGCATTCCTTTAGTCGCGGTAGCCAAGAAATTAAATTAGCGATAAAGCCAGAGGCAGAGGTATTAGGTTTAACACTAGCTGATCTTGCTAAACAAGTACGTCAGGCTTTTTATGGCGATGAAGCTCAACGAATACAACGTGGTCGAGATGAACTAAAAGTTATGGTTCGTTACCCTGAAAAAGACCGTTTATCTGTAGCTGACCTAGAAGATATGTGGATAAGAACACCAAGTGGCGCTCAAGTACCATTTTATCAAGTGGCAGATATTGAAATAGGACAAGGCTTCTCGAGTATCACTCGCATTAATCAAAAGCGTTCAATTACAATTTCAGCCGATATTGATAGTGAAAAAGTAGAATCTCGTAAAGTCGTTTCAGAAATGAATGAAGATGCAATTCCTAATATATTAGCGGACTATCCTTCTGTTCAGTATGGCGTTGAAGGAGCAAGTAAAGATCAACAAGACTTTTTAAATCAATTAGGTTTTGCTGCGCTTGGTGCGTTGTTCTTGATCTATGGATTAATTGCTATTCCAACCAAATCATATGCACAACCTATTGTAATCATGTCGGTAATTCCTTTTGGTATTATTGGCGCCATTTTTGGTCACTTTATTCTAGGTAAAACTATTAACATGATGTCGATGTTTGGCTTTATCGCGTTAACTGGGGTTGTTGTAAATGACAGCTTGATTATGGTCGACTTTATTAATAAAGCGAAAGGAAGTGGCTTGCGAATGATTGAGATTGTCATGCAAGCAGGTACTCAACGCTTTAGAGCAATATTATTAACATCCTTAACGACTTTCTTTGGTATTTTTCCACTTTATTTTGAACAAAGCTTACAGGCGCAATTTATTATCCCAATGGCTATATCATTAGGTTTCGGTATTGTCTTTGCTACGTTAATCACTTTGTTCTTAATTCCTTCTCTCTATTTAATTAAAGAAGATATTAGTCAAGTCTTTACAAAGAAAAGACGTAGCCAACCACCAATTCTAGAAAATTAATCAATGAACATTATGAAATTTAGATTATTAAAAAGTTTAATTTTGGGTTTTGGGTTGGTCACGGGGATAAGCCATGCTTTTGATTCACACCCATTAAACACTGTTGCCTTTGACAATAAATACAGTGCTATCGATGTTAGTCAAGGGGTCGATATACCTTGGGCAATGGTGCAACTACCGAATAGTGATATTTTGGTTTCTGAACGTAAAGGTGAGTTACGAGTTGTTCGCAAAGGGAAATTATTAAAAGAAACCATAAAAGGATTACCGAGCATTGACGATAACGGTCAAGGTGGTTTGTTAGATCTTGCTTTGCATCCTGATTTTAATAATAACCAGTGGTTATATTTTACTTATTCAGATAATTCAGGGAAAGGTAGAGGCAGTAATACTGCTTTAATGCGAGCAAAATTAAATATTGAAACTTTGTCGTTGTCACAACAGAAACGATTATATAAAGGACAAGCAAATTCTACCAATGGTCGGCACTACGGAAGCAGGATTGCTTTTGATAATAATGGTTATGTCTATTTTTCAATTGGAGATCGTGGAAAGCGTGATATTAACCCTCAAAACTTAAATAAAGACGGGGGAAAAATTTATCGTTTGCATAACGATGGAAGGATTCCAGATGACAATCCTTTTGTTGATCAGCAAGGGGAAAAGTCAGCTATTTTTTCTTATGGTCATCGAAACCCTCAAGGTCTAGCTTTTGATAAATTGACTAATATATTGTGGTCGCATGAGCATGGTCCTAGAGGAGGAGATGAAATAAACACAATATCATCAGGTTTGAATTACGGTTGGCCTGTGATCAGTTTTGGTGTTAATTATAGTGGAAGTAAATTTACTGAAATAACTGAAAAAATAGGCATGGAGCAGCCAAAGTTATATTGGACACCTTCCATTGCACCTTCTGCAATGACTTATATAAATTCTGAACAGTATCCTAAATTAAAAGGGATGTTTTTATTAGGTTCCATGAAGTTTGGTTATATCGTTGCAGTAGAGGTTAAAAATAATAAAGTAGTTCAGCAATATAAAATATTGGACGGCATTGGTCGAGTACGTAGTATCATGCAAGGTGTTGATGGTTATATTTATGTTGGTATAGATGGTGGGAGCATTAAAAAAATACAGCCTAATATTTAACACTAGCCGTTATAATACTTACTCTATAACACCTTATTGTAATAGAGTAAGTTAGTTATTTAAAAGCATAATAAGTATTAAATTAACCTTGATACTCAACACTATCTTCTAATAAATCTTGATAATCATCATCATCAAAATCTAATAAAGTAAAAATAGAATCTTTCACATAATCCCAATCAGCAGCATCTCTAAAATGTTTGTGAGTGTGAACTATATTTTCAGCCATTTTTAATATGGCAAAATAAAATTGCTGACTTTGATTATTTAATATATCGAGAAATTTTCTATCGTGATGACTCAAAATTAATTGACAGATATCTTTAGGCAATCGCCATGAAGAAGCAACGTAATAACCTAAAGTTGCATGGTTAACTTGATAAACGCTTTCTTCAATTGAAGTTAAAGTTTCACTCGGAGTATTAAAAGCATGCTCATAAGTTTCAGAATAATCTTTATATTTCATTGCCATGACGGGAATCCCACAATCATGAAATAACCCAATTGAAAATAATTTATCAGATGAAAGTGTTTGTTTGATTGATTTACCAATCAAAACACTTGTATTGGCAATATTACTGGCATTTGTCCAAAACTCTTCTAAAGCAATGCCACAATCATTTTGATTAAAGCTCTTACGAATTAATGTATTAGTAACTAATGATACTATGCCATTTAAACCGATATAACGAACAGCTTTATGAATGTCTGATATTGAACGAGATAATCCATAAACTGGAGAATTGATTGTTTTAAGAATGGTCGCTGAAACGGCAACATCTTGTGAAATAGTTTCGGCGATAATATTTATATCAGGCTCATTATCAGCCATTAGCTTTTGCAACTTCAATAAAAGATCGGGTTGTGCTGGCACTGAAAAACCACGGCCAATATCTGCAATTACTTTTTCGTCTACATTCAGCATTATAAAGTACTTATCTAAAATTTTATTCAATGAGTAAATGAACGAGTTCACTATCGCTTAATTTAGCTCAAAATTCAACGATAAAGCCATTCAATACTTCAAGTTGTGATTGTAAGTAGGTTGTTATTTCATTCTTTTTATAGATATAGTGGATAAGTCTTTTTACCTATTAGAATAATAAAATGAAAAAAATACTCAATTTGTCTTTAATTAAAAGCTTTAGCTCCAAATCTTATTTATGTATTTTCGCATTAATAAATATTTTTTCCGCCCCCGCAATTGCTAAAGCAGTTGACGCTATACCCAGTTGGCAACACCATAAAATTTCAGGGAGTCCTTCGTTGCGTGGCTCTGCAATAATTAATGACTCACTTTGGGTAACTGGAAGCGATAATAGTGTTTTTGTTAGCCAAAATGGTGGAAAAACATGGTTAGATAAATCTGTTAAGTCGACTATTAAAACTGGTTTTAGGGATATAGAATTATTTGATAGTCAAACAGCAATCATTATGGGTGTAGGCAGTGGTCAATCATCAATGCTCTATAAAACAATTGATGGCGGAGATAAGTGGCAATTACTTTATCAGAATACAGATGAACAAGGTTTTTTTGATTCTATAGGTTTTTGGGATCAGCAAACAGGATTGTTATTAGGTGACCCCGTTGATGGTTTTTATGTCGTAAAAAAAACGGAAGATGGAGGTAAAACGTGGAGACGTATCGCTAAAAATAAACTACCTAAAATGTTTGCTAAAGAAGCTGCATTTGCTGCTAGCGGAAATACCTTGATTACAGGTAAAAATGGCAAAGCTTATATTACTACCGGTGGTTTCTCCGCCTCTATTTATACAAGTAATGATTTTGGTGAAAGTTGGCAACGATACGAAGTACCTTTATTCCAAGAGACACAAACTGCCGGAGGGTATGGATTAGCACTGAATCACTCAGGGCAGCCTTTTGTGTTAGGCGGAGATTATGAACAACGTCCTAAAAAGTATTCCAATATGGCGACATTAATCGATGGTGTCTGGCAAAAAGTAGATGCAGGTGAAAACGGCTTAAGAACTGCAATGAGTTGTCAGAATAATATTTGCCTAGCTACAGGAAAAACTAATAGTGACATTTCTTTTGATGATGGAAAAAGTTGGCAAATACTTCCTAATAACAACGCTAAACTAGGTGATAAGGGGTTTTATACTCTTGATGCTAATAACGGTAAGTTTTTAGCTGCCGGTTCTGAAGGTAAAGTAGCAATCCTTTCACTTTCAGGTAATAAGTAAATTTCGGAACTTTGTAGAACGCTGAAATTGATTCAGCGTTTTATATAACACTTATTCGTTCTGTAATTTAGTTTGAAAATGATATAAACCCCTTTATCTTTAATAAATAAAGTGACTCGTACCTTTAAAAATACTAACAGCTATACTAAAGCCGGCTTACATAAACCATACGCATAATCATCTCTGTATTGATTATTCATTAAGGTGTTTTCTTTTAAGCAGCTCTCACGGAAAAAGTCTTCTTTCTCTAGTAAGCTATATGAGCCAGAATTATGTACAGAACAAAAAGCAACCAGCTTATTTAGCATTAATGTATCGAATGCATACTGCTTCATAAGTTTAAGTGCTTTACTACCGATACCTTTACCTTGAGCACCTGCCTTAATCATAAAGCCTACTTCAGCAATTTTAGCTTCATGATTAACAACTCTAAGAGATATGTACCCCAACTTTTCACCATTTGTAATTTCAGTGATAATAAAGGAACGCCATTTATCACTTTCAAATTTCCATGGTGGTAATCGTTCTTGAAAAGAACATTTAGCCTCATCATAGGTCAAAGGATCATAGACATGTTCCATCATCTGTGGACAAGTAATAATTTTTTGAAAAAACTCAAAATCAGAATCTTTAAATGGTGAAAGTTCGATTATTTCATCTGCAAGTTGCATGACACCTCCTTAGGCTTAACAACGCCCTGTGAAGGAGCTGATAATTGTTGACAAAATGTGAAATGAAGTGGAACTGAGCCAACTGTTAGCAGTTCCGTGCTTATTGTGTTTGTTATATGCGAAAACTGCATACTGTTCTAGCCTTATTTAAAGCTATTAGGTGATAGGCCTTCTTTAAGAATTTTATCTAATTCAGTTCTTTTCTTTAAATCGCCTTCATTCTCATTTTGATCTAATTTTCTTTCTTTAGCTTTCTCTAGATTCTTCAATGAAGGTTGAAAGATAGACATTATTTCTGCAATCATAACAGTATTCCTAAATTAAGTGCTTTAGCATACTAGTCTTAATACTTTGTACTTTATTACAAAATTATAAATTTAAATGAGTTAAAACTTTTTACTTAAGCATTTAACGCCTAATTGGGGCTTATGATAGTTGACTAAAGTGTTCACCAAAGTGGTATAAGATCAATTTTTCGCTGACTTTTTAAGTAATGCTTCAAACCTGAGCCTAGCTTTTATAGATGCAGCCCAAACATTGTTTTTATCCTCCTTTGAAGCATTAATCGATTTCTTTGAAAAGGCAAAAAAGATTCCAGACCTGTAATAAGGTATTGGTAAAGAGGTAATCTGTTCACTCATATTAAGTTGACGAATAAGTTTTTTACCGACAAATTCGTTGGTTACATAGCCATCTAACCTGTTATTTGCCACTAGTGAAAGACCCAATTCTGAATCTTTAATATCAGTAGCCAATACGCCATCTGCAGCAAGCATATCGTAAACCACGAAACCTAGACCTGCACCGATACCTCTATCAACACCGGAAAATTGTTTGCCATTCCACTGTAATTTCGACTTCTTGCGGACAAAGATAATATTGTCAACAGACCAAAAATGTTGCTTTCTATTTAAACTGTTATCTTTATCTCTTGGAAACTCAAAGTTCTCACTGCGCCCTGAAGTCCACATCATTCCTGGA
>JAGSHH010000083.1 GCA_023954655.1 Colwelliaceae bacterium
AATTTTCTTTTTGCTAATTCGCTATCTTGGTAATCAATAAAATCTATAAATTTGGTATCTAAAAAAGTTGATTGTACTTGTGATAAATTTAAAATCCCTATTTTATATGCCGCCTTTCCTTCACCAGAAAACACAAATGACATACCAACAAGTAATAAAATAGGAAAAGCTAAACTCCACCCTAATGAAGATTTATCTCTAAAAAATTCTATGTTTCGGGCCTTAACTACCGCTAAAAATCGTTTTAAATTCATATTATTCCCTCAATGAATGTCCTGTGAGCTTTAAGAATAAATCATCTAAATTAGCTGATTTTACATGTAGACCTTCAAGAGATACTTGCTCTTTCATTAATAACGCTAAAGTACTTTCTACTTGTGTGGTCGTTATCTCTACCCTCTCACCAACTTTTTTCCAATCATGCTTGAGTATCAATTCATTACTAACCTGTTCTACAGGTAAATAAATAAAAACATCTGAAAAATGCTTATTCAATAATTGATGAGGCGTACCACTTTCAATTATTTTTCCTTTATCCATAATCACTACTTCGTCACAAAGCTGTTCAGCTTCGTCCATATAGTGAGTTGTTAAAATAACTGTTTTATTTTTTGCTTTTATATTTTTGATTAATTTCCAAAAGTTACGACGGGCTTGCGGATCTAAACCTGTTGTAGGTTCATCCAGAAACACTATTTCTGGATCATTAATCAATGCAAGTGCTAATAATAATCGCTGACGCTGGCCACCAGATAAAAGACGGTTATCTCTATCAAGGAAGTCTTTTAAGTCGCATAGTTCAATTAATTGTTCGTGTGATAACGTATTTTGGTAGAAAGCTGTAAATAAATCTAACGTTTCTTTCACCGTTAAAAAATCTTGCAAAGCAGTGTGCTGAAATTGAATGCCAATTTGCTGGGAAATATCACTTTTGGCGGGTTGACCATAATACTCAACAACACCAGATGAAGGTTTAATGATTCCTTCCATAATTTCAATTGTTGTAGTTTTACCTGCACCATTTGGCCCTAACAAACCAAAACATTGCCCTTTATTAATAGAGAAGTTGATTCCATCAACAGCCTTTACATCATTATAAACTTTAGTTAATTCTTTTACTTCAATTACTGATGTTGTCAAAGATTATCTCCTTGTTTATCTCTTTATTTATGAAGGAAATCTTAACCTGCATATAAGTAAATTAATACTAAGTTTGACAATATTTTATATGGTTTATGTAAAATATTGTGAAGTGGAATTTTTCAAGTCCGATAAAATATTTAGAGTCAAAACTTAATCCATATGCCATTTACACTTTTACTATTAATTTTGATCTCATCATAAAATACCAACACTACAATTTTACAATCACACTAAATACAAATGATAATTATTTGCATTTAGTGTAGTTGTAGTTTAGTCTTAATTATCACTGTTAAATTACCAATGAATACCGAGGGTTTTATGACTTTAAAAAAAATAAATATTGATCAAAATTTAGCACAAGTGGCAATGCCTAAAAGTGTATTAGAAAAATTAATTTCGATGGGGATAATTCATGGTGACGAATGCCAATCACTTAATAACATTGCTAAAAAAGTAATATGGCAAACACTTTTAAATAACAGTGTTAATTTAGAATACTAACCAAAGCTAGCAATTAAGAGTTACAAAGGTTAAAACCATCGATAATCATTTGGTTTAATTGTTTTTTTCCTGTTAGAGCATATTCACTACAAATAGAAGCAGGCTCTTGCTTTTGTAAAATCCGCTTTATTAATACTTCTTTTACCATTGATGTATTTTGAAAAGCTTCAGGGTTCATAGCTAATTGGTGGATCAACTTTAAATGTAAGCTATAAATACAATTTCCCAAAAGACTTTTTTTATTCTTAAAATCAACAACTACAAGCTCATCAAAACAAGTTAATTCTGGCAACTTTTCAACAGGCCACTGTTTGATGATGTTAGCAATTACTCTGGTTGATACATTTTGAAAATGTTCAGTTAACAGATAAATAAAGCTGTTATAAAACTGAGTTTGTAAATCATCCACTAAATTGACTGCCGGAGCAGATAAAGGAAAAAGATATACCGTAGAATGCTCACCACTAGCTTTATCTGTAGTAAAACCTAATCGAATATTTTTATAGTCAGCTTTGTGCCAAAAGTTCAATAAAGAATCGTTTGCACCAAAGCTTGTTCCCAGCATATCAATGTTGTTTTCCAGAGCATATCCCTTCACTTTATCTAATAATAATAACCCTACACCTTTTTGCTGAAAATTGGGTAATACAGCAATTCGCATGACTCTTAAATACTGATATTCAAAAGCAGTTAAACAATGATTATGTAGAAACAATGACTGAGGTAAAAACTGGTTTTTAAGTCGACTTTTTGCTTGAGTCATATCGACAATCTGATGTTCTAAAGCCTCTCCTTCTTTCATGGTTAAAGCGACAGCAACAACTAGAGAGCTTGCTTCTATGATAAATAAGCGAACTGCCTGATTATTTAATAATAACTTTAAGTCACTCGGTGATGTTTGGTAATGAGCTGTCACTAATACGGTGAAGACTTGCTGTAACAACTTTTCATTATCAAACAATTCTTTTCGATTAACTTCTCTGAAAGCAATTTTATCTAGTGACTTTTCATCACTTTCATGATTAACCAGCAAAGCATTTTTGCAGTTTAATAGAAATGATTCAAAAACATAATTTTCTAGAGGATCACCTTCTGTCCACCGGATCGGTTGATGTATGTGGAGCTGATTAAAGTCAGGTGTTTTTTCCTTTAGTACTTGTTTGAATTTTATCGCAAAACCACGTCCTGCACCTTCATAACCATGCTGTGTCGACGAAAAAACAATACGATGATAGACATCAACTAATTGCGACAAAATATATACGGGAATTGTTGCAGCCTCATCGACAAGAAGCAAATGTGCAGCAGGTTTATCTCTTAATAATACATCTACAGCGATAAATTCGACATAATGCCCATGAAAAGAAAACGTATTATTTTTGAACTCCCCATCTGGACATGAAAATTTTAATTGTGCAAAAAAAATGCTTAATGCATCTATATGCGGTGCAGTTATCAATATTTTTTGTAGTTCAGTAACCGTTGTAGACAACAACCTTTTAGCAACAGCGATTGCTAAAGCTGAGGATTTTCCTCTACCACGATCCGCCGTCAATATTAAAGGACGCTTTCTATGCCCACTAGCAACTTTATTTATTGCAGTAACAGCAGATAGTTGTTCATATGTTTTACAGCCGCTTTCTAACTCTACAAATTCTTTACTTCCAACAGTAGAATCATTTTCTGTTAAGTTTTCAACCTGATCAATGTTTGGTAAATAGTTGTCACTCTGTGACAAGGTATAAATATCATGACTACGTTGAGCTTTACGCCATAATCGTTGAATAAATAAGTCATCATCATTCTGTACTTCTTCTGGTGAAATAATCCAAATAAGAATTCCTCCGGATATCAGAGTTCCTGAAAGAGCGGCAAAAGCATCAGGGTGAAAATCATTATCCGCGAATATCACTAAATCATTTTCACTGCCTAAATGATGGCGGTAATTCTTAACAACTTGGCAATCACCTTTATTTATTTCATCTAAAAAGTCATCTCCCCAGACTTTAATATTTAATGGTTTTGTCTTTTTTGTGAAGTTTCTAAAATGTTTAATGACAGCTGTAGAAGTTAACTTCCCCCAAGAATTATCCCCCTGCAAAAGTACAAGAGTCCGGTGTCTTGTTTTAAGCATATGTTTATTTAAGGTTTCAAACCACGAACAAATTTCAGATTGATTCACAATGATGTTTATTTTTCATAAAGATAAGTTAATTCTATCAAGCATTTTACCAAATCTAAACTACACTTATTTTTGCTCTCAAAAGATGTGATAAATATCACTAAAGACCGATAACATTGATCTAGATCAATATAGAGAAATACGATAATAAGAGACAATAATAACTCGTCAAAAAGTAAGGATTTTTCAATGACCGATAACGGCTCCCCAGAGCAAATTAAAAAGTATGAAAAAAACACATTCATTTTTCTTGCTGTTTTCCTAGCCCCAATTCTTTCAATTGTAATAGTCGGCGGTTTTGGCTTTATGATTTGGATTAGTCAAATGCTTTTTGGGCCACCAACATCTTAAATATAGTTTTGAATGGTTGACTTTTGAATGAATAATAAACTAGAAAATCCTAGTAGACGTAGATTATTTAGAGGGAAGCTGTCACAACAGCCGCCGGCTTTACGTTTACCATGGATAAATAGCGAGAGTGATTTTGTTGAAAAGTGTAACCAATGTGGTGACTGTATTGATGCATGTGAAAGTAAAATAATTAAGCTCGATGACTCAGGCTTTCCAACCATAGATTTTACTCTAGATGAATGTACCTTTTGTGGTAAATGCCAAGAGGTTTGTCAACAGCCACTTTTTATAAATAAAGACCTTATAGAACAAGAAAAGATTCAACCTTGGCCTGCTACGTTAGAAATTAGTAATAATTGTTTTGCACAAAATAATATTCTTTGTCAAAGCTGCCAAGACGTATGTGATAGTAAAGCAATCAGCTTTAGTTACAAATCTTCAAGTATTCCAGAACCTAACGTTAATTTAATAGATTGTAACCAATGTGGTGCTTGTATATCCATTTGTCCACAACAAGCAATAAAGTTAAACATTAACCAACACGAGGTTACTCATGCCTGAGAACACCGTACAAACATTTTCACCTTCACCAGCAAATGTTCAACCTAATGAATACCATGTTGCTAGCTTTGTAGGTCATGCCATAAATAAACATATTGCTGAACTTACTGAAGAGATCACTCAAATTGAAGGTGCTGAAATACATGCCGTAAGTGACGAAGGAAAAATAGTATTTACTATTGAAGCCTCTAGCCAAAAGAAGATTGGCTTCTTTATCGACCAATTAAAACATCATATCGGATTGTTAAGTTTATCTCCGATATATCATCAATTTTTAACTGAAGAATAATAGGTGAACATATGACCATTAATCGCCGAGAGTTTATCAAAGCAAACGCTGTAGCAGCTGCTGCTACAGTTGCAGGAGTATCAGTTCCTGCAAAAGCGACAAACCTGATCACAAGTAGTGATGTCACTAAATTAAAGTGGGATAAAGCCCCATGTCGTTTTTGTGGTACTGGCTGTAGTGTTAACGTAGGAGTAATGGACGGTAAAGTTGTTGCTACACACGGAGATATTAAATCACCAGTAAACAAAGGATTAAACTGCATTAAAGGCTATTTCCTTTCAAAAATCATGTACGGTAAAGACAGACTTACTACGCCATTATTAAGAATGAAAAATGGTAAGTTTGATAAAGAAGGTGATTTCACACCTGTTTCTTGGGACGCTGCTTTTGACATCATGGCAGAAAAAACTAAGAAAACATTAAAAGAAAAAGGCCCTGAAGGCATAGGCATGTTTGGTTCAGGTCAATGGACGGTATTTGAAGGATACGCTGCATCAAAATTAATGAAAGCTGGTTTTAGAACTAACAATATCGATCCAAACGCTCGCCATTGTATGGCATCAGCAGTTGGTGGTTTTATGCGTACGTTTGGTATAGACGAGCCAATGGGGTGTTATGATGATATTGAAGCTACCGATGCAATGGTGCTTTGGGGGTCAAACATGGCTGAAATGCACCCAATTTTATGGACTCGCATTACAGATCGCCGTTTAAGTGCGCCACATGTTAAAGTTGCTGTACTTTCAACGTTTACCCATCGTAGTTCAGATCTTGCTGACAACAGCATGATTTTTACACCACAAACAGATTTAGCAATCTTAAACTTTATCGCTCATTACATAATTAAAACTAATCGTGTTAATAAAGATTTTGTTAATAAACATACTAATTTTAGGTTAGGTAATACAGATATAGGTTATGGTTTACGCCCTGAACACCCACTTGAAAAGAAAGCTAAAAACAATAAAAAAGCAGGCGGTTCAGCTCCAATAGATTTTGATCAATATGCCAAATTTGTCAGCACATATACAGCTGAATACACATCAAAAATATCTGGCGTACCTGTTGAAAACCTGAACGCATTAGCTGAACTTTATGCCGATCCAAAAATTAAAGTATGTTCGTTCTGGACAATGGGCTTTAACCAACATACTCGTGGGGTTTGGGCAAATAATCTTGTTTATAATATTCACTTATTAACAGGTAAAATTTCTACTCCAGGTAACAGTCCATTTTCTTTAACGGGTCAACCTTCAGCTTGTGGTACCGCGCGTGAAGTTGGAACATTCTCACATCGTTTACCCGCAGATATGGTTGTGAAAAATAAGAAACACCGCGATTTATCTGAAAAGCTATGGAAAATCCCTAACGGAACTATTCCACCAAAGCCGGGTTACCATGCAGTATTACAAAATCGTAAGCTAAAAGATGGCGAATTAAACTTTTATTGGTCGATGTGTAACAACAATATGCAAGCTGCTGCAAACATTAATGAAGAAGCATATCCTGGTTATCGTAACCCGAAAAACTTCATCGTTGTTTCAGACCCTTACCCTACAGTTACAGCACAAGCTGCTGATTTAATTTTACCAACAGCTATGTGGGTAGAAAAAGAAGGGGTTTACGGAAATGCTGAACGTAGAACTCAAGCTTGGTATCAAATGGTTGAAGCGCCTCAAGGAGCAAAATCAGACTTATGGCAGTTAGTAGAGTTTTCAAAGCGTTTTTCAATTGAAGAAGTTTGGCCTCAAGAGTTACTTGATAAAAACCCAAGTTATAAAGGGAAATCAATGTATGAAGTATTATTTGAAAATGGCCAAGTTGATAAATTCTCAATAAATCAAGTTCCAACAGACAGACTTAATGATGAAGCACGTCACTTTGGTTTTTATATTCAAAAGGGACTTTTTGAAGAATACGCAAGTTTTGGACGCGGTAAAGCACATGATTTAGCAGATTATGACCGATATCATGAAACAAGGGGTTTACGTTGGCCTGTTGTTGATGGAAAAGAAACACTTTGGCGCTTTAAAGAAGGTTCTGATCCGTACGTAGAAGAAGGTAAAGACTTTCAGTTTTATGGTAAAAAGGATGGCCGAGCAATTATTTTTGCACTGCCTTATGAACCTGCAGCTGAGTCGCCGGATGCTGAATATGACATGTGGCTTTCAACAGGACGAGTATTAGAACATTGGCATTCAGGTTCAATGACTCAACGTGTGCCAGAACTATATAAAGCTGTACCAGATGCTCTAGTGTATATGCACCCAGATGACGCAAAAGAACGTGGAATGCGTCGTGGTGATTTAGTGAAAATAGTTTCTCGTCGAGGTGAAGTACAAACACGTGTTGAAACGCGTGGTCGTAATAAGCCGCCTATCGGTTTGGTATTTATGCCCTGGTTTGATGCCAGTCGTCTTGTGAATAAAGTGACATTAGACGCAACAGATCCTTTATCAAAAGAAACTGACTATAAAAAATGTGCTGTTAAAGTGGTTAAGGTATAGGAGAAAGATATGAAAACTATTACTAACAATTTAGTTAAAACGTTATTAGTTTCAATACTATTAACTACGTCTGTTTTTGCTGCAGAGAAGCATGTTGCAACACTACGTGGTGAAGTTAACATTGACACACAAGTGAAACCAGCTGCAATTCCTAAAGTGGTAAATGAAGACATCAAGCAAACAAGAAATTACCCAATGCAACCGCCAGTAATTCCGCATAAAACACGTAATTACGAAGTTAACTTAAATTCTAATAAGTGCATGTCTTGTCATAGCCGTACACGTACTGAGGAGTCTCAAGCACCTATGGTAAGTGTGACGCATTTTATGGACAGAGACGGTAACTTTTTGGCAGAGATATCACCACGACGTTATTTCTGTAACCAATGTCATGCAACACAAGCAGATACTAAACCATTAGTCGATAACGATTTTATTGATATGCATACTCTAATGAAATCTAAAGAATCAGCTAAAAAGCACTAGGAGCCTTTTATGAAAGAATTAATCAAAATTGGCTGGCAAACGATGAAGAAGCCTAGTGCTTATTTTAGTTTAGGCTTTTTAGTTGTAGGTGGTTTTATCGCTGGTATTATTTTCTGGGGTGGTTTTAACACAGCCTTAGAAGCAACGAATACAGAAGAATTCTGTATCAGTTGTCATGAAATGGAAAATAACGTTTATGAAGAGCTGAAAACAACGATTCATTTTTCAAACCGTTCGGGTGTCCGTGCAACTTGTCCTGATTGTCATGTACCACACAAGTGGACTGATAAAATAGCTCGTAAAATGCAAGCTTCCAAAGAGGTTTGGGGTAAAATATTTGGTACGATCAATACCAGAGATAAATTCCTTGCTCACAGAAAGCGTTTAGCACAAAACGAATGGGAACGTTTAAAAGCAAATGATTCTTTAGAGTGTCGTAACTGCCATAACTTCGATTACATGGATTTTACTGCTCAAAGTTCTAGGGCCTCGAAACAGCATTCTACCTCACTTGCTGATGGCGACAAAACGTGTATTGATTGTCATAAAGGCATTGCTCACCAATTACCTGACATGAAAGGTGTCGAAGGTTGGTAAATGTGTTTACTGATTAAAAAAGCCAGCTTAATGCTGGTTTTTTATTTCTGTCTAATTTAAAAATCATTTGAAAATTTTACTTTTCTTGCCTATGTTTCAAAATATGAGGAGTCATTAATAGGCAATTAAATATGACCTACGATTCAACTGAAGGCTTGGATAGCAATAATTTAGATATTGATAAAGATGCGGCAATAGATATGAAGAAAAATGAAGTAAAAGATATCAAAGTACGGCAACGAATTGACGATTTATTAGAAAAAAAACGTCTTAAAGAACTTTTAGATGATACTGATGATTGGTAACTATATACAAGTTTTACATTAGCTCTTTGCACTAACCTAACTTCTTTATCAATTAATATTAGTTCTTTAAAAATTACCTGTTAGAATAATCACACAAAAAATCACCTCATTCAAAAAATGACCTTAATAGAAAAGTTACGTTGTCTACTTACCTTCGGCCAAGGTGTTGCTTTACCTTTGCCTGAAATCTCTTCTGATACTACCCCACTTGAATTATTTGAACAGTGGTTTAGTGATGCTAATAAATCGGGAATTTTACTACCTGAAGCAATGTCTGTAAGTTCTGTAGATTCAACGGGCCAACCGAGTTCTCGTATGGTTTTATTAAAATCATTCGATGAAGGTGGTTTTGTTTTCTATACCAATTACGGCAGTCGAAAAAATATTGAAATGAATGAAAACAATAAAGTAGCTTTATTATTTCATTGGAATGTTTTACAACGTCAAATACGGATTGAGGGTACTGTTGAAAAAACATCACATCAGCAATCTGCAGATTATTTTCATAGTAGAGATCGTGGCAGTCAAATAGGAGCTTGGGCTTCTAAACAAAGTCAGAAGCTTAACCAAGAGAATGAACTCAAAGAACGTTTCAAAAAATATGAGAATAAATTCGGAGACGAAGAAATTCCTTTACCTGACTTTTGGGGAGGTGTTAGGGTAATTCCACATTCAATTGAATTTTGGCAAGGTAGAGCCAGTCGACTACATGATCGAGTTTGCTTTGAAAAAACAAATAATAATTGGCTACAATTTAAACGTCATCCTTAAACTTATATTATCGGAGTATAAGAGAAATATGGATTTATTTTGAGAATATCTACATTCCCTTTTATTGCATTGCTATTGATAGCACCACTTCAAGCCAGCTCTCAAGAAATTAGCGTTGGACTAGAGCCATTCCCTCCTTTTATCAATGAAGATGGTACTGGTTATGCTATTGATATGCTTAGCGCTTTGAGCAAGCAATCAGATCTCAGATTCAATTTTCACCTAATGACTTGGGCAAGAGCTAAAAGAGAATTAAAAGCTCAGAGATTGGAAATGATAGGAATTAGTCCTAAAAATAATGAAACGGCTGATTATTATCAATATGCAAAAGAACTAAATTGGTCATTTAATGCAACAGTTGATTTGTTTTCAAAAAATAAAGCAAGTCTTGATCTAGATACGTTACCAAACCAAAGTATTGGTACACTCATCGGAAATGCTGACTTTTTTGCAGAGATATCCCAAATACCTAGAAATAAGTTTATAGAGATAAGTAGTTTGAACCAATTAGTGAAAATGATGAATAAAGGAAGAATACATACTGTTATCTTTGAACGTATCTCAATGATGTCTACTATTCAAAAACTGAATTTAATTAATATCCACTATAAAAAATTAATGACAATACCTGCAACTTTTGCTGTAAAAAACACTATTGAAGGTAGTTTATTAAAAGAAAAACTAGATAAATTAATAAGCAAAGAAAGTATTGCAACTTATCAAAAAAAATTAACAACTTATAGTCAATTACCAAGTTTTGGAGTAGTAAGTTTATCACAATAAAAAATGCTCATAACATTACGTTATGAGCATTTTAGAATCTATAAAATAGCGTTTTAGTTTATTAGCCTACAAGTGCTAATAAAATACCTGCAGCAACTGCTGAACCTAAAACACCTGCAACATTTGGCCCCATGGCATGCATTAATAAAAAGTTATGAGGATTCGACTCTAATCCTACTTTATTAGCCACACGTGCCGCCATAGGCACTGCAGAAACACCCGCAGCGCCAATTAAAGGGTTTACTTTTTCTTTACTTAACTTATTCATTAACTTAGCCATCAGTACGCCCGTGGCTGTTCCAATAGAAAAAGCAACTGCTCCTAACGCTAAAATGCCTAATGTCTTAGTATTTAAAAATGCATCGGCACTAAGTTTAGAACCTACACCTAAACCTAAGAAAATCGTAACAATATTAATGAGTTCGTTTTGCGCTGTTGAGCTTAAACGATCAACCACACCACATTCTTTCATTAGGTTACCTAAGCAGAACATACCAACTAACGGGGTTGCTGCAGGTAAAAAGAAAATGGTCATTAATAAAACACCTAAAGGAAAAATCACTTTTTCGATTTTGGTTACATGACGAAGTTGCGCCATTTCAATTTTACGTTCATTTTCAGTTGTTAACGCTCGCATTATTGGCGGCTGAATAATTGGCACTAACGCCATATAAGAGTATGCTGCTACTGCAATGGCACCTAATAGTTCAGGAGCTAGTTTAGAAGCTAAAAATATTGCAGTTGGACCATCTGCACCACCAATAATGGCAATGGCAGAAGCATCTTTCATGGTAAAGTCTAAGCCAATATAATTTAATGCAATTGCACCAAACAAAGTAGCAAAAATCCCGAACTGAGCAGCAGCACCTAAAAGCAGAGTTTTTGGGTTAGCGATAAGCGCCCCAAAGTCAGTCATTGCCCCTACACCCATAAAAATCAATAATGGGAAGATTCCTGTATCTATACCTGCATAATAAATATAATGCAGTAAACCACCAACCTCTGAGAAGCCTGCTAATGGGATATTAGTTAATATCGCACCAAAACCCATAGGCAGTAATAAAAGAGGTTCAAAGTTCTTTGCTATTGCTAAAAATAACAATAAACAACCCACCAACATCATCACGACTTGACCTAGCTCAAAATTAGCTAATCCCGTCGACATCCATAATATATGTAATGACTCCATCAGTTCACCCTATGCTAAACTTAACAATGTATCGCCAACAGCAACTGAATCGCCTTCTCTGACATCTACAGAAACAATTTCACCACTACTTACTGCGCGAATTTCAGTTTCCATTTTCATCGCTTCCATTACGATGACAACATCACCTGCTTCAACTTGATCGCCTTCATTTACCAATACTTTAAAAACATTACCCGCTAAAGGTGCATTTAATGTTTCATCAGCCGTCACTGAAGCAGTTTGCTGGATATCAGCATCTTTTGCCGATTCAACAGAGTTTACAGAACCACTTGGGCCAACAACTACATCGTAAACTTTACCATCAACACTTACCGAATAATTTTCAGTTGGACCTTGAGATTTACTCGCTACAAGTGCAGCTTGTGGCACTTCTTTTGTTGGTACCGGTTCAAAAGCGTCAGGATTATTACGATTTTCTAAAAATTTCAAGCCAATTTGTGGGAATAAAGCATAGGTTAATACATCATCAATTACTTCATCTGCAAGCTTAATACCTTTCTCTTTAGCTAGTCCTTCTAATTCAGCAGATAAGTTATCTACTTCAGGTGTAATTAAATCAGCAGGGCGACAAGTAATTGCTTCAGCGCCATCTAAAACTCTAGCTTGTAGTTCAGCATTAACTGCTGAAGCTGTAGCACCGTATTCACCTTTTAGAACACCTGCAGTTTCTTTAGTAATAGATTTATAGCGCTCACCTGTTAATACGTTTAATACGGCTTGTGTACCAACAATTTGAGAGGTAGGCGTCACTAAAGGAATGTTACCAAGATCTTTACGAACACGAGGGATTTCTTGTAATACATCATCAAATTTATCAGCTGCACCTTGCTCTTTTAATTGACCTTCCATGTTAGTTAACATGCCACCGGGTACTTGAGCTGATAAAATGCGTGCATCAATACCTTTTAAACTTCCTTCAAATTTGGCATATTTTTCACGAACACTTCTGAAATATGTCGCTACTTCAGCAAGCTTTTCTGTATCTAAACCTGCATCCCGTTCAGTCCCTTCAACAATTGAAGCAATCGTTTCTGTAGGAGAATGTCCATAAGTTTGGCTCATTGATGAAATCGAAGTATCAATAACATCAATATCAGCATCAATTGCCTTCATATGTGTCGCAACACTTAAACCGGTTGTTGCATGACAATGTAAAGCGATAGGTAATGAGACTGTTTCTTTTAATTTTCCGATAAGTTCTTGTGCGTCGTATGGTTTTAATAACCCTGACATATCTTTGATACAAAGAGAGTGTGCGCCCATATCTTCAAGCTGCTTGGCCATAGTTAACCAACCTTCAAGTGTATGAACTGGACTTTCTGTATAACTTAACGTTCCTTGTGCGTGAGCACCTACTTTGACTGCTGATTTAATTGCCGTTTGTAAGTTACGCACATCATTCATCGCATCAAAGATACGGAAAACATCAACACCGTTGACATGTGCACGTTCAACAAACTTTTCAACAACATCATCTGCATAATGTCGATAACCTAAAATATTTTGACCACGAAATAACATTTGTTGTTTCGTTTTAGGCATAGCTTTTTTAAGAGCTC
>JAGSHH010000153.1 GCA_023954655.1 Colwelliaceae bacterium
TCTTTTTAAACGCGTATTTAACTTCCAAGTTTGTCCTTGTGATATTTTTTTAACTAATTGAGGTTTAGAAAATTTCCATGAAAGTCTAACTAAAATAGAGGAGCTTAATTTTTCATTATTAATATGAGAAATTGAAAAATTAAACCGTTGTGTATCTTTCTTTATTTGGGGAATTGTTGTTACTTCCCCTTCTATCGCCACTTGTTTCCCAACAAGAAATGGTGATAACAATGAGTTTTGTTGCGCTTCTTGATAAATGACTCCATGGACCAATAACCAAGCTGCACCAAAGAAAAATCCACTAAATTTACGTATTCTTACAAATGAAAAAGCCAAAACAGCGAATAAGATCAGTAAAACAACATAAAATAAGGTTGGCACTGTTGGCAAAAACAGTGACAATAGAGATCCGAGAAAAAATGTGATTAACCACCGATCCATAGTGATTGCTTTCCATAATTTGTGAGTGTATGCCTAAAAAAATCATTAAAAAGTTCATGCCTGATCACCATAAAATTAAAACCAACAAACATTTGCAAATTTTTGGCGACCTTTTACACAATGGTAATTTATGGCATTTAAACAGACGGTCCGTTGCTAAAGCCTTTGCTGTAGGCTTATTCTTCGCTTTTATTCCAGTCCCTTTTCAAATGGTTTTATCCGCTGGCATAGCTATTATAGTACATGCGAACTTACCGCTATCTATTGCGCTAGTTTGGATCACCAACCCATTGACAATGCCAGCAATTTTCTATTTTTGTTATGCGGTAGGTACTTGGCTTGTAGGTGATACTGGTAAAGAGTTTTTCTTTGAAGCAAGCTGGCAGTGGGTGGTGGATAGCCTTTCTACGATAGGCCCTGCATTTTTATTAGGCTGCGGAGTACTTGCAACTGTATTTTCAATTATCGGTTATTTTGGCATTCATGCACTTTGGCGTTTTTCAGTCATAAGAGAATGGAAGAAACGTCAATTTCGAGAATAATTAACTAGAGAATAGATAAACAATCAATATTTATCTATTCAATGAAAGACTGGAATGGTTAATATTATAATTGTCCTAACACTTGCGCGGGTTCTACCTTTGTTGCTTGCCATGCAGGATAAATAGTTGCTAAGAAAGTTAATAATAACGCTGTAGATATAGTAATAACCACATCAGTTTGATTTACATAAGTGGGTAAAAAATCGATAAAATAAACATCGCCAGATAAAAAACTCACACCTAAAAACTTTTCTATAGCCATTGAAAATTCTGTAAGATTTATTGATAAATATACACCTAAAAGGCCTCCTATAACACAGCCCAACACACCATTTGTTAGCCCCTGTAATATAAAAGTAAGCATAATCGTTAATGAACTTGCACCCATTGTTTTCAATATAGCAATATCACTTTGCTTTTCATTTACCGCCATAAACAACGTTGAAACGATATTAAAACTCGCAACAGCAATGACTAAAACTAAGACAATAAACATTACCATGCGGACTAATTGAATGTCGTTATATAGGTGCCCTTGAGTACGTGTCCAATCATAAACACCTACATAAGAATCAACACTATAAAGAATTTCTCGAGATATTTTTGGAGCAAGAAAAACATTGTTTACTTTTAAACGGATCCCTTGAGCTTGCCCATGGTGATATCCGAGTATATCAGCCGCTTGATTTAGCGATATATAAGCTTGGTTACTATCAATTTCACCACCAAACTTAAAAATACCAACAACCTGCAAATTTCTTTTCTTTAATGAACTTATTTGACGATTAATGTCTTTCCCATGTTTCATCGGCGGTAATAACATTTGCACGGTATCACCAATAGTTACATTTAATTTTTTAGCAATGCCTGCACCAATAACAACGGCATTGTCTTTATTCAAGTCTTGCCAAGAACCTGAAGAGATATAATTAGCAACACTCGAAACTGTACGTTCTAATTTAGGGTCAACACCTCTTAATTCTAGTCCTTTAAGTTGATCACGCTTTTGCATCATCCCCTGCATTTTAATAATAGGAGCAGCTGAATTAATCTGAGGATTTTTTTGAATTTGTTGAATTGTCGATTGCCAATCATCTATCGGATCATTAACTGCCATTAACTCACTGTGCGGTACAATTGACAATAAATGTTGAGCCAAAGCGCGCTCAAAACCGTTCATTGCTGATAACACGAGAATTAATATCATTACGCCTAATGCAATGCCAATTGTTGATGATGCAGAGATAAACGAGGCAAAGCCTTTACCTTGTCTATTTGCAATATACCTTGTCCCTAAAAATATACTTAACGGCTTAAACATAGTTAAGCGTCCACTAATGGTTTAAGTTGACCGTGATCTAAACGCAACTGTCTGTCCATTTTAGCTGCTAAAGTTAAATCATGCGTCACAATCACAAAGCTGGTATTCACCGTTTGATTTAATTCTTTTAATAATTGATAAATCTGCTCTGCAGTATCGAAATCTAAATTTCCTGTTGGTTCATCAGCAAGAATTAATGCGGGTTCAGTGATCAATGCCCTTGCGATGGCAACACGTTGACGCTCTCCACCTGATAACTCTGAAGGACGATGATGACCTCGATGACTTAAGCCAACTTTTTCTAACATAGTTTCGGCAAGTTTTTGAGCTAATTTGGGTTTATCACCTCTAATCAATAACGGCATTGCTACATTTTCTACCGCAGAGAATTCCATCATTAAATGATGAAATTGATAAATAAAACCAATATGTTGATTTCTAAATTTAGCTTTTTCTTTATCTGTTAATTGATGAATATCAATACCGTTTATGAAGACTTCACCTGATGTTGGTGTGTCTAAACCACCCGCCAAGTGTAAAAAAGTACTTTTTCCACAACCTGAACTACCAACAATCGCTAATAACTCACCTTTGTCGACGGTTAAATTAAGCTCATGTAAAACAGGTGTTTCCACTTTTCCTTGAAAGTAAGATTTTTTAAGTTGTTTACATTGTAAACCATTACTCATTGCGTAATACCTCTGCAGGTTGAGTATTAGACGCACGAAACGCCGGATATAAAGTTGCTAAGAAGCTCATAAAGAGTGCAGAACAGGCAATAATAACTACATGATAAGCCTGTAAATCTATCGGTAAATCTTGACTAGCATAACCAGCACCTAAAACACTCACACCCAATCCAGAAAGAATCGAATTCAAATTGAATGTTACTAAAAGTCCTGCAAGCGTTCCTAAAGCCACGCCCCAAACACCGTTAATAATACCTTGGCTAATAAATATTTTTACAATACCAAAACGATCCATACCAAAAGTTTGTAAAATCGCAATTTCGCCTTGTTTATCAATAACAACCATCACCAATGCCGAAACAATGTTAAATGCAGCTACGGCGATGATTAAACTCAACATCAACCACATCATATTCTTTTCCATTTTTACCGCGGAAAACAATGTCCCTTGGCTTTCATTCCAAGTAATAAAGTTAAAATCAGTTAATGAAAGAGGAATGTTTTTTACTACATCTTTGGCCTGAAATGCATCATCTAAATACAATCTTAACTGGCTAATTTCATCTAATTTTTTACGTAGTAATTTAGCTGCATCACGTGCATGAACATACACAACGCTATCATCAACTTGTGAACCAACATTGAATAGCCCCGCAACGGTAAAAGTTCGTTGTGTTGGAATACGCCCCATCGGTGTGAACGTCATTTTATTCGGTAATACTAAACGTAATTTATCACCAACAACCACATTTAACTTTCTGGCAAGCGCTTGTCCAATCACAACAGAATAAGGAGTCTTCTCTAACAATAAAAAATCACCATTGAGCATACTCAAGTTAACTAAGTTTTGCTTTTCTAGATCTGGAAAAACACCTTGTAACAACACCGGTTGAAGGGTGGAATTTGATAAAACTAATGCTTCATTTTCAATGATAGGTGTCACACGTTCAACATGAGGTAATTGTACAAGCTGTTGTTGGACATCACGCCAATCATTTAATGGTTTGTTGTTATTACTTAGAACAACATGAGGAACAATACCTAAAATACGTTTTTTTAATTCACCTTCAAAGCCGTTCATGACTGAAACAACAGTAATTAGTGCAGCAACGCCGAGTAAAATACCAATAATAGAAAAAAAGGTAATAAAAGAAACAAAACCAGAACGGTTTCTGCTGCGACTATAACGAAGGCCTATAAAAAAACTAACGGGATGAAACATTTAATTAAACTTTTAATTAAGTAAGATTGTGTTTTTAATACGAAAACTTGATAGTGAAAGCATATCACAAACAAAAGTTGATTAACTAATTTTTAAAGGTTGTTGCTCACATCATTTTTTGGCTCTTGCCTTTGTAAATATAGATATACAAGAAAATTGCACATATATGTAAATAGATGTGTCTGATGCTAGAAAAATTAATTTAAGAGAATTATCATCTACGACTAAATTATCTTCTCAAGATTGAGAAATAAAGACTCTACTCCACACTAAAACCTAAATTATAAAGAGTAAAACAATGAAAAGTTTAATTACATTCGCAGTATGTTCTTCTTTATTATTTGTTGTTGGTTGTAATGAAAAAACAGTAACCAATAAAACAGTTAATGTAGAAAAGTCCGCAATAAGCACACAAAAATTAACTTTGTCCTCTGGTATTGAAAAAGCAAACATGGACACAAGTATTCGCCCCCAAGATAACTTTTATCAATATGTTAATGGCGGGTGGTTAAACGCAAATTCCATTCCTAGTGATAAAACCTCAATTGGTTCATTCATGGATTTATATGATGAAGCTAGTGAAAATGTAAAAATTATTATTAAAGAATTAGCCGCCACACCTAACTTAAATCAAGGCAGTAACGAGCAAAAAGTGGCTGATTTATTTAAGTCATATATGGATATACAAACTCGTGATGCTTTAGAAATTAAACCTATACAATCTATTTTGTCGACTATATCTGCATTGAATAACAAATCTGATATAGCTCATTTTTTTGGCGAACACCAATCAAAAGGTATCAGTAATCCACTTTATTTTTACATCAGCGTAGATGCAAAAGATTCAAGTAATTACGCCACTCATATCTATCAAGGTGGATTAGGATTACCTGATAAAGACTACTATTTTAATGAAGCAGAGCGTTTTACAAAATTACGTAACGGTTATGTTAAACACATTGCCAATATGTACAAATTGGCAGGCTTAAAAAATGGTGAAAAAGCTGCCCAAGCCATTTTGAAATTTGAAACTCAAATAGCTGATTTCCACTGGACCAAAGTTGAGTCACGCGATAGTAATAAACGTTATAATAAGTATGCGGTCAGTGAGTTATCAACCTTAACTGATGCCTTTGATTGGCAAACTTATTTAACCGCACAAGGTGTATCAAAACAAAAAAACATTATTATCAATCAACCTAGCTATATCAAAGGGTTTGGTGAAACATTTGCATCAACATCGTTAGAAGATATTAAAGCTTATTTAACTTTTCATACCCTAAGTAGCTTCGCTACTTCATTAACCACTGCCTTAGATAAAGAAAACTTTGAGTTTTACTCAAAACAACTTCGCGGTCGTCAGGAACAACGCCCACAATGGAAGCGTGGCGTTTCAGTGGTTAATAGTAATTTAGGAGAAGTCATCGGAAAAGTTTACGTATCAAAACACTTTAAGCCTGAAGCAAAAGTACGGATGAGTAACTTAGTTGAAAACTTACGCACCGCATACGGAAAAAGTATCGATAACTTAGTCTGGATGTCTGACGAAACCAAAAAAGCAGCTCATGTAAAACTTGCCGCATTTACACCAAAAATCGGTTACCCAGATAAATGGCAAGAATACTCACAACTCAACATTAGTGCCAATGACTTAGTCGGAAATATCATTCATGCTAAACAAATAAAGCATAAAAAAGAAGTAGCTAAACTTGGAGGCCCTATTCAAAAATGGGAATGGGGAATGACGCCGCAAACAGTGAATGCTTATTATAATCCCACTGTAAATGAAATTGTCTTTCCAGCTGCGATATTACAACCTCCTTTCTTTAATATGGAAGCTGATGACGCTGTAAATTATGGTGGTATTGGCGCTGTTATTGGTCATGAAATGGGGCATGGTTTTGATGATCAAGGCAGTAAATATGATGCAAAAGGAAACCTTAAAAACTGGTGGACAGATGCAGATTTAGCCGCATTTAAAGAACGAACCGATGCATTAGTTGCTCAATTTGATGCTTTTAAAGCTTTTGATGACTTGCACGTAAATGGAAAATTAACCTTAGGTGAAAATATTGGCGACCTGTCTGGTTTAAGCATTGCCTACATAGCATATCAAGCTTCATTAAATGGCCAAGAAGCTCCAGTTATTGATGGATTAACGGGTAATCAACGCTTCTTTATGGGCTGGGCACAAGTATGGCGTGGTAAGATGGTTGAAAAATCACTACGCAACTTAATTGCTACAGATCCCCATTCACCGGGTAATTTCAGGGCTTTAGGTATTTTATCTAATATGCCGGAGTTTTATAAAGCCTTTGATGTAAAAGAAGGCGATGAAATGTATATTGCTCCAGAAAAACGTGTAAAAATTTGGTAAGAACAAGCTAAATATCATCAAAAATGCCAGCTATGTTGCTGGCATTTATTTGTTGATAATGTGATTATCGTAATGCTCTAGAAAATAGTTCTACTGCCATTCCATAGACTCTTAAAGCAAGTTGTGGATCGTATCTGTCGCCTTCATCACGCATAAAAGCATGCTGTGCATTAAATTCATGCCATGAAAAATGATTACCCGACTTAATCAAATTCATGTGTATTTTCATACGTCCTTCATCTGGTACATGTGGGTCTTGCTTTCCGAAAACCATTTGTAATTCAGCTTTAATATCTTTAGTTCGAGAAAGTGAATCATTACCTTCATTACTGGGTAAATCACCTGAATGAATATCAGTTGCGTACAAACACGATGCAGCTAAAATATTTTCATTTATTGCTGCTCTATAAGCTAAATGCCCTCCTATACAAACGCCCATAGCACCTACTTTTCCTGAACAATATGATTGTCTTTGAGCAAACATAATTAAAGCCTCTGTATCGCTGTCATGGTGCTCTAACGGTTTTGTCCATTTGTCTTGATTACCCTTATCTTTCCCTGCATCGTCATAACCTAAAACTGTACCAATTGGATTTAACTCATGAAAAACCTCAGGCACTAATACAACAAATCCGTGTCCAGCCATAATCGCTGCGGTTCTTGCTATCGGCGCTGTTTGTTGAAATATTTCAGAATAAAAAATGATACAAGGAAATTTTCCTGAAGCTTCTGGACGAAAAATATAGGTACGCATAGCACCAGTATTGGTTTCTATATCATGGGTTTCTTTTTGTATGATCATAAATGTTTTCTTTAATAGGATTTATAAGTTATTTAAATAATTTGTAATTCGCAATGTATTACTAGCTAGCCGAACGATTTTGAAGGTCTTCAATCGCTTGAACACTTTCAAAATACTGCTGATTTTTTGGTACTAATTCATTTAATGATAAAGACATAAGTGCCTGATTCACATGTTTTTCGCCTAAAACAACAATAACTTCTTTGCCTGCCTTTTGATTCGATTCGATCATATCAATGATCATCACAGCACATGTAGTACCAATAATACGTGCTCTGGACAAATCAATTAACAAAATATCAAAGTCATGTATCTCAGAAAAACGCCTTGATAACTCTCTTGATACTGCAAAACTAACAGGGCCATCAACTTCAAAGATTAACGTTCTTGATAATGTTGGATTGTCTTCACCTATTAATTCGTCACCATGTCGAAAAATAATATTATCAATTTCTACATTAGAAATTCGCTCAATAGTCACTATGTTAGCAACAAACATTCCCACCAACACTGCTGTGATCAAATCAACAAACACTGTTAGTGATAATACTAACAACATCAAAACAGTTGAAAAAACAGGCATATGCTTAATGCGAGAGATAAATTGCCAATCAATAATGTCTATACCAACTTTAATTAATATGCCAGCAAGTACTGCATGTGGAATGTATTGGGCAAATTGTCCAGCCCATAACACAACGATTAACAAAACTATTGAATGAGTAACGCCAGAGAACGCAGTCTTCCCCCCTGCTCTAATATTTACTGTTGTTCTCATGGTAGCACCAGCACCAGGGAGCGCATGAAAAAGCCCCGCAACAGTATTTCCGATACCTTGGCCTATAAGTTCTTTATTTGAATCATGTTGGGTTCCTGTCATTGCATCAGCAACAAGCGAAGTCAGTAGAGAATCTATAGATCCAAGAATGGCTAAAAGAAA
>JAGSHH010000020.1 GCA_023954655.1 Colwelliaceae bacterium
CGGTTCATTGGTTTAACATTAGGTGAAAAGGCGCAGAAGCTTTATCAAATTATTACCGATGATCCTGAACAGGTTGCGAAAAGCATGAAATCTGGACTAGAAGAGGTATTAACCTATCGAAAACAAACAGGTGATGCGTATCACTTTAATTGGTCACTTGTTATTGAAAATGAATTTCAACAACCCTTTGAACCAAACCATAAAAACATGACTGAAAACCACATCAGCTTCGAATTAGACATTGCGACCCTTGCAGCAAATTTACGAAGAGTTTTTTCAGGCATTGTAGCAGGTAATGTCAAATCTGAAGGCATTAAAGAAATAAGACAACACGGCCCATTTCAAATAAAGGGTGATAGCAAAATTATGGAATTAATCGATGAACTACTGACATCGTTTGTCCAACAGCAACGTATGAAACTTCCAGGAACAGAATACATACCTTGTTATGAAGTATTAAGGGCTAATTAAATGTCGGTACACGTAGTATTGATTGATGCTTTAAATCTAATCCGTCGCATTTACGCTGTACAAGAACGGCCATTTTTGTTGAACAATGAACTGTCTGAAAATACTAAGCAGCAAGTATTATTTAATACTCAAAAAGCGTGTAACTCGGCATTAACTAAAATACTAGATTTGCAACAACCCAGCCATGCACTTGCTGTATTTGACAGTATAAAGCCCTGTTGGCGTTATGCGATTTACCCTGACTATAAAAAGGGTAGAAAAAAAATGCCACAGCACTTAGCGGATAAGCTAATCAATATTCAAGACACTTTTATGGAGCAACAAGTAGATTCATTAATCTCAGATGAAGATGAAGCTGACGACTTAATTGCTACATTAGCCATTAAGGTTGCTCTCAGGGGACAAAAAGTTACCATTATATCTACTGATAAGTGCTTTCTTTCTTTATTAAATCAGAATATTGAAGTTTATGATTACTTTAATCGACGCTATTTAGATAACACTTACGTAAAAGAAAAGTTTGATGTTAAACCTGAACAGTTACTCGATTTATGGACACTCACAGGTGATTCGACTAATAAGATTCCTGGAGTGACTGGTATTGGACAAATTACTGCTGCCAATTTATTAAATCAATATGGTTCGTTGAATTCAATATTAGTTGCCTCCGATTTAAAGAGCAGTATTTCTGACAAACTGAGCCAACACACTGAACAAATAGAATTGAGTAAGAAATTATTACAATTAAAACAAGACATCCCTTTGGGTTTTAATTTAAAAGATATCCGTTTATTTGCAACATCCTAGGCATAACTCCTATAAAATAGACACTATGAGATGAAACGAGTATTTACCGAGTTTAATGGTTAAGAACTTCCAATCATTTTCACATATAGTTATGCTATAGCACTTACTTATATTTAATATTCCTCATTTAAAGGTCAACATGAACAAAAAGGTCATTTCTCGTATTATTTTAGCATTAGCTGCGTACGGTGTTTTCGTTTTATTAGTTGTTAGTTTTTATGATGACAGCCCTGCTAATATGCAATGGGAAGACAGAGAAGCCTATAACAGACAATTTATCAGCAAACTTAAACTAGGTGAGTTTACTTTTGACCAGGCGATTGAAAAATTAGGTAGTCCTGACATTACCGAAGCAAAAAAATCTAAAGATACAAATTACCAAGTCTTATTTTATCGCACCCAACATGTAAAATCGGATGGCATTACTACTCAAAATGAATGTACTTATCTATTATTTGTTAACAATTACCTGGCTGAATATGCTAAAGCTGAGCATTACAAAGGTTTAGATGACGTGATCACCGAGTATACAATTAAACACTCATTACAAGAGCAAGAACAACACTTAGATAGTATCGACAATTAGCCTCGACTAATGTCTTATTGTATTAATCTTTATCTCAGATAAATTAAGCTTTTGTATCTTAATTTCTATTCTAGGTATAAACGAAACTAATCGTTGCAAACTTTGTTAATAACACTCTTATTACAGTATTTTTAACAATCTTCATGCTAGTTTACTTTTTGTATGCAGCGAAATTTTATTTTCAGACTGCAATGTCTGATTATAACAAATCAAATTAAAATACTATGAGGCAAATAATGGCTAAACAAACCATCACAGTCATCCCCGGTGACGGCATTGGTCCAGACATCATCGATGCTACAATTAAAGTGTTAGACAAAGCTGGTTGTAACTTTGATTACGAATACGCAGATGCTGGCTTGGTTGCTTTAGAAAAGCACGGAGAGCTTGTTCCAGAAGAAACTTTATCATTAATCAAAAAAAATAAAATAACCCTTAAGGGTCCTTTAACAACGCCTGTTGGTGAAGGATTTACATCAATTAACGTTACATTAAGAAAGCAATTTCAACTTTATGCAAATGTTCGCCCAGTATTATCATTTAAAGGGACAAAGGCACGTTACGAAAATATTGACATTATTACTATACGTGAAAATACCGAAGGTATGTATTCAGGTTTAGGCCAAACACTTTCAGATGACGGTGAAGAAGCTGAAGCAAAAAGCATAATTACTCGTGAAGGTGCTGAGCGCATTGTGACTTTTGCATATGAAACAGCACGTAAAGAAGGTCGTAAAAAAATTACCGCTGTACATAAAGCTAATATATTAAAATCAACCTCAGGCTTATTTCTAAAAGTTGCGCGAGAAGTAGCACAACGTTATCCCGATATTGAATCGACAGAAATGATCGTTGATAACTGTTGTATGCAACTAGTCATGAATCCTGAGCAGTTTGATATGATTGTAACTACCAACCTCTTCGGCGACATATTATCTGATTTATGTGCAGGATTAGTCGGTGGTTTAGGTATGGCTCCAGGAGCTAATATCGGCAGTGATTGCGCTATTTTTGAAGCTGTACATGGGAGTGCACCGGATATTGCAGGTAAAAATTTAGCCAACCCAACTTCAGTAATATTAGCTGCAATACAAATGCTGGAATATTTAGATATGGGTGATAAAGCCAATAATATTCGTAAAGCAATAACCGACGTGATAGAAAGTGGTGACAGAACAACTCGTGATTTAGGTGGTTCTCACGGCACTAGTGATTTCACTCAAGCATTATTAGAACGTTTATAGTCAGATGTACTGTTGATCTAAAAAAAGAGCAATGATTGCTCTTTTTTTTATTTTTCTAACCTAACTTAAAATTTATCTTTACCTCTGATTAGCTCTTTGCACTTTATATTTAACTAATAAGGTAATTTCATCACGATCGTAATATAAATGCTTTGCCTCATAATAACAGTTAGGTAACGCTTCTTTTATCTTCTCTAATAGTTCTTTAACTATGTCGTACTTCTTAGCCATAGGAAGTTTTAAATTGACAATGGCTTCTCGACAAAATCCTTGAGTGAACCAGTTTATAATCAAGTCTGCAACACGATGTGGTTTCTCAATCATATCGCAAACTAACCAATCAACGGGTGTTTGATCTGGAATATTAACTTTTTCACGCTTTTTAGTTTCACGTACAAGCCAATATATTTCATTTTTAGTTGGTTCATATTTAAAACCATCAACCATTCGATGTTTAACTTGTCCTGTTTCAATTAAAGAATCAGCCATTGGACCATTATCAATAGAGGTAACCATCATTCCTCTGCGAACAAGCTGATAAGTCCATCCCCCTGGAGCAGCACCTAGATCTACCGCTTTCATGCCTGAACTTAAACGAAACTCTCTCTCTTCTTTGGGTATAAAATATAAAAAAGCCTCATCAAGTTTTAATGTGGAACGACTCGGTGAAGCACTTGGAAACTTCAATCTTGGAATTCCCATCACATGAGGCGAAGTATTATGCCCAAGTGAAAAGCCTAAAATCACTTCATTACCACTAAAAAATAACGCATGTAAAACTGCACCGTCATGTTGGTTTTTCTCAGTGAGTATTTTTTTCTTCCGCAAAGCTTGCCTTAAGGGTACTGCTAATTTTCGACAAAATTTTGATAACGATTTACCATCATTTGTATCAGGGGTTTCCATTCTAAGATCCGCATATTGCCAATCAGTCCCTAATTCATCAACAATAGCTTCAACACGATTATAATCAGGTAATTCAATTCTATCTGTTAACGTAACAAACCATTGACGAGCAAAAATCAAACGCTTAAGTGGTAATTTTTCCATTACCTTTTCACCATCTTCAGTGTTATTAAGATGATAAAAAACAATACCTTCATTCTTTAGTATTTGTATATATCCAAACGCTTCGATCCACGATGCTTTTTCTTGAATTTCAGCACCACACTCTTTTTCAAAGCCAGGTCTGCAATATAAAACAATTGATGTCATGATTTTTCGTTACCTAATAAAACTAAACTTAGCCAGCCAAGAGCTAATGTTATGCCACCAAATGGGGCTAATATTCCTAAACTAGCTATGCCAGTATAGGTTTTCAGATATAAACTGCCACTAAAAAGCAATATACCAACAACGAAACAAGTTGCAGATATAAATAAAGCTCGAGATGTTTTTACCCTATAAGCTAGTGTTACAATAAGTAACGCTAGTGTATGAATAATTTGATAATGGTGAGCGGTAATTAAACGTGCCTTATCAATTTCTAAAATATTTGAACTTGCATGAGCTAACCAAGCGCCGAATAATACAGAAAAAGCCCCACTAAGGGCAGCAAATCCTATAAAAATTTTATTAATAGCGTTTAGTTTCATATTTTAGTCTTTTCTTAGAGGTTATCTAAAATAAATTTGTTCATCGCATTCGCTGCTGATGTTAAGTGCTGGTTGTGGGTAAAGCCAGATTTAACTCTGGGTTTTAAATTATGATCACCATCAGGAAAAAAATGAACCTGACAAAGTTCTGGTAATTGATATGTATCTATCTCACTTTTATTACCAAGAGCATCTCTATCACCTTGTAAAATTAAAATAGGTAAAATCGTTTTTTGTAAGGGCTCTAAGCGGAGGTTCTCTGGTTTTTTTTGAGGATGAAAAGGATAACCTAAACACATAACACCTTTAACTTTTTCTAATAAATTTTCGGCCATTGTTGCAGCAACGCGCCCACCCATGGATTTTCCAGCAAGAAAAATAGGTAATGAATAATCAACATTGGCTAAGACCGACTCAAAGCAAGTTAATAACTTGGGCATCCTTTGAGGAGGATATCGTTTTCCATCAACTAGGCGTTTATCCATATATTCGAAATTAAAGCGAAGAACATTGATTTTGTCTTTATTTAATAACTCAGAAATCTCATTCATAAAATCAGATGATTTATCTGCCCCTGCACCATGAGCAAATATCACTAAAGCTATAGCATCAGGAACAAAGCTCTCTATCGTCGAAATAGCGGGTATTGTGATTTGAGTCATAGTTCGCACTTAATTAAAATACTAATCATTCTCTTGCTCTTCTTGGGCAACTGTCTCAAGTACCCACTCTCTAAATGCTGCTATTTTTCCTAAATCAACTTGATGTTCACGGCAAACAAGATAAAAAGCATCTTTACTAACTAACGTATGAGAAACAGGCGTAATCAAACGGCCAGCGTCGATATCAGGCTTTGCTAAAACACTATGCGCTAATGCGATACCTTGGCCATAAACAGCAGCTTGTACAACCATAGCTGAATGGCTAAATATAGGACCATGATTAACATTTACACCTTTAATGCCTGCCTCTTTAAACCAGCGTTTCCAATCTCTTCTTGATGTATCATGTAAAAGCGTGTGACTAGATAGATCATGGATAGAATTCAACGGTTTTTTACCATTCATTAATAAAGGAGAACATACTGGTACTAAGTATTCTGTATGAAGTTTATCAACATGAACATCCGGCCAACGACCGCGACCATGATAAATGGCAATATCGACATCTTCAGTTAAAGAACTATCAGGTTGATCAACAGCTTTTATTCTCACATCAATATCAGGATTTAAAAGGTTAAAAGCATTTAACCTGGGCACTAACCACTGAATAGCAAAACTAGGTTGCAAGCTCACGGTTATAGCGCCTTTTGCTCCTCGAGCTAAAAGTTTCTCTGTCGCTTCATGCAATAAGTTAAATACATTTTTTATATCAGAATAATATGACTGCCCTTCTTCTGTTAATAAAAGCGCACGATTTTTTCGCATAAATAACTTTAAGCCTAAATGTTCTTCCAAAGACTTAATTTGGTGGCTAATGGCCGCTTGAGTAACAAACAATTCTTCTGCGGCACGAGTAAAACTCAACTGTCTAGCAGAAGCTTCAAACGCCCTGAGTGCGTTAAGTGGTGGTAAACGAGCAGCCAAATGAACACCTATACATACAATTAATTATGACATTTTATTGAATAAAAGCTCTAAAAAATCTCAAGAAGCAATCATCCATTAGATTTTCTAATGAATCACATTATAAAATGTCATTTTATTTTTTACCAGTATTAACTTATTATTTCACCCATAGATGAAGGACACCATCTTTATCCTACTATGTTATGAACATAAGTAGACAAGAAGCAAATGTTTATACACAACCAAACATTCAATCATGAGAGAAAAGGTCCAAGAACATCTATAAGGATATTTGACGTTTTAAACAGGTGACTATAATGAAATTTTTAACAAAACTCTCGACAATTTTTACTGTTGCAATTGCAACTACTACTTTTGCAAATGCACAAACGACAGAAGTAACAACTTCTGAAATCGTAAAAGTGCCTACAATTAACGCTGTTGAATTAATCAACAATGTAGAACTAAACCTTCTTCAATCAATGGAAGAAATTAAAGTAACATTAGCGAATGATTCAATTAATGAGCAAAAAACATTGATTTCACAAGCAAAAGTTAACCGTAAAAATAATGGTCAACTAGCTAAGTTAACATTAGCTGCTGAATAGTGGCTGCAAACTAAATTAAAAGTTTATTCCACCCAACCGGAGATGAACTTAATGTCGCGTTGAAAGCTTCTCTAGAGTGATTAACGTTACAAATTAGATAAGTTGCAATAAAGTTTGATGGCTTCATTTAAATTTATTTAATAATATGCTCGCGCAAAATTATTAAAGGGTGCTTATAGCACCCTTTTTTTTTATTTAATATTGTTAGATAAACAGTTATGTAATTTTTCCCACCACCTAAACAGAAAAACTAACCTGTGATTAATGGTGGAAAACTTTTGACTAAATCATCAACTGCTTTCATTTGAACCAAATAAGGCTCTAATTTATCCAAAGGTAATGCACAAGGGCCATCACACATCGCAATACTCGGATCAGGATGAGCTTCTATAAATAAACCCGCGATACCTAAAGCCATACCACTTCTGGCTAATTGAGCCGCTTGGGCACGTCGACCATCAGCAGAGTCGCTTCTTCCTCCTGGTTTTTGTAATGCATGTGTTGCATCAAAAATCACAGGAGCAAAACCTTTCATTTCTTCCATAGCAAGCATATCTACTACTAAATTATTGTAACCATAACAACTACCTCGTTCGCACAAGATAATTTTTTCATTACCGGCTTCTGCAAACTTTTTAATGATATGACGCATTTCATGTGCAGCCAAAAACTGAGGTTTTTTTACATTTATGATAGCGTTCGTTTTTGCCATTGAAACAACTAAGTCTGTTTGACGAGCTAAAAAAGCCGGTAACTGTATTACATCAACAACGTCAGCAACTGGTTGAGCCTGATGACATTCATGAACATCGGTAATGACAGGAACATTAAATGTTGACTTTATCTCTTCAAAGATTTTTAACCCTTCATCTAAACCTGGCCCTCGATAAGAGTTAACCGATGAACGATTTGCTTTATCAAATGATGCTTTGAATACATAAGGGATATTTAATTTCTCAGTTACTTGCACATAGTGCTCAGCAATCTTCATCGCTAAATCTCGTGATTCTAAAACATTCATACCACCAAATAGCGTGAAAGGTTTATCGTTAGCTATATCAATATTGCCAAGTTTTATCTGAGAAATACTCATCATTGTTCCTAAATGTAAATTAATTTAATAGCTGCTAGAAAACTAGCCTATTGCTTGTAAAATTTGGCCACAAAACCAAGCCATATACGTTCCTATGGTGTAGCCTAGTACCGCTAGTAACACGCCAACTGGAGCCAATGAAGGATGGAATGCCGAAGCAACAATAGGTGCTGAAGCTGCACCACCAACATTTGCTTGACTACCGACAGCCATGTAAAACAATGGCGCTTTAATCATTTTAGCTACAATTAACATTAATGAAGCATGAATAACCATCCAAACAGCGCCAATAATAAAGTATATTGGCGCATCAAGGATCATTCTTACATCCATTTTCATACCAATGGTAGCTATTAATATATAAAGGAATGCAGAACCAATTTTAGATGCACCTACACCTTCTAATTCACGCGCTTTAGTAAATGATAAAGCAATGCCCACAGAGCTCGCAAAAACGATCATCCAGAAAAACTTACTATGAAAACTGAATTTAGCTAAACCAGGGAAATTTTCAATAAAATAAGGCGTTATATTATCAGCGAATAAATGAGCAAACCCCGTTACGCCGAGTCCTATAGCAACGATAATCATCAGATCAGAAAGTGTTGCTATACGACCATGTTTAGCATGAAATTGTTCAACTTTTTCCTTTAAGTCAACAATTGCTGTTGTATCTGCACCTGTTTTTTTATCAATGTTTGCTGCATTAGCTGACATAATAAGCAACACAGCCATCCATAAGTTAGCGACAATTACATCAACAGTTACCATTGCTGAGAAAATTTGATCTCCTGCACCGTATATTTCTTTCATTGCCGCTTGGTTAGCACTCCCACCAATCCAACTTCCAGCAACCGTCGTCATACCTTTCCAAACAGCCTCAGGGCCCGTAACACCTAATAATTCTGGTACAAAACTAGAGACTAATAATAGAGCAATAGGCCCACCAATAACGATACCTAAAGTCCCTGTTAAAAAAAGAATAACGGCTTTATTTCCTAATCGAGCAATCGCTTTTAAATCAACACTTATCGTTAATAAAACAAGACAAGCCGGTAATAAATACCTCGAGGCAACATAATAAAGTTGTGATGATTCACCATCAATCACACCAAATGTGTTTAACAATGAAGGCAGGAAATAACATAATAATACTGCAGGTACAAAACGATAAAAACGCTTCCAAAATGCAGAGTTACTTTGAGCAGTATAAAATACCCAGCCTAACATTATGGCAATAATACCGAGTACTGTAGCGTCATTAGTTAAAAGGGGTGCGTGTTGAACCACCTCTGGTGTGGTTGAAGATGCAAACATATTTTCTCCCAAAATTGTTTATCTAATTATTATATTTTTAATGTTTATTTTTTACTAATGTAACACAGTATCCGCAATCGTTATTTTATCTAATTGAATTTTTAATAATTGTGCCGCTGGGTCCTTAGGGCACTCTTTCACAAAAAATTGATAATCATCATAAGCAACTTTAAAACAATCTAATTGATGAAGTAAAAAACCTCTATCTCTTCTCTCGAACGGGTCATTAGGTCTTAGTGCTAATAATAAATCAACACACTTCAATGCCTTATCAAATTGCATTTCATGAATAAGTGATTTTTTTAATGAAGTTAAATACTCTACTAAAATACTTTGAATTTCCATAGGGTCCAAATATATTTGAGTTGGATCACCTTCTACATCCCCTAACCTTGAATCAAGTTGTTGCCAATTTAAAGACTCGCCATTGGTAGGGTCAAATATAATAGAGTAAACATCATCACAAATGATTCGAACCATTATTGTTTCTGGGACAAAAACAATTTCAGCTTCCAGATCACAGGCATTTACTATCTTTTGGATAATAGCGGCTTTAATAACAGGCGCCATCAATTTATAGTCAACAGCCGTAGAAATTTGATGTGAAATTACTGGCCAGAGGCTTCGCTCTTTATCAAGGAATAACTGATTCACATATAGCTCATTAATTAAGCATTCAGCTTTGTCCATCGACTCTTCAATTTCTGCAATTGATAATCGGCATTGCTCAATAATTTCATCCAAATTAGATTCAAATTTTGGAGTCTCTGCAAATATATACTCCTCGACTAAAACCAATGATGATAATAAATTTTTTTGTTCTGATTTTATTTCAGACAACAACAAATCATTCATTTAAATAACATTAATACCTTTTAAAATATTATTAATAAATATGGGATAAAATTCTTTTTTAAAGAGCAAAGATCATTAATTTTATAAACACTTAAGCAGCATTAAAAAAATAAATTCTCTTTAGACATAGCTAACCTTGCTACTAATAAAAACCAGCCCATCGCCCCCAAGTAGCCAATAATTTGCATAGTACGATTACGAGCAAGCTTTAATGTGTAATAACCGGTAAATATATACGCAACTACGCCTATCAGTTTCTCCCCTAACCATAACTGTTCTAGCGGGTTTAGGGCTAGTTTCATCATCATAGCGCCCCCTAATAGTAATAAGATAGTATCAATAACATGTGGAGTGATCTTAACCCACTTTTTATTTAATTGAGCAGAACCGGCAATTGTCCAAACAAATCGCAAGGTAAATAAAGCAACGCTAATAAATGCTATTGTCATATGTAAATGTTTCATAAAATTTCCTTAAATTATTATTATTTTCATGTGTTAAATTATTTGAATTGTTTATAACAGGCATAAGTTACCCGATCATTACCATTATAATCTTTTATCGTTTTGATCTCGCTAAAGCCATTTTGAGCAAATAAATCTTGAACACCATAGGCTTGTTCAAAACCATGCTCAAAGTAAAGCCATCCATCATGATTTAAATAAGCGATTGATTGATGAATAATTTTTTCAATATCAGCATATCCATTTTTTTCTGCGATAAGCGCAGTTTTTGGTTCAAACTTAACATCACCTTGTACTAAGTGTTCATCTAGTGCATCAATATAAGGTGGGTTACTAACAATAACATCAAAAGTCTTATTATTATCCACTGACGAAAACCAATCACTTTGATAAATACTGACTTGAGTAAGCCCTAATCTTTCGGCGTTTAACTGTGCTAATTTCACAGCCTCATATTGATAATCCAAAGCATCAATTTGCCAAAGATGTTGTTCAGATGCCAAAGCTAAGGCAATTGCCCCCGTTCCAGTTCCAAGATCTAAACAGTTTAATGATGATTTTTGATGATTAGCTAAAATAGTTTCAACCAAAACTTCTGTGTCTGGCCTAGGAATTAATGTTGCAGGGGAAACTTGAAAATTTAATGACCAAAACTCTTTGAACCCTACCAAATAAGCAATTGGTTTACCAAGTAAACGTTCTTCAAATAAAGTAATAAATTGTTGAAATTGTTGTTCAGATAATTGTCTATTTGGCCAAGTTAATAAATAGCTTAAAGGTTTTTCAAGTACAAAGCAGATTAGCAGCCTAACATCCAATTTAGCACTATCAGAAATTGACACTAATTGTTTAGTGCCAATACTAATTATTGTTGAAATGGGATCAGATGAAGATAAATTCATGAATAAAATTTAGTAATAACGGACTAATTTTGCTCAGCAAGAGCCGCTAATAAATCAGCTTGGTTTTCTTGCAAAATAGGTTCAAGCACTAACTGTAAATTACCTTCAATAACTTCATTCAATCTATATAAGGTCAAATTAATACGGTGATCTGTCATTCTTCCTTGTGGGTAATTATAAGTGCGAATTCGCTCAGAACGATCACCACTTGCCACTAGGTTTCTACGAGAAGACTCTTCCTCACTTCGACGCTTTTCATCTTCAGCTTGTTGCAAACGTGCTTGTAAAACCGACATCGCTTGTGCTCGGTTTTTGTGCTGTGAACGTTGATCTTGACACTCAACAACCACACCAGTAGGAACATGAGTTATTCGTATTGCAGAATCTGTTTTATTAACATGCTGACCACCCGCACCAGATGCACGGAATGTATCAATTCGTAAATCAGCTTTATTTATTTCGATAGCTTCAGACTCAGGAATTTCAGGCATAACTACCACTGTACAAGCAGAAGTATGTACTCGACCTTGTGATTCTGTTTCTGGAACACGTTGAACACGGTGACCGCCCGACTCAAATTTCATTTGACCGTAAACACCTTCACCAACAACTTTAAAGATTACTTCTTTAAAACCGCCTTGCTCACTTTCGCTTAGGTTCATTACTTCAATTTTCCAGCCTTGTTTTTCGCAATAACGACTGTACATACGGTATAAATCACCTGTAAAGATAGCCGCTTCATCACCACCAGCACCAGCACGAACTTCAACAAAACAGTTATTATCGTCATTAGGATCACGAGGTAATAATAGAATTTGCAATTGTTCAGCTATTTCTTCAACAGCTTTTTTAGCTTCTTTAAATTCTTCTTGCGCCATTTCTCGCATATCAGGATCATCATCTTTAAGCATTTCTTCAGCAGTAGAAAAATTACTTTCAGCGTCTTGGTACTCTTTAAATACACTGGTGACTTCATCTAATCGTTTAAACTCTTTAGATAAAGCTAAAAATTTCTCTTGATTTGAAATGGTTTCAGGATCTGATAATAACGCTTGAACTTCTTCGAAACGCTCAACTAATCCTTCAAGCTTTTGATAAACTGATTTATTCATTAAATATTCTTTATTTGGTATAAATTAGTAAAAATTCATTCGAAAGTATAACTGATAGCAAATAATATTAGTTAACAAGAATGATTTATTTTAGATGACGGGCAGTGTAAAGATTTCAACAACGACTTTCAATATAATACCAAATTGATTAAATTATTTATCAATTTGTAAGACATCTCTTAAATAGACAATTTTATCTAATTCTCCGCCTTGTGCAGCAGTTTGAATTGCACTTGTTGGAGCATGCATTAATTTATTGGTTAATTTAGTCGCAAGTTCTGCAATGATGGCTTCTGGTGCTTTATCACTTTGTAATTGCAATAACGCTTTCTCTAACAACAAATCTCTTTCAGATAAACACTGCTTACGATAACTAACCACCGTATCTTGAGTATTTAACCCTCTAAGCCAAGACATAAAACCAGTGGTTTGTTGATTAACAATGGCTTCTGCTTCAATAGCCGCTTTACGACGGTTTTCCATATTTTGTGCAATAATGCTTTGTAAATCATCAACCGTGTACAGAAAAACATCTTCCAAATCTGATACTTGCTCTTCAATATCGCGAGGCACTGCTAAATCAACCATAAATACTGGGCGATGTTTCCGTTTCGCTAATGCCTGCTCAACCATACCTTTACCAATAATAGGCAATGTACTACCTGTAGAGCTGATAACAATATCGGCATCTGCCATATGTTGAGGGATTTGAGCTAAAGTGATGACATCAGCACCGACCTGTTTGGCCATGCCTTCAGCTCGGGAAAGTGTTCTATTCGCTACAGTTATATGCCCAACTTTATTTTCATAAAGATGTTTTGCAACTAATTCAATAGTTTCACCTGCACCAACTAGCAATACCTTAGCTTTTTCCAAACTGGCAAAAATATGTTTTGCTAAATTAACGGCGGCAAATGCAACAGAAACAGCACTGGCGCCAATTTCAGTTTCAGTACGAACCTGTTTAGCAACACCAAATGTTCGCTGAAACAATCGATCCATAACAAGCGCCATTGAGCCCGCAGCTTTTGCTTGACTATATGCTTGTTTCATTTGCCCTAAGATTTGGGGCTCTCCCAAAACCAGTGAGTCTAAACCACAAGCAACACGCATCATATGATTTACAGCTTGTTGGTCACTATGCCAGTATAAACTAGGGATAATGGTAGAAGCAGGTACATTATGATGTTGTTCAAGCCAAGCAATTACTTTTTCTTGGGTTATGTCGTATTTATCAGCAGCAACTAAATACAGCTCTGTTCTATTACAAGTTGAAAGTATTGCCGCTTCTTTACATTGCACATGTGAAAGCATTTCTTGCAACGCCATAGACAACTTATCAGGGTTAAAAGAAATTTTCTCCCTGACAGCTACGGGTGCGGTTTTATGATTGATCCCAACGGCAACTATGGACATACGCTAAATATTCGACCTATATAAAAGTAATCATATAAATAGTTACTTTTATTTATTAATAATTGAATTAAAAATTTATGATACTGGGGTATTATGCCTGAGCATTTTCAAACAAGAACTGATCTATCACAAACTATTGTGTTAATTTTACGAAAGATTGGCGATGATTGAAAGTAATCACCATCATAAAACTTAAGATGCTAAACAAATAACTATCATGATTAAAAAATTATCAACACTACTATGCTCTTTTATTGTTTTGTACGGCTGTGCTTCAAAAAAGGTTATAGAGGGATATCCCCAAGTCACAAATCAATCTAAAGAATTACGTATTGCACAGGTTAAGAAGATTAACCAATGGAAAATCAATGGAAAAATAGCTTTCCTTCAAGGTAAAAAACGTGAAAGTGCGTCGCTTTTTTGGCAATTTAACCAGGATGAACAAAAACAAACGCTTAAACTGACCACTTATTTAGGTATTAACGTATTATCTCTAACTTCTGAACAAGGGTTACATTCTGTTGAGGTTGATGGAGAAACCTATCAAGGTAGTAATTTAGAGCAGCTTATCTATTCATTAACTGAGATAACATTACCAACTCAAGCATTGCATTTTTGGCTTAAAGGGCTTGAATTTTCAAGCGATGATCAGATTAAATATGATGATATAACAGGGTTGCCGAAAAAATTAACAAGCTTTCATCATGGTCAGAATTGGCAAGTGAATTATGGAAAGTACCAACAAGTTAATGATGTCATATTGGCTCACCAATTTTCCATAAAACAAAATAATCTAACGATTAAAATAACAATCAATAAATGGAAGCTTTAACCATGCTTGCTAATGCTAATTCTGACGAAACTGCTTTTTACGATTTTCCTTCACCCGCTAAACTCAACCTATTTTTGCATGTTGTCGGTCAAAGACCCGACGGATATCATGAGTTAGAAACGGTTTTCCAATTTTTAGAGCATGGCGATAACTTATCAATTAACGTTACTCAAAACCCAGAAATTACTTTGTTAACACCTATTGATGGTGTTAATAATGACGATAACTTAATTGTAAAAGCAGCTAACTTACTACAAAAAAATACTCAAACAGCTTTAGGTGCTGAAATTAAAATAAATAAAGTGCTGCCTATGGGGGGAGGATTAGGCGGAGGTTCGTCTAATGCAGCCACTATACTTATCGCTCTTAATTATTTATGGAATACTCAACTGTCTAATATACAGCTTGCTGATATTGGTATAGAACTTGGTGCAGATGTGCCTATTTTTATTCACGGTTATGCTGCGTTTGCCCAAGGAATAGGAGAAAAACTGACCCCCGTAACTCCAGAAGAATCAGTATATTTAGTAAGTAAACCTAATTGTAGTATTTCAACTCAAGAAGTATTTACGGCAAAAAACTTAACTAGAAATACTCCCAAGCTATGCGCCACTATGGTTGAAGATAGTGTGTACACAAAAGGTTACCAGAATGATTGCCAAACTTTAGTAATAAAAAAGTATCCTGAGGTTGCCAAGTTACTTGCTTGGTTGGTAGAATACGCGCCGTCTCGAATGACTGGTACAGGCGCGTGTATTTTCTCTCGTTTTAATTCTGAAGAAGAAGCAAAGCGTGTACAAGAATTACTCCCAAGCACTATTGAATCATTCGTGACAAAAGGGATAAATAAATCTCCCCTACATCGCGTGATAAACGCTTTCTAGGTTGAGAAGAAACCCTAATTTTATATATTAAAGCTAATAATATTGGCTTTTTTAAAATAATGTGCTGATATTAACAACATGTTTAAATCAGCATTCTACTTATAATGTCAAAAGTTTCTGAGGAACTGCTAGTGCCTGACATGAAGATCTTTGCGGGTAATGCCACCCCTGAATTGGCCAAACAAATTGCTAACCGACTATACATTACTCCAGGCGAAGCCAAGGTAGGCAGTTTTAGTGATGGCGAAATTAGCGTTGAAATTACTGAAAATGTTCGCGGTGCTGACGTTTTTATAATTCAATCAACTTGTGCTCCAACAAACGATAACTTAATGGAATTAATCGTAATGATTGATGCCTTACGTCGCGCATCAGCAGGTAGAATTACTGCAGTAATGCCGTATTTTGGTTATGCACGTCAAGATCGTCGCGTAAGAAGTGCTCGAGTGCCAATTACTGCTAAAGTAGTTGCAGACTTTTTATCTAGTGTTGGTGTTGATCGTGTATTAACAGTAGATTTACACGCTGAACAAATTCAAGGTTTCTTTGATGTACCAGTAGATAATGTTTTTGGTACGCCAATTCTTTTAGATGATATGAAAGAAAAAAACTTAGAAAATCCTGTAGTTGTGTCTCCTGATATTGGTGGTGTAGTTCGAGCTCGTGCGGTAGCTAAGTTATTAGATGACGCTGATCTTGCCATTATTGATAAACGTCGCCCAAAAGCAAACGTTGCTCAAGTAATGCACATTATTGGTGATGTTGCCGGACGTGATTGTATTATCGTTGATGACATGATTGATACTGGTGGTACTTTAGCTAAGGCAGCAGAAGCGTTAAAAGACCATGGAGCAAAACGTGTTTTCGCCTATGCGACTCACCCTGTTCTATCTGGAAATGCAGCTGAAAACCTTAAAAAATCAGTGATTGATGAAGTTATTGTTACCGATTCAATACCATTATCTCCAGAAATTAAAAAGTTAGCTATTGTTCGTCAACTAACATTAAGTGGCATGCTATCTGAAGCAATTCGACGTGTTTGTAATGAAGAATCGATTTCTGCAATGTTTGATAGTTAATCATCAATGCGAATAAAGTAAAAAAGCACCTTATGGTGCTTTTTTATTTTGCATCTATACTGTAGTTATACATATAGAAAAATTGATTATCGCTACAATGAAACGATGTAAATTCGCAGTTTATATTATTATCTTTTTTCAACTAACTGGCGTAGCTACGGCAAAAGAAACACTATTTATCAACGATCTTAAATGGCCTCCTTTTTTCTTTCCTAACCTTGAACGAGGTAATATTGGCTTTGGGAAAGAAATCATGAATTATTGTTTGAATCAATCCCAATTTTCATTTAAATATAAAACGCTTCCGATTAAACGTACCCATGTTTATATGCAATCCGGCGAATTAGACATCAGTGTATATTCGTATAAAAAAGAGCGTGAGTCTTTTGTATTTTATGGTAAAGAACCGATATTTATTTCCAATTACGGGTTTGCATCTAAAACTGGAGATAATATTGAAATTAAGAATTTAGAAGATATAAAAAAATATCAATTTGGTCATTTAGACGGCTTGGCTCACACCAAAGCACTTATGGAGATCATAAAGGAAAAAGAAAAGCTTAACCAAGTATCTAAAGGATATGATATAGATTCCATGTTCGGACAACTATTAGCTACCCCTCAACGTTTCCAGATAATGGCAAATTCAATCGAAACATTATTATGGCGTGCTAAACAATTAAACATTCATAAAGACATCAAAGTTCATGACTTTATTTTAAAACAAAAACCCTACTTTATAACTATTTCTAAAACGAGCAAAAACATAAAAAATCCAAAAGAATTTTTAACAAAAATAGATAGTTGCATTAAAAAACTAAAATCATCACAAGATTACCTATTACTAACTAAAAAATATGGATTAACCCCAATAAAGCAATAATTTCAGTAATCATTTGGTTTTCAATTCCCTAAGTGTTATTATTCCGCGCCTTTTTTATCTGGTGAAATAATTATCTCCGCATAAAAAAGCATTATTGAGTTGTTTTTGGTCGCAAAAAACAACAAATTTTTATTTATTATTAAGGTATTAAACCATGACTGATTTATTTACTTTGGATGCTGAAGTACGTACAGATTTAGGGAAAGGTGCGAGCCGCCGCCTACGTCACGCGGAAAAAATTCCAGCAATCCTATACGGCGAAGGCCAAGAGCCTGTATCTTTAACGCTTGCTCACAACAAAGTATTTCGTGCGCAACAAGAAGAAGCCTTTTACTCTCACGTTTTAACATTAAACGTTGATGGTAAGCCTGTTGAATGTTTAATTAAAGACATGCAACGCCACCCTTTTAAGCAAGTTATCATGCACATGGATTTCATGCGTATTGATGCCACTCATGCAGTTCACGTTAACGCTCCAGTTCACTTCATTAATGAAGAAGAAGCTGAGAAAAAAGGTGGGAAAATTTCTCACAGCGTTAATGAAATCGCAATTAGCTGTTTACCAGCTGATATTCCAGAGTTCATCGAAGTTGATGTTTCTGGTTTAGAAGTAGGTCAAACTTTACATTTATCTGATGTTACTTTCCCTAAAGGCGTAACTTCTGACGAATTAGCTAAAGGTGAAAGCCATGACCAAGCTGTTGCTTCATTAAATGCACCGAAAGTTGCTAAAGATGAAGATGAAGATGGCGAAGATGCTGCTGCTGAAGAAACAGCTACTGAAGAATAATCCAAAGGAAATATCCTTTAGATGACTATTCAACTAGTTGTGGGCCTGGGTAATCCAGGCCCTGAATATACCAAAACTCGCCACAATGCTGGTGTTTGGTTTGTAGAAGAACTTGCCTCACGCTACAACATTTCATTACGCCCAGAAAAAAAATATTTCGGATTATATGGCAAAGGCCAAATAGGTAATGAAGTTATTCATTTACTTATCCCGACAACTTTTATGAACAAAAGTGGTCAATCGGTTGCCCCCCTCGCAAATTTTTTTCGTATTCCTATAGAAAATATATTAGTTGCTCATGATGAACTAGATATGGAACCCGGCGTATGTAAAATTAAGCAAGGTGGCGGACATGGTGGTCATAACGGATTGCGTGATATCATCGCTCGTATGGCAAATAACAAAGAATTCTATCGATTACGTATAGGTATTGGCCACCCAGGTCATCGTGATCGTGTAACTGGCCATGTACTTGGCAAAGCTCCAGCTATTGAGCAAGAAAAAATAAATCAAGCCATTGATGAAGCATCTAGGTGCATGGACATTTGGCTTAAAGATGATTTAAAAAAAGCACAAAATCGTCTGCATTCATTTAAAACGTTATAACTTCAACAGTTAATCGCTAAACAAATAGGGTAAAATCATGGGATTCAAATGCGGTATTGTTGGCTTGCCCAACGTCGGTAAATCAACACTTTTCAATGCATTGACAAAAGCAGGCATTGAAGCAGCTAACTTTCCATTTTGTACGATAGAGCCAAATACAGGCGTAGTACCAGTTCCAGATCCACGTTTAGATGCTTTAGCAAACATCGTTAATCCAGAAAAAGTATTAGCAACAACGATGGAATTTGTTGATATTGCAGGTTTAGTTGCTGGTGCTTCAAAAGGTGAAGGTTTAGGGAACAAATTTCTGGCCAATATCCGAGAAACAGATGCAATTGGTCATGTAGTTCGTTGTTTTGAAAATGACAATATTATTCATGTTGCTAATAAAATTGATCCTGCTGAAGATATTGATGTCATTAATACAGAATTAGCCTTAGCAGATATGGATACTGCTGAACGCGCAATTACTCGTCAAGCAAAGCGAGCAAAAGGTGGTGACAAAGATGCTAAATTTGAATTACCTGTCTTAGAGAAAATATTAAAGCATGTTGAAGACGGTGAAATGGTACGTTCATTAGATCTTTCTAAAGAAGAAAAAGCTGCTGTGGCTTATTTGAATTTTTTAACCATCAAACCAACCATGTACATTGCCAACGTTAACGATGATGGTTTTGAAAACAACCCTTATTTAGACGTTGTACAAGCAATTGCTGACAAAGAAGGTGCTGTAGTTGTTGCTGTTTGTGCTGAAATTGAAGGCGAGTTGTCTGAGATGGATGATGAAGACCGAGTAGAATTTATGGCTGAAATGGGCCTAGAAGAACCAGGGCTTAATCGTGTAATTAATTCTGGTTACGGTTTATTGCATTTGCAAACATACTTCACTGCTGGTGTTAAAGAAGTGCGAGCGTGGACAGTTAAACAAAATGCAACGGCTCCACAAGCTGCTGGCGTTATTCATACTGACTTTGAAAAAGGCTTTATCCGTGCTGAAGTTGTCGCTTATGATGACTTCATTGAATTTAACGGAGAATCGGGTGCGAAAGATGCAGGTAAATGGCGTTTAGAAGGCAAAGATTACAAAGTTAAAGATGGTGATGTTGTTCACTTTAGATTTAACGTCTAATTTACAAACTTAGAATAAAATGAATATATAAGAGAGCAATACGCTCTCTTTTTTTTACTAAAAACGCCCTAAAAAAGCGAATAATTACCAATAGACTATAATTAATGCATCAATTAGTTGTTGAGGTATTAATTATGAAACACGTTGCTTTTTTGATAATAATTATTTATTCATTTGCTGTGGTTAGCTTTGAAAGTAATGCTTTCAACATATCACAAAGTATCTGTGAGTTTATCGCCGTTGATGATAAGAAGAGGCTTCGAAAACTCCTCAAAAACAATCGCCTAAAGCTAAAAAAACTTTTCTCTAGTGTTACTTGTAATGCTGATAACATTCTTGTTTTTTCAGCAAAAAAAAATTCTCTTGCTATTGGTGAATTAATAATTAAAAAACTGCCAAAAAAAGTATTAAAAACGCAACAAGCTACTATCGAAACTATATCTCCTACTCTTTTTGAAATTTTAGTCAAACGTATGGAATAAGTTCCCTTTAACGTACTTTAAAAGTAAATCTTTTCATTTTTTTGCATTTTTTCGTGTAGAATCCGTGCAAAATGGTGAGTCTTTAAGCAAACAGTAAAAAAGTCTGCTTTTTTTATAAAAAAACGGTTGACGTAGACGAAGCAGATTTGCATAATACGCGCCACTTGCTGAGAGGCAGGTTGGAAAGGCTACATAGCTCAGCTGGTTAGAGCACATCACTCATAATGATGGGGTCCCAGGTTCAAATCCCGGTGTAGCCACCATTGACTATTAGTAGTCTGAAATAATGCGGAGTTGGCGGAATTGGTAGACGCGCTGGATTTAGGTTCCAGTATCGCAAGATGTGAGAGTTCAAGTCTCTCACTCCGCACCATTTCAAAAACACTTTTTCACCTTGAATTAAGTGTTAGGAAGTAAGTTACATTGCAGGGGTATAGCCAAGCGGTAAGGCAGCGGGTTTTGATCCCGTCATTCAGAGGTTCAAATCCTCTTACCCCTGCCACTTTCTTTCATCTATATTTATTAAGTTAATAAATCCTTATTTAAAACATTAAATAAATCTCGATTAAATCCCACATGCATAAGCTAAAGCCTTACTTTTTAATTGGGGAAGTTTATTTGCCATGAATAATCCACCGTTTCTTAAGAGTTTCACCACCGCTGATGGGTGGCTAAAGCCACTATAGAGTGCATCCATAGCAGACATCATTAACAAATTATCTTTTCTTCTTATTTTTTCATATTCAGCTAAAGTATTAACGTCATGCCAACATCGGCCTTCACCAATGGCTTTTGCTATTATCATTTGTAAAGCTTTTACATCCTTAAAGCCTAAGTTAACACCTTGTCCTGCCAATGGGTTAATCGTATGAGCTGCATCGCCTAATAATAACACCCTGTTCTTTTGATAATGATTGGCATGTCTTCTTGTTAAAGGGAAACTCGCTTTGTCGATAACTTTAATATCTCCTAACCTTTCAGGAAACTCTGCCTTAACTAATTTTTGTAATTGTTCATTTGATAGATGTGACAATCGAGAAATTTCATCTTTGTGATGATACCAAACTAGTGATGCACTTCCCCCTAACTCACTTTTACCAGGCATAGGTAACATAGCTACAGGACCTGTGGAACGAAAGTTTTGCCAGGTAATATCTTGTTGAGGCAACGAAGTTTCAACATTTATCAACATAGCAGATTGTTGATAATCCCAGCCAGTAGTACCAATATTGGCGAGATGCCTAACCTGAGAGTTTGCCCCGTCCGATGCAATCAGTAATCTTGCTGAAATTGTTTGTTCTGACAATTGAACAACAACATGATCATTTTCCTGCTCAAAATTGATCAATGATTCAGGACAAAGTAATTGAATATTCTTATGATGACTAATTTGTTGCCATAAAGATAACTGAATTAAGCGATTTTCAATGATATGCCCTAAATGAGGTTGTTCTATTTCTTGTGCCGAAAACTCAGTATAAGCTTCCTCTAATTCCCATACTCCTAAACGGCGATAGGGACACAATCGCCACTGAGAAATTTGTTGCCATGAATCAAGTTGTTCTAATAAATGTTGTGATGACAATGAAATTGCTGAAACACGTAAATCAAAAACTTGTTCTGGAGAAAAACTTTTGGGTTTAACTCGCTCAACAATAGCAACAGTTAAGCCTAATTGTGCTAGTGACAAGGCACTCGCAGCTCCCACCATTCCACCACCAATAATCACACAATCAAACTTATCCATTACTTCAATTCATAAAATGCTTTTCTTTATTCTAACCAACCACGATAAGTAATTCGATAATTATCTCCATAGCAATAAATAATTGAGGAATTTCCATCAGCTATAACTAGCTTACAGCCTAAAGAAAGAGTAAAATACGCTCCCTAAAATTCTCTAGCAAAAACTAGAACCAATTTCATGAACAAAATAGGCGTAGATAAATGAGTAAAAAGTTATATATTAAAACTTGGGGTTGCCAAATGAACGAGTATGACTCGCAGAAAATGGCTGAGCTATTAGATTCCACTCATGGTTATGAATTAGCCGAAGAAGCAGAAGATGCTGATGTTATATTACTCAATACTTGTTCTATTCGTGAAAAAGCTCAAGAGAAGGTTTTTCATCAACTTGGTCGCTGGAAAAATTTAAAAGCGACTAAACCTGATCTATTGATTGGTGTTGGCGGTTGTGTTGCCTCTCAAGAAGGTGACGCTATTCGTCAACGTGCTCCATTTGTTGATATGGTTTTTGGCCCTCAAACACTGCATCGTTTACCTGAAATGATTAAACAAGTAACAGGTACTACTGATTCAGTAGTCGATGTTAGTTTTCCAGAAATTGAAAAATTTGATCGTTTACCAGAACCAAAGGCCGATGGTGCAACAGCATTTGTATCAATTATGGAAGGTTGTAGTAAATATTGTACTTTTTGTGTTGTTCCCTATACCCGTGGTGAAGAAGTTAGTCGACCACTTGATGATGTTCTTTATGAAATTGCACAATTGGCAGAACAAGGCGTCCGTGAAGTAAACCTTCTTGGTCAAAACGTTAACGCATATCGTGGTGATTCACACGACGGTACAATCTGTCGTTTTTCTGAATTAATCCGTTTAATTGCAACCATAGATGGTATTGATCGCATACGTTACACAACCTCACACCCTGTTGAATTTACAGATGACATTATCGATGTTTACAAGGAAGTGCCTGAACTAGTTAGTCACCTTCATTTACCCGTTCAAAGTGGCTCTGATCGTATTTTAACGCAAATGAAGCGTGGACATACGGCATTGGAATATAAGTCACAAATTAGAAAACTTAAAAAAGCACGCCCTGATATTTGTATGTCATCTGATTTCATCATTGGTTTCCCTGGTGAAACTGACGCAGATTTCGAAGCAACAATGGACTTAATAAAAGCTATTGATTTTGATTTAAGCTTTAGTTTTATTTATAGCGCTCGACCAGGAACACCTGCTGCAGATATGGTTGATGATATTAGTGATGAGACTAAAAAGCAGCGCCTGCAAATATTACAAGACCGTATCACTCAACAAGCATTACGCATTGCTCGTCAAATGCTTAATACCGAGCAACGTATTTTAGTTGAAGGTCCTTCGAAGAAAAATCCAATGGAATTACGTGGCCGCACTGAAAACAATCGTATAGTTAATTTTGTCGCTCCTCATAGTGTAATTGGGCAATTTGTAGATGTAAAAATTACCGATGTCTATGCAAATTCACTACGCGGTGATTTAGTTCGTCAAGAAAGTGAAATGGGTCTAAGAATTGCGCATTCACCTGCAGATATTTTATCAAATAGTCATCACAGTGCAAAACCTGCTAATGTCGATGAACTAGGTGTGAGTACATATACTCCTTAAAATAATCAATAACTTAAATTCGAATTAATAAACGAATAATGGATAAATCCTTTGAGTAAAGAAAACAAAAGCATCTTAACTTTAGAGCCTCTCGATAATAGCCGACAAGCCAATTTATGCGGCCCAATGGATGACAATTTAAAAACAATTGAGCGTCGTTTAGGTGTGGAGATAAGCTATCGAACAAACAACTTTAAAATCGTTGGCTCGCCAGTTGCAATTAAAGCAGTAGCTAAAATTTTAAAAGATTTATATATCGAAACAGAAACCGTTAAAGGTGAATCTAAAACGATTACAGA
>JAGSHH010000160.1 GCA_023954655.1 Colwelliaceae bacterium
AAATCACTCTCTTAATTTATTAACATTTACTATTCTGCCGTAAGTATAAAGAACCTTGCTCTAACCATTGAGGATAAAAACGCAAAGGGTCAGCACTAGGTCTAGATAAGTAATAACCTTGTGCGTAAGTCATACCAAGCTGCCTTAGCAACTCAAACTCCTCAAAATATTCTATACCTTCTACAACAACTTCAGCTTCGGCAGATTTAGCTAATTCAAAAATTGCTTTTAAAAATTTTCTTTTAAAGCTATCTTGATAACAATTCTCTACAAAATATCGGTCAACCTTTACAATATTAGGTCTCAACTGGCTCCACATTTTTAAACCAGAATAACCTGCACCTAAGTCATCTATGGCAACATCAAACCCGAATTGTCGATATTTTGATAGTGCACGGCTTAAAGTTTGAGAGTTAGGGAATGGATATTTTTCACTCAATTCAATCACTATTTGTTGGCAGTTTAAGCCAGCTTTCTCAACTAGTTTAATCGTTTCACCTTGAGGGTGTGCTTTATCTAATAATACTAAGGGACTAATATTTAAAAATAATTTCCCTGAAAGTTTAAGCTTGGCAAATTGTTGAATAGCAGTATCACGACATAAAATTTCTAACTCTGAGAGCAGGCCACAATCAATTGCTGCCTCGAATAATTTATCCGGTGTGTAATACAGGCTATTTTCTGGACCTCTAGATAAAGCTTCATAACCAATAATGGATTTATTAGAGATATCAAAAATCGGTTGAAAGACAACGCTTATTTCCTTATTTCTCAATATTTTTTGAATAATTTTAAACACTACAATCTCCTTTTCACAATGAAGTTTAGGAGTTTTATATGACAGATTTATTACATAAGAAGAGTTTTTGGGCTTAACCCGATACATTATATAATAAGATGAATAAGATAATAGCTATTACCTTATTCATCCAATACTTTGTTGGTTAGTAATTATTCGGATGTTGCTTTTGAATCATCCCCATCATTTTGTTCTGTTATTATTGTCGGTGATTCAACTTCCACACGGTCAACTCGCTGTAAGCCACGAGGAAGCTTGTTTCCACGTCGTCCTCGCTCACCTCTATAATGTTCAATATCACTCGGTTTTAGCGTTAACTTACGCTTACCAGCATGAAGTGTTACCGCATCCTGTGAAGTTATTACTTCTAATAACGTAACAAACTCTTCTCTTGCTTTTGCTCTCGCAGAAGAAATATTAATAATTTTATTTCCTTTCCCTTTACTCAATACCGGTAAATCTTTAATAGGGAAAACAAGCATTCTTCCTTCAGTGGTAATGGCTAAAACTAAAGCATTATCGATATCAACAATAGGTTGAGGAGTTATAACCTTGGCATTAGCCGGCAAGCTAAGCAAAGCTTTACCATTTTTGTTTTTACTGATCATGTCAGAAAATTTACCAACAAACCCGTAACCCGCATCACAACTTAGTAAGTAAGTGGTATCATCATCAGCCATTAATGTTTGCTCAAAATTCTCACCTGCTGATAAATTGAAACGCCCTGTTAATGGTTCACCTTGGCTTCTCGCAGTCGGTAGTGTATGAGCGTCTGTTGTATAGGCTCGACCGGAAGAATCAATAAAGACCACAGGTCGATTACTGCGTCCTCTAGCTGAACATAAATAATCATCTCCCGCTTTATAGCTTAATGCTTTAGCATCTATATCATGACCTTTAGCACAACGTGCCCATCCTTTTTCAGATACTACAACCGTTACTGCTTCACTAGGTACTAAGTCTTTTTCTGATAATGCTTTCGCTTCATTACGCTCGACTATTTTAGAGCGTCTTTCATCACCATATTTTTCAGCTGCTTCAAGAATTTCTTTTTTCATTAAAGTATTCATGCGAGCATTAGAGCCTAAAGTTTTTTCTAAATATTCACGCTCTTTATTTAACTCGTCTTGTTCAGCACGAATTTTAATTTCTTCAAGCTTGGCAAGTTGACGTAGCTTAATTTCTAAAATAGCTTCGGCTTGAATTTGTGATAAAGAAAAGCGAGTCATCAATTCTGCTTTTGGATCATCGAAACCACGTATAATTTCAATGACTTCATCTATATTCAAATAGGCTATTAATAAACCATCTAAAATATGTAAGCGTGCTAAAACCTTATCAAGACGGTACTGTAAGCGTCGTCTAATCGTTTCACGGCGAAATTCAATCCATTCTTTTAGTATGCTTTTTAAATTTTTTACTGCTGGCTTATTGTTTAAGCCAATCATATTAAGATTAACGCGATAATTTTTTTCTAAGTCGGTTGTTGCAAATAAATGCTGCATCAACTGCTCTATATCAACACGATTTGAACGGGGTACAACCACCAAACGTGTTGGGTTTTCATGATCAGATTCATCACGTAAATCAACTACCATAGGTAGCTTTTTAGCTGTCATTTGTGCTGCAATTTGCTCTAAGATTTTTCCGCCTGAAGCTTGATGAGGCAATGCAGTAATGACCACTTCACCGTGTTCTATTTCATAAACAGCGCGCATTTTGATACTACCACGCCCTGTTTGATACATTTTCTCAATATCAGCTGCAGGGGTAATAATTTCGGCATCTGTAGGATAATCAGGACCTTTAACAATTTCTAGTAGTTCTGTAATTTCAGTTTTTGGTGCTTCAATGAGTTTGACACAAGCACTGGCCATTTCTCGAACGTTATGCGGAGGAATATCAGTTGCCATACCAACGGCAATACCTGTTATTCCATTAAGCATTATATGAGGAAGACGAGCAGGAAGAGTTTTAGGCTCTTTCATCGTACCATCAAAGTTAGGCAGCCAATCAACTGTGCCTTGCCCTAATTCACTTAATAAAACCTCACTAAAGCGAGATAATCGTGATTCGGTATAACGCATCGCAGCAAACGATTTAGGATCATCTGGAGCACCCCAATTTCCCTGTCCATCAACTAATGGGTAACGATAAGAAAACGGCTGAGCCATTAACACCATAGCTTCATAACAGGCAGAATCACCATGAGGGTGAAATTTACCGAGAACATCACCGACGGTACGTGCTGATTTTTTATACTTAGCCGCAGCAGATAAACCAAGCTCAGACATCGCATAAACAATACGCCTTTGCACTGGTTTTAAGCCATCACCAATATGTGGCAAAGCTCTATCCATAATGACATACATGGAATAATTTAAATAAGCTTCTTCGGTAAATTGCCTTAATGGTCGTTGTTCAATTCCATCAAGACTATAATCAAGCGCATCAGACATGGATACAGGTTCCCAATATAAACTACTTATCTACAATTCAACTTATTTGCTTTAGCTAACAAGTAAGTATTCGTTGTAGAACCTCTTCATTAATAGATAATTATGTAAAATACATTTATTAAGAGAAGAGCATTAATTATTGTTATTTCGAATAGATTTAGGTGATATTTCAGCCTCTATCTTCTAAGGCTAGCTTATCTGATTATCTCGTGGGAAAAAATAGCTGATTGAAAGAAACTATTAGAAAAATGAAAATATTATAATAAACTCCTGTATGGCTATATTATTCAAGAGTCATTGACCTTAATTTTGAACATTAAATGCTTCTAAGAATTTTGCTCAATATAGCTACAAACTTGATTACGCCCAGCACTTTTTGCTGAATACATTGCTTCATCAGCAGCATTAAGTATTTCATCAAAGCTTTCAGTACGTTCGGTGACACTAGCCACCCCAACGCTAACAGTAATGCTCAGTTTTTTTCCATAGTCAGAAAGATCATATTGTTCTACCTTTTCGCGCAAGCGCTCCGCAATAGCTTTTGCTTGGTCATGACTTGTATCAGGTAAAACAACGGCAAACTCCTCTCCACCTAGGCGAGCAAAAATATCTCGTGGGCGCATAGTTTCACGGCCCAATTCTGCAATAGCAACAATGACTTTATCACCAACATCATGGCCAAAATTATCATTAACCGCTTTAAAGTGGTCAATATCTAATAAAATAACACTCAATTCATCTTTTTGTTCAAATGCAACTTGAACAAGGAGTTCCCCTTCTTCAAATAAATTTCGTCGATTTAGCAATTGCGTTAAACTATCAGTTTTAGATAAACGTCTTAAAATAGCCCTTATTTTCAACTGCCTAAACAGTAATACTAAAAAAACAATTGCAGTCACAAATAGTATGACAATATTACGATGTTGAATTTGAGTTTCTTTATCTGTTTCTTTTAACCGTACACTTTTATATTGATTCTGTGTCACTAATAATTCATTACTTTTAATTTTAAGATCAGTTTCATATTTATCATTTAACTTAGCCAACCTTTGTTTTCTTAATGATTTTCGATAATCTCTATATTTATCCATATACAGATTTTTCTGCTCATACGCTAACTTGAACGCTTTATTTTGAGCATAACTCTTAGCCAACATTAAATGTATTTGATTGAAATCCGGTAAAATTAGCTGTTCATAAGCCATCTTATCTTCCATTAATAAAGCTTTATTCAGCCAATTAATCACCTTATTCTCTTGGTTTTGATTATTAACAAGGTTAGCTCGAACCATTAACATTAAATATTTTTCAGCAATGTTAAAATTATCACTAATTTCTAATATTTTTGGCAGTAATTTTTCCGCTTTATTTTGTTCTTTTTCACTCAGTTTTAGTAATTCTAATATTCGAGCATTAACGGGTAATGGTTCATCGCTGTTTAATAAATTTGATTGAAAAGGTTGCTTAATCTCATTGGTAGAAGGCTCGTGAATGACATATTCTTCAGAAAACAATGGAGATGATAGAAATATTAAGAAAATTGTAATTTTAGGGAGTTGAAATAAATTATTCATTAAAACACACCTTATTTTTCCCTTGATGCTTTGCTTTATACATCAATTGGTCTGCTTCTTTTAATAACTCATCAAACTCTTGATGTTTATCTAAATCAAAACTTGCAACACCAATACTTAATGAAATCTTTGATAATCGATTATTAGGCCATACATATTGATAAACAGATAAACGTAGCCTTTCAGCGATTTCCAGTGCCTGTTTTTCTGTGGTATTAGGTAATAAAACAACGAATTCTTCTCCGCCAAAACGCCCAAAGACATCAGTAGCTCTCATAAGGTTTTGACCTAACAAAGCTATTTTCTTTAAGGCCTGATCACCGACTTTATGGCCATAATTGTCATTAATTTTCTTAAAGTCATCAATGTCAATAATTAACAAACTTAGAAGTAAAGACTCTTCTTTAGCTTGCTCAAAAAAACCTTCCCCTAACTGAATTAATCGCCTTCTATTCGTAACACTTGTTAAGCTATCCACTCGACTAGCCGTTAATAACTTTTTTTGACCACTTATTATTTTAATTAAAACCCACGCAAGTACTAATGCGATTAACGCAAATATCACAATGAATATTTGTCTATTTTCAACATTGTTTTGAGCTTCAGATAATAACAATGATTGTAAGGACTCTTTCTTTTCTAATATTTTCTTCTGTAAATCTGCTTGCTCACTTTCATAACGCATTCTTATATCTTCGATTTCATCAATATTAGTTTTTTCAGGTAAAGAGAGTGCAAATGTTAGAAATTCATCTTGTGCTTTATAAGCCTTTTCATAATCTTCAATTTTGAAATAAGTTTCAGCTTTTAAATAATATAAATTTAAGCGAGATATAGTACTAACAACTTTTTGATCGGTATCTTCATAGTCCTTAAAGTATTCTGTCGCAATATGCAGATTTTCTAAGGCTTCTTGATAACGGCCAAGTTCCATAAATAAATAACCTTTATCAAGAGCATGGGCAATGGGAATATCAACTTGCTCAGCCTTCTCAATATACTGACTGGCGATAAGCATATACTGATAAGAAGCTTCAGGATCGCTATCTTCTTTTTTCACTTGCCCCCAAGCCATTCCCGAATAAACCGAAGCCATTAATTCATCATTAGAAATCTTATCTGCATTTTCAATTATTTGGGAATATAGCGGAATAGCTTCATCAAACCGTTCATTAATAGAATGGTTAGCAGCAATATTCCTTAATGTATTATATGCGTAGTAAATTTTTCCAGCTTTGAGATAAAATTCATAAGCCGTTTTATAATGCGCTAATGATTTCTCTTCTTGATTAAGATGACTATATAAAATCCCCATTTCAGCATAAATATAACCTAACAATTCATCATCTTGAATTTTTTGAGCAATAGCTAACGCGTCATTAAACATAATTAATGAGCGATCAAACTTCTCCATTAAATAATCTAAAGCGCCGATATTCACTAACCCTATGGCGACTATTTTTTTATTATTAAGAGAATCCGCAATTTCCAAACCGTTTAAATAATCTTCACGTGCTGCTTTATAATCCCCAAGGCTTTCTAAAGCAAAACCTCTTGCAAATAATAACTCAGACGATGTAATACTTGGGCTAGACAAGCCTCTAGCTAATTTTAAAGCGACTGTAGCAACAGTATTACTTTTTTGATATTGAGCTTGTTCGACATAGATTTCTGACAAGACTCTATAGAATATTAATTGATTTTCTATTGTAAGCGATGAAATGCTAGCGCTTTGATGATCAAGAAAGGTAAAAGCTTCCCCTGGATTTGCATCTTTTAATGTTTCAGCTTTTTTAATAAACGCATCGAATGTGTTATTAGTAATTGACTCTACCGCAATTGATTTACAAGATATTAACAAAAAAACATTGAGAAACAGGGAAAGTAGAAATTTTGAAACATTAAAATGTCCTCTAATCAAGCTCGATCCCTATGTAATTTAAGCTAAGTTATTAAAAGTGCTAATTAATTGAGCAACAGTATAAAACGAATTAAAGACAATGATAAAGGCAAATTTCAATATTTATTGTAATAAAAATAATTCTATAATTTATAATAACTTAACCTAAGAGTAGAACTTAGAAAACATCACTAAAACTTAAAGTTCCCAATAACAAGCTTCTATTTTATTGCCATCCAAATCAATAACAAAACAACCATAATATTTATCACCGTATTCCGGTCTTAGTCCTGGTTTTCCATTGTCGATAGCCCCAAGAATTATGGCTTGTTGATAAAAATCATCGACTTGATCTTTTGACAATGCAACAAAACCTATATGCACTCCATTACCATTGGTAGGTTTTTTTTTATCAAATGGCGTTTGTAACCAGAATTCGGGATAACCTTTCCCAAAAGCCACAGCATGCTCATAGTCACAAACCAACTCTATTGCTAATGTTTTTAATAATGGTTGATAAAAATTTTTAGCTTTAGTGACATCCTTAGTACCTAAAGAAGCATGACAAATACTTCGAAGGTTTCTATATTCAATCATAATTTATATTTTCCTAATAAAGTATGCAGACCCTAACGCTAGGCACGAAGAGATAACTAAGCATAATCCTAAGCCATACAATTGAAAAATCCATCCTGATAAGACAGTACCTAACAATCTCCCGATGGCATTGGCCATATAATAAAAACCAACATCTGTTGATACACCATCTTCTTTTGCCATAGCAACAATCAAATAACTATGTAAGGAAGAGTTAACCGCAAATACCGCACCAAATAATAACAAGCCACTAACAATGATCAATTCGATATATAATTCAGTATAAACACCATAAGCAACTCCCAAAGTTATTAGGGCTAGTAAAATCGCCCAGTAACTTAATAGCCGACCTGATATCTGTTTACTTTTCAAAAATAACAAAACTTTAGGGGTTTGTGCCTGAATTACACCGTACCCAATAATCCAACATGCCAAAAAGGCACCCACATTTTTATGTTGCCACTGCAGTGTTGACATAAGAAATACAGGGAGAGCAATAACAAACCAAACATCACGCGCAGCAAATAAACATAAACGGGCTGCAGACAAGTAATTAAGTGAAGAATTTTTTGAAAATATATCTGTAAATTTGGGTTTCGTTTTACTTTTACCTAATTCATGTTTTAAAAATTTTAAGCTTATTAAAACAATAATAAATAGCACACATGCCATGATCAACATGGCATGTTGAAAGCCAAACGTTGAAAGCAATATGCCGCCAATGAAAAAGCCTATGCCTTTTAATGCATTTTTAGAGCCCGTTAACAAAGCAACCCATTTGAATAATGGGGAAATCTGCTTAT
>JAGSHH010000128.1 GCA_023954655.1 Colwelliaceae bacterium
TATAATGAACTCAGGTTTAAGACCTTCACGTAATAAATACTCCCTGGCAATATCACTGTATGGCATATTAATATCTGAAATATGATCAACAATTTTACGGTTTATTTCTTCAGGAACACGCAAGTCAAAACAACGATTACCGGCTTCCATATGGAAAATAGGAATTTTTCTACGTTTTGCAGAAATGGCGGAAAGAGCACTATTAGTATCACCTAATATAAGCAATGCATCAGGTTGCAATTCTGCAAAAACTTTATCTGATTTACTGATGACTTGTGCCATCGTATCAGCAGCAGTTTCACCTGCACACTCTAAAAACACATCCGGAGCTCGTATACCAAGGTCATCGAAGAAGATTTGATTCAATTCATAGTCATAGTTTTGACCTGTATGAATTAAAGTATGCTCACAATATTTATCTAGTTTGGCAATGGTTCTTGATAGACGAATAATCTCAGGTCGAGTACCAACAATGGTAGCTACTTTTAACTTTTGCATTTGTATTCCTCGTATCTTTTCTCATAATCGTGATGCATGTCTGAAATAAGCGTACTCCAAGAGGGGATTTCTAAGTTCAATGCTTCACGTAATTTATTTGAATTTAAAGAACGGTCAATCTTCAGTTCAGTGGATTCTACAATATCTATTTTTTTATTATACGTATTAGCAATCAACCCTAGTAAAGAACATTTATCAATCGGATCAACACTTAACTGATATAGACCATGCAATTCTTGGTTAGGTAATACATTATCTACTATTACCCTTGCAATTACACACGTCGGCAAACCAGAGAATATGGCTTTAGAAAAGCCTTTTATTTGTGATTCTTGTGACAAAAACCAATCAACCAAACTGACTTGTGAATTAAGTTCGTGACCAATAATTGAAGTTCTAAGAGTAAGGTGAGGTCCGTAATCTACTTCACCTAAACATTTTGAACGACCATAGACATCACGTGCATCTGGCAGATCAGCTTCTGTATATAACCCTTTTTTACCATCAAAAACACAATCTGTAGAAAAATGAATTAATTTACAAGAATGAACATCACACAGCCTAGCAAGTTGATGAGGTAAAAGGCTATTGATAGCAATGGCATCAATATATTGTTTTGATATGCTATGCTGTTTAATTAAACCAATACAATTGATAACCACAGCAGGTTTAATTTTCTCAATAACAGACTCTATCGTCCCCAAATCACTTACATCAACACCTTTAAATAATTGATTTTCACAATCAGTGAAAAAATGCTCTTTTCCATTAATACTTCGTACCGTTCCATAAACTTGAATATCAGCTCTATCATTAATATTTTTAAAAAGGCTATAACCGAGCATGCCTGTAGCACCAACAATTAATACTCTCATTCATACACCTTCAGGAACAAATACATTACCTGATTCGATTTCACGCATGAAATCAAGCTTACGTAGCAATTCTTTCATTCCTTCAACATCTAGGCGTTCCGTATTATGTGAATTATAATCCTCTATTACAGATAAATTTTTCTCACCTTCTTCAAAATACTGGGAATAGTTAAGATCACGATTATCGGCTGGGACGCGATAATATTCACCTTGCTCTTGTGCAGCAAACATCTCTTCACGACTACATAAAGCTTCGAATAGCTTTTCACCATGACGAGTACCTATCACATTCACCTGGTGTTCAGGCTTACCAATCATCTCTAGAATAGCTTGAGTTAATACTTTAATCGTTGCGGCCGGTGCTTTTTGTACAAAAATATCCCCATTTTCACCATGTTCAAATGCATGGATAACTAAATCTACCGCATCTTCTAAGGTCATCATAAAACGAGTCATTGATGGATCAGTTATCGTAAGAGGTGTATTTTCAATGATTTGTCTAATGAATAATGGAATAACTGAGCCTCGGGAAGCCATTACGTTTCCATAGCGTGTTCCACAAATAATTGTGTTTGTCCCTTCTAGATTACGGCTTTTAGCCACTATGACTTTTTCCATCATTGCTTTAGATATACCCATTGCATTAATTGGGTATACCGCCTTGTCCGTACTCAAACAAACCACACGGCTCACACCATGAAATATAGCAGACTCTAATACATTCTCGGTGCCTAATACGTTAGTTTTTACTGCTTCTAAAGGGTAAAATTCACAAGAAGGAACCTGTTTTAATGCAGCTGCATGAAACACATAATCAGCACCACGCATTGCTGTTGAAATACTCTGTGAATCACGTACATCACCAATATAGAACTTAATTTTGTCATGATTAAAGAATTTACGCATATCATCTTGTTTTTTCTCATCACGAGAAAAAATACGAATTTCTTTAATATCACTATCAATGAATCTCCGTAAAACAGCATTACCGAAAGAGCCTGTGCCACCAGTAATCAGAAGTATTTTATTCCTAAACATTGTTTTTCCCCGTTTTAATAAGACATTTCCATGTTAAATCAGCGGTTTTTTCCCAAGCATACTCATCTCTCAAAACAGTAGATTTAGCAATCATTCTATTTCTTAATTCTGTACTTTCTAGAACCTCTTTAATTATTCCAAAAATTGATTGGACATCTTCCTCGTTAAAATAAAGAGCTGCATTTTTTCCAAACTCTGGCATTGGAGATGTTTGAGCTGCTACGACAGGAGCCCCGCACCCAATTGCCTCTAATAAGATATTTGGGCAATTCTCGCAAGATGATGGGAACACAAAAAGCTGGCATTGCTGGTAAAGTTCAGGCAGTAACTCATATTCAACTTTACCTATAATTTTAACATTCTCTTCAAGATTATTCGAATCGATAAATTCTTTACATAATGATAAAGATGGCTCCATCCCTTCACCCACAAGTAACAGTGAATGTTTTTGTTTGTGCTCATCTGAGAGCAGCTGATAAGCTTTAATTAGATTTAAATGATTTTTATAAGGTTCGAATCTAGACACATATAAAATACTATCATTATAAATAAAATTATTTGATTTGACCTTTACCGGAGAAAAATTTTTAGCTATTCCATGATAGATAACACTTTCATCATTTAAGTTTAACAATCCTCTAATTGAAGACCTAGCATACTCAGATATAAAAATGACATGATCTGCTGAGTTCATTGTTCTTATCATTAACTTTCTAAGTACAATGTTCTTTATGGCTGCAGTTCTTAAACCTAAAGAAAGCAGCGCAACCTTATCAAATGGCAACATATTCCGGAACATAGTTACTTTCTTAAAGCGCTTGTTTTGAAGCGTAAAGTCCATCCCTCCCGGTACAAATAGTGTATCTACATTCAATTTCAATAACATCTTAGGAAGAACAAAGAGCTCCCAAAACGCCCTAAATAATATATTATTATTTGCAAACGGGGTTTCAACATAGTTGAGTTTATTAGACTCAGGAAGCATTGACTTATCTGGGCAGGCAACATATACCGACACATCTGAATCGGATAGGTAGCTAAGAAGATTAATTAGGTATGTTCGACCACCACCTAATTTTGCTGACAGTGCATTTATAAAGATTATATTTTGTTTCATTTCAATTTTCCAAATAACTGTTAGCTACGTGACTAAGCGCACAGCCCTCTAACAAACTTTCGACCTCAGTTCTAGCTAGCTGTTTTCGTGCATTATTTACAATAAAAACCTTTAGTTTCTGAATATCAGTTTTAGCAGAAACGTCAAATACAAGCGGGTAACTATCAAAAGAAGATACGTTAGTTTTACTTAAGAAATTAATTACAGGTTTACCTAACGCAATATATTCATTGATTTTGCTAGGAGACATTGGACAGTCTTCATTTTCTACATGAATTAGAATATCAAATGACTGCAATAACTGTACTGCTTCTTTCCTTTGGACAATTCCCTTATGACACAAGCTCTCACACTCCTTAAACTGGACTCCGTTTAGTGGCCCATAGAAAATAGCAGTGAAGCCTGACAAACTAAATTTCAGCTCTTCTAGTACATTTATTGTAAAACCAGGCTCTCTAATACCCTTATGAAACGCACCGACGTAACCAAACCTCAAACATTCAACATTCTTTACAATATGTTTTTTATAAAACAAATCAACATCTACTAAGTGAGGTGAAACGGAAAAAGCTTCTATTTTAGGATATTTCTCATGGTATAGCTTATATGTTTTTTCATTAGTAAATGTTACTTTCGACGCAACTCGAAAAGCATTTAGCTCTGTTAAATGGTTGATTTTTTTATATAACAGATAATTATTGACTGGCATCGCCTTGGACACAGAGAATGGGTCTCCGAAATCAAGAATTAAACGCGTGCTGTTATTAAAAAACTTATAAAAATGAGCAGAAAGCACTGCTGAAAATGTTGGAGAGTAACCTATAACCAAATCATATTTTTTATTTTTTTTAAGCAATACTGCAAACAACACAAATGGCAACCAATGCCATAAACCATCAGGCCAAAAGATAGACCGATAAACTTTTTTTAATACCTTTAAACATTGAACTTTAACATTGTGAATTATAGATAATTTTGCCGTTTTTTTTGCTATAGAGCCGTTAGAATTAGACTTTATAGTATATGGGCAATTAATCCGTGTTACATTATCAACATAATCAGACTCACCTTTCTTTCCTCCCGCTATGATATCCACCTGGTGACCTTGATTTTTATAATAATCAGCCAACTGTGCCCACCTATACGAATGTGCTGTTTCACTTGGAGGGTAATGATAATTAATAATTAATATTTTCAATATCTTATCACTTAATTAACTTTATGGGCTTTTAATAACGTAAATCTAGACATAATAATCACAAACATTACTGGTACTAAGTAATAAAGAACGTATGTATAGAATGTATACGTAAATTCTGAATACGAATATCTTGAAAATGCAAGAAGCATATATATATATAATACAACATATGCATAATTATTTCTTTTTGTTAGCATTTCGGGTAATTTTGAATAAATTTTAATACCAAGTAAAAGAAAAACCAATAAAGTCAAAAAACCTATTACAAAGCCAAGAGGAAGCCCGTAATTAATGATACCTTCTGTAATAGCTCCAGTTGCTAAATTAGATAGCCCACCCCACTGATCACCCGTATAAACTTTTGTAAATACAATACCTCCAGTATCAAGTTTATCTGGATAAATTTTTCTCGGAATGAAATTAGTAAATAATGAAGCGTAGGTCATTCCATAACTTAATTCTGATATGCTAGCTTCATAAATAATCTCCAGCGGAATAAGCCCATACTTAAAATGTCTAGACTCCATTTTCACAGACCCACCGCTCACTGAAACAGTCCCTTCAGATATTGTAACCGAGTTCCTTAAACCTCCCAACAAAGCGACCATAAATATTATAAATACTACGAATGGTGCCATTTTTATAACTGTTAACCTTTTAAACATATAATGATAGATTATCACTTCTACTAAGATGGTCATAAGTAAAAATGATCGAGAACCAGAGAACATTGCAATCCCAACAAAAACAACAAAATGAGCAATAAATATCAACCAATGCTTTTTATTTATATTCTTGCTTCTTAATAAATAAGAAAAATATAATACATTCATAATTGAGATCAAGTTATTCAATACAATAACATAACCTTTCCCCTTAAAGTACTCAACTCTATATGCGATATTACCTATATAATTCAAAACCCCCCCTAACTCTACAATAATGGCTATCTGATTAACTATAGAAATTATTGATACGACCCATATCACAATTATAACTTTTATATTTATATCTTTCTTTATTACCACTTCCTGACAACTCAAAGGCTTCTCTACAAAAGCCAACACAAGAAGCAGTAAACATTGAATAAAATATGTAATCACAACATAATAATTATAACTATTAATGTATATGTCTAAGTAAAAGAAAACATTGAAGATAACAAAAACTTTAACAGGTGAAAATAGATCAGGATTTTTAATCCAAGATATTATAAAACTTATAAAAGAAAGCAATGCCGTAGACACAACAACTAAAATATAAACTATGTTTTCATCAACCATTACTCCCCCCAACAATCATCATTCATTACACTCGCAAAACTTAAAACACATCAATCAAATTCATTTAACAATACTCTTCAAGATAATCAGTTAAACCATTAAAAAACGGCAATATACAGATTTTTTTTCATAAAGCATTAACCAAACACAATACCAAGAATATATTCAACATATGAATCACTATCTGCTAATCCCAACAAATTCTAAACATTAACTGTTAAAAATAGGTTATACTTTTCCGCGAAGCTTGAATAATAGAGCAATTATTTTTAATTAAAACACTATTGAGCTTGCAATAATAAATAAATACAAAACAAAACTAACTTTTGAATACCTAATATAAAAAAACTTCTCTGAATAATACCAGCTACATACAACAAGCACCAAAGAACCTATTACGGTAGATATTAAAACTTGCTCTACAGTTGTGGAAAAGCACATAACAGCAGCAGTGACTAAAACAGAATAAAAATAAGAATATGAAATATACTTAGTTTTATTTGCCAACTTTACTCCAGACTCAACAACCTCTTTTATTATCAACAATTGAACTGGAATAATCGCCAACACCACGTATTGTGAAGCTCCATAATATTCATTATCGAAAAACATATTCACTATTAACTCAGCCAAAAGCACCGTTACAACATGCATAATAGCAAGGGTAATCAGTAACACCTGAAACAACCTATTCACCTTTTTTTCTAGCTCATTTTCACCTTCATTTTTATATAAGAATGGATTCCAAGCCATTGAAAATGCGAGCAATAGTAACTGAAAAAAAGCAGCAAACTTAAGAGAAAGAGACATTAAAGCAACAGCCTGAGTGCCAAGTATATACAACACAACAAACCTATTTCCAAATTGAACAAAAAAACTAGCAAACCTTGCTGGCAATTGAGGAGTAGAAAAACTTAAGGCTTCTTTAACATAATGACTATTCCAACTAAATTTTATTTTAGCAGTTATAATATATAGACTATAACTTGCTATAAAAAACCATCCTGTTAATAACCCGTAAAAATAGCCTACACTACCACACTGAAACGTCACTACTGATAAATATGTCGTCAATGCAGTTATTGTAACTTGCCCTATTGTCAAAAAAATAAACTCTTTTGGTTTATCCTTATACCTTAAAAACACCATGCAGAACGTTGCTATATTAGCGAAAATCACTGTCATTGACGCAACGACTATTGCTTTACTTTCAGATTCACTTTCAAATAATAAAAATGATATTTCACCAGAAAAAAAACTTGCAACTATTGCAACGAAAATAGACAACACTGTCGTAACAATTAATAGCGAATAGAACAAGTTAGCTCTATTTTCGGCTTTAAAATACAATCTTTGTAAAGCAGTCTCTAGTTGCAGCAAGCCAAATATCAGCAACAAGGTAAAGAAAGCAAAAACCACTTCTACCTTTCCATATACATCTGCTCCTAAGCTAGATAAATAAAGAGGTAGCATTACTATAGGAAGGATACGAGATACTCCCGCGCTACCCCCATATACTAAAAACGTTTTTAAAAAATCCTTATCCATTTATAAAATTTATATACCAAGGCATTGCTTTATTAATACCTTGTGAAACAACAAACTCTGGTTGATAACCTAAGGCATTTTCAGCTTTTGAAGTATCAGCTTGAGAATGACGAACATCACCCGCTCTAAAGTCTCTATAGGTTGGTTTATTTTCTATATTTTCACCACTCTCAATTAGGGCCTCTCTAATTGCTCCGAACAAATCATTTAATGTCGTTCTATCACCTACCGCTGCGTTGTAAACTTGATCTTTCGCACCATCTGAAGCTGTTGCTGCCAATATATTTATTTGCAGAATATTTTCAATAAAGCAAAAGTCTCTACTTGTTTCACCGTCACCATTGATAAAGACTTCTTCACCTTCGATCATGCTGGCAGTCCACTTAGGAATCACCGCCGCATAAGCCCCCTTAGGGTCTTGTCTTTGACCAAATACATTGAAATAGCGTAAACCTATTGTTTTAAAACCATAAGTTCTTGCGAATACACTTGCGTATAACTCATTAACATATTTGGTCACGGCATAAGGCGATAAAGGATTACCAATATTCTCTTCAACTTTTGGTAATGCTGGGTGGTCGCCGTATGTTGAACTCGATGCAGCATAGGTAAAGCTTGAGACTTTAGCTTCTTTAGCAGCTGTTAGCATATTTAAAAAGCCTGTAATATTGGCTGAATTGGTTAAAACTGGATCAGCAATAGAACGTGGTACCGAGCCAAGTGCTGCTTGGTGTAAAATATAATCAACACTACACTTGCCATCAGTTATAGCTTGCTGACAAGTTTCAAAATTACGAATATCACCTTCAATAAATCTGAACTGCGCCCATTGATCAGGAGTAACCAGCGATTGAACTTCATCTAAGTTATGCTGAAAACCTGTAGAAAAATTATCTAATCCGACTACCTGCTGATTCAATTTCAACAAAGTTTCTAATAAATTAGACCCTATAAAGCCAGCCACACCTGTTATCAGCCACGTTTTCGGATGTGCTATCAGCTTTTCTTTTATCTGTTCGTAACGAGTCATGCGTATTCCTTAAAGACGAAGATCAGCTGCTTCTGCTGGCAAGATATATTTTAAATCATAAAGAACATGCTCAAGCTTGCCAAATGAGCGAATACCCTCTGCACCCATCTCTTTAAATTCCTTATGCGCAACAGCAATAATCACGGCATCATAAGCAGCCCGGTCCGGCGCTGTTTCCGGTGTAATACCGTATTCATGCTCAGCATCGGCGGCATTAACCCATGGGTCATAACAATCCACTTCAATACCGTAATCCGAAAGTTCATTAACGATATCAACTACTTTTGTATTACGCAGATCAGGACAATCTTCTTTAAAAGTTAGCCCCAACACCAATACACGTGCTCCATCCACCTGAATTCTCTTTTTCAGCATAGATTTAATCAACTGGCTCACTACATAAGCTCCCATACCATCATTCAAACGACGACCCGCCAGTATAATTTCAGGGTGATAGCCAACAGACTGTGCTTTATGAGTCAGATAGTAGGGATCAACACCTATGCAATGCCCACCAACTAAACCTGGACGGAAAGGCAAGAAATTCCACTTTGTTCCCGCTGCTTTTAAGACTTCTTCTGTATCGATAGCCAGCTTATTAAAAATAACCGATAGTTCGTTAATCAAACCAATATTGACATCACGCTGGGTGTTTTCAATTACCTTAGCCGCTTCAGCTACTTTGATAGAGCTGGCTTTATAAGTTCCCGCAGTGATAATTGAACGATAAAGACTATCGACAAAATCGGCTACTTCAGGTGTTGAGCCAGAGGTCACTTTCAGTATACTGGTAACGCGGTGTTCTTTATCACCCGGATTGATACGCTCTGGACTATAACCACAATAAAAATCAACGTTAAACGTCAGACCTGATTCTCGTTCTAAAACAGGCACACAATCCTCTTCTGTCGCACCGGGATACACAGTCGATTCATAGATAACAACATCACCTTTCTTCAAGGCCTTACTAATGATTGCACTGGCTTTGAGTAAAGGGGTAAGGTCAGGCTGTTTGTGTTCATTAATGGGAGTTGGAACCGTCACAATAAAAACATTACATGCCTGTAGTGCGTCAATCTCGTCACTGTAAGTAAGCAGCGTTGCTTCTGCCAATTCATCACTACTCACTTCAAGCGTACTATCAACGCCGCCCTGTAACTCCTCTAGTCTGGCTTTATTGATATCAAAGCCTACTGTTGTAAAATATTTACCAAATTCCGCAGCA
>JAGSHH010000173.1 GCA_023954655.1 Colwelliaceae bacterium
CCAATAATTGATGAGATTACTGAAGCTGGTGATTTATTATATATTCCACCCAATCATCCACATAACGGTGTTTCAATTGAGAATTCATTAAATTATTCCATTGGTTTCCAAGCTCCTAGCAATCAAGATTTATGGTCTGGTTTTGCTGATAAACTTATTGATGAAGAAATTGGTGAACAACGCTTTGGTGATAAGAATAGAAGCGTAGCTATTCAACCCTCTTTGTTATCAGCTGATGATATTAACGATATTCGAACTTTTATGTTAGAAAAAGTCGCAGATGAAAAATTATTCTCTGAATACATTAGCCAATATCTTACTCAGTCTCATCACACATTAGAGTTACTCATTCCAATGGAGCAGTTTACAAATGAACAAGTGTTAGAGTTTGTCAAAGATGATGAAATTCACTTTACGCCCGTTTCAGGCATAAAATCCTTAGTATGTTACACACCAGATACAAATTTATATATTAATGGAGAAAAGTTCCAACTAGTTGATGAAACAAAGGAATTGGGTGAAATACTTGCAGGAAGCAAACCTTTGACAACAGATAAAGCAAAAAGTTTCATGGATTGTTTGAAAAACAACCAATTGTTAACTAGTGTGTTAAATAAGGGTTTCTGGTATATAGAATAAAATAATGTCATTTAGTATAAGTCGAGTACAGTGGGAGAAAGCTGCTCCCCTACTCAAAAATGTCCGTGAAAAAGTTTTTATTTGTGAGTGGCGAATTCCAAAAAATGTAGAGTTCGATAAAAAAGATCGCCATGCCTTTCATTTATTAGTTTGTGACGATATAACACAAGAGCCAGTCGCTACAGGTCGAATATTAGCAACAGGTGAAATATCTCGAATTGCAGTATTAATGGCTTATCGGAAAGATCAAGTTGATCATAAAGTTATGCAAGGGTTACTTAAAATAGCTCAAGAACTTTGTTTAGATGAAGTCTTTATTTATAGTCCTCTTGAAAAGGTCGAGTATTTCAGAAAATTTAATTTCATTAGCGCAGGTGCTGTTTTTATGGAAGCTGGAATGCCAAGACAAAGAATGCAATGCTCATTAGTCGAAATGGAAAATGCAAAGTATTATCTTACACATTAATCATTATATTATTTGTATGCTTGTTATTTATTTTATAAAAACACCATTTGTTAAGTAGTGATTTAAATAATTAGTTTGTTACTATTTTACCTAATAAAATAGTAACGACTTTTTTATTAATACATATTCATATCAATACCTCATTAGCGTTTAAAGCCCAGTTATTAATCTTTAACTGAACCGATAAAGTTATCATTATTTTACCAGTATAACTCTCTGGGTATTTGTAAAAGTAACGCAACAAAATCATATTAAATTTAATTAGTTTTATTTTACTGGTTGACTAGCTAAACCCTATTCTTAGTGGTAATGTGCGCAGCAAGAAATATTACAACATGAGTTTCATAGAAACCGATTTAGCATATGAGGGTTTAAGTAGTGGCATTTTTTGATTTAGTGGATTTTGATGATCATGAACAAGTTGTTTTTTGTAGTGATGAAAAATCAGGATTAAAAGCAATAGTTGCAATTCATAATACTGCTTTAGGACCGGGCGCTGGTGGTTGTCGATTTTGGGATTACGAATCAGATGAAGCAGCCCTAACAGATGTACTTCGTTTATCAAAAGGCATGACTTACAAAAATGCCATGGCGGGTTTAAAATTAGGTGGTGGTAAAGCCGTTATAATTGGTAACCCTAAATCACTTAAATCTGAAGAGCTTTTTAGAGCTTTTGGCAATGCCGTAAATAATATTAATGGCAGGTATTACACAGCAGAAGATGTAAATATCACAACAGGTGATATGGCTGTTGTTAATCAAGTCACAGATTTTGTGGCAGGTTTAGATGGAAAAAGTGGCAACCCAGGTCCTTTTACAGCACTTGGTACTTTTTTAGGTATTAAAGCTGCAGTAAAATTTAAGCTAGGTAAAGATACTTTAGCCGGTGTAAAAGTTGCTGTACAAGGCTTAGGTAGTGTTGGTTATAGCTTATGTGAAAAATTACATAACGCTGGTGCTATTTTAACTGTTACCGATATCAATCAATCGACTTTAGACAAAGCGGCTACAGAACTTCAAGCTACAGTTGTGGGCTTAGATGAAATTCATTCACAAGATGTTGATGTTTTTTCACCTTGTGCATTAGGATCCTCAATCAACGACGAGACCATCCCAAATTTAAAAGCTGTGATTGTTGCTGGTTGTGCCAATAATCAATTAGCTGAAGAAAAACATGATCAAGTACTAAAAGATAATAACATTCTTTACGTTCCTGATTATGTAATAAATGCCGGTGGAATCATTAATGTAGCGTTAGAGATCTACCCTGAACCTTACAGTGCTGATGAAGCAACTCGTTTAGTTGAAAATATTTACCATACGTTAATGAATGTATTTGAAAAAGCTTTAGCTGAAAATAAACCAACAGGTTTAGTGGCTGATGAAATGGCGAGAGAAATCATTTCCAAAGGTAGAAGCTAGAAATTCGAAACAAAGCTTAACCAAAAGATATATTGGTTAAGCTTTGCTTTCTCTTTTTAAACTGTTTGTTTACAGCTTTTGAAAAGTTATTTAACTTAATGCTTTTAACAACGCTTCAATCGGATGTTTAGACTTTACTTTACCTAATCTCTTAACTTGGCTTCGACAAGAATATCCCGTCACTATAACTTGTTCTTCGTTTAAATCAGCTACTTTATCTTGCCAACTTAACTCATATAAGCCTTTTGAATTTTCAAAATTAACTTGCTCATGACCATACGTGCCAGCCATACCACAACAACCGACCGACACTTTTTCTAGTGTTAAGCCAAAATAATCAAATATATTTACCCATTCTTGCTCACTGCCTGCAAGTGCTGTTTTTTCAGTACAATGAGCAAACAACTTATATGTCTTATTATCTTCAACCAATTGTTGTTTGATTTCTAATTTACCTTGTTCGATAACTGTAGTTAACCACTCATGAGAAAGTAATACTGAAAATTCCCCCCGTTTATCTCCGAGTATTTGCTTATATTCATCTCGATAACATAGTGTTAACGATGCATCCATTCCTATCATCGGAATTGCTAACTCTTGCAATTGATTTAAAAAGTCAGCGGTATTCTTAGCTGTCTTTGCAAAGCGAGATAAGAAGCCTTTTACATGTTGTGGCTTACCATTGGGTTTAAATGGTAGTAATACTGGTTTAAAACCTAACTTTGAAATTAACCCCATTAACCTTTCAACAACCGAAGCATCGTAAAATGAAGTAAATGGGTCTTGAACAATAAATATATACTGCTCTCTTTGTTCTAATGACATTGCACTAAAACGAGTTAATTCAAACGATTCAAAACCTTGTTTATTAACGCGTTCTTTTAGAGTTGGAACAGATAATAATGGTGTATCGATATAGCCAATCGTTGCTTTAGACGCTTTATCGTAAAAGCCATTATCAATAAATGCATTCATCAACCTAGGAACTTTAGCCATTAACGGAGCAAGTTGTTCAACATTTGCGACTAGATGGTCCTTTAAAGGTCTAAAATAACGTGAATGATATACATTTAAAAAGCGTGACCTAAAGTCAGGAACATCAACTTTGATAGGACATTGACTTGCACATGCTTTACAAGCCAAACATCCTGACATGGCCTCCATTACTTCATGTGAAAAATCTTGCTGATTTGATTGAGTTAATTTATTTTTTACTTTATCGAGCAATTGTTTAATAGACCACCCATCAACACTTTTTTCAAGTGAGAGTATATCAACACCTTTATTTTCTAATAATCTTAACCATTCACGCATTAAGCCAGAACGACCTTTTGGAGAATGACGGCGATCGCGAGTAATTTTACTTGAAGGGCACATAGGGCTATTGGCATCATAATTAAAACACAAGCCATTACCGTTACATTCCATTGCTGATTTAAATGAATCTTTAACTTCAATGGGAATTTGTCGATCAAATGTGCCACGTTTTACATCATCTACAGAAACTAGCTTTTCTTCTGAATCGACAGGAGTACAAATTTTTCCTGGGTTCATTTTATTCTTTGGATCAAAAACTGTTTTAATTTTTCTTAACTCGTTAAAAAGTTCTTCACCAAAAAACTCAGGGCTGTATTCACTTCTGTAACCTTTGCCATGTTCACCCCACATTAATCCGCCATATTTAGCCGTTAACGCTACAACTTTATCAGAGATTTCTCTCATAATAACTTCTTGCTCAGGGTCACACATGTCCAATGCAGGCCTAACATGTAATACACCGGCATCAACATGACCAAACATGCCATAATGAAGATTATAACTATCTAAAAGTTCTCTAAATTCAGCAATGAAATCTGCTAAGTTTTCAGGTGGAACGGCAGTATCTTCAGCAAAGGCTAAAGGTTTTTGACTACCTTCTGTATTCCCAAGTAAACCAACAGCCTTTTTTCTCATGGCATATAACTTACCTATGCTGGATAAGTCAGATGTCACTTGGTAACCGATTACGCCTGTCTCATCTATAATATCCTTATCAAGTTGTTCTGTTAATTTATCAATTTCTACCGCTAATGATTCTGCAGATTCCCCGTTGTATTCAACAATGTTAATACCATCCATAACTTTGTTTTCAACATCGGTGATTAAATCACTAACTGAATGCCAAACAATATCTTGTTTAGCTAAATTTAAAACTTTTGAATCGATTGTTTCAACAGAGGTCGCATTAGCTGCAACTAATGTCGGAGAATGACGCAATGCTGAGTCAAAACTATCGTACTTAATATTGATTAACGTTTTTGCTTTAGAAATAGGCGTTAAATTTAATTTTGCTTCACAAACAAACGCTAAAGATCCCTCTGACCCTGTAATTAATCGAGATAAATCAACTGTTGATAAATCATCACTTACGGCATGCTCTAAGTCATAACCGGTTAAAAATCGATTTAATCGAGGAAATTTTTCAATGATTTTTTCACGCTTATCAATACTGGTTGCAATAACTTGTTTTAATATTTGACCTAGCGAAGAATCATTTTGGGCAAAGTCCTTAGCCACTTCAAGGCTCATAGGTTCAGTAGTTAATATCTCACCATTGGCTAAAACAGAAGATAAACCTAAAACATGATCTGAGGTTTTTCCATAAACAAGTGAGCCTTGCCCAGAAGCATCAGTATTTATCATGCCACCTATTGTTGCTCTATTGCTGGTAGATAAATCAGGAGAAAAGAAAAAGCCATATGGACGTAAATAATCATTAAGCTGATCTTTTACAACACCAGCTTCTACTCTCACCCAATTTTCTTCTACATTAATTTCTAAAATACGATTCATGTATTTTGATAAATCAACAATAATACCTGGCGTTAAACTTTGACCATTGGTTCCTGTACCACCGCCACGTGCACTAAATTTAATCGCATTAAACTGCTCTTGGTTAGCTAAATCAGTTATTAGCTGAATATCTTGGCTAGAGCGAGGGTGAATCACTAACTGGGGCAGCTGCTGATAAATACTGTTATCGGTTGCAACGGCTAAGCGTGAACCATAGCCGGTATTAATTTCACCAGTAAAATTCAGTTGAGATAATGCCTTAGCGTATTTTTGATATAACGGAGCAACAAGTTCTTGGGGATCTAACCGAGGTAACATAACAGCTATAAAGTTCAGAAAATGAAAAGTAGTTCAAGTATATCACGGTCATTTTGAAATTTTAGCCTTCAAATTAAAAAGCTTAATAACTTTTTAAACTATATTTAAGCTTAAATAAAAGAAGTGAATAAATATAATTTCAACATTTTAGAAGAAACCGAGTGAACACAAAATATTATGATTATCTAATAAAAACACCATAAATATTCTTTAATTGTTTCTTAACTCTTTTAGCTTCTTGACAATATTGGCTATTAGATGAAAATCCATTAAGTTCATGATTAGGGCTCCAGCCAGGACGTAATGAGCTGATTGCTGCTTTATTATAATTTTTGTCGGCTATTTCTTGTGGACTTTTATTGCAATATACATCTCGGCTTTTTTTGCAATTATCAATGACTCTTTGTTCAGCTTCCTTTAAAGCTTTCCTTTCAGTTCGACAAAGTTTATTTGCCGACTCATATTGGCGTTTTAACGAATTAATCAAGTCTTCACGCCGTTTACCCTTTCTTTGGTCACTATGACTTTGTGGAGTGAGTTTAGTGAAAATTTTAGGCTTGCTAAATTGCACACCTTTTTTAGAAGTATCAGGGTTTAATGTTTGCTGTTTTTCATTTTCATCACATGGCATTTGTTGAAAAGTATCGTTTCCACACTTGTATAGCTGCGCAGCCTCCAAACAAAACACTGGAGCAGTAATCAATAAAATGCATAGAAAGTACAAAGCTTTTATCATCTTCACTCCAAAAACCAAAAGAAATCATTAATATCCTCTTATTAAGTCAGTACAAATATCGATGATTAATGTATCAAAATATATCTGGTATTAATTAGCATTCAATTTATTCAGTACTGACTCTCAACCATATATTAATTATATACCAACACTAGAAAACGAGTTTAAATAACAAGAGACAGCACTCATATAGTTTGTGATTACCCTCTTCTTTTTGTAAATCCGCTCTAATGATAAATATTATTGCTTTTCTTTATTATGTCAGCGCTTTCCATTTATCTATAGCTTCTTCATTACCATTTTTAGCCTTGATATATAAGTTCAATAGTTTCAATTCATTACATTGCTTTTCTTCAATAGGATCAGCTAATACTTCAATTAACTGAATACCTTTGCATACCAAAGAACGTTTGAAATACTTTTTAAATTGCGCCACTGTGCCGCATTTATAAGAATCACCTTGATAAGCTTTTACAATATGATGCACATCGAATGATTTATCATTACAGTGATAAATGCTTGAATCTCCACTTTTCCCAAGGTGAAAAACATTATTTCGCATATAAATTATAGTGACGTCTGTTTGGTCTTTTAAAAAATGAATTAACTCATTTAATTGAAAATGAAATCCACCATCTCCAATAATCACCACCGCTCTTTCTTTATTCCCATTTTCTTCTATACGTTGTGCAACAGCTCGTGCGTAAGGTAACGCAGTTCCCATAGCTCCATACCAAGGATTAGTTAACCATCCCCTACCAATACTATTTGAACGAACTTTTAAGCTATAGCTAGTAAAGTAAGAATTACCAACTTCAGGTAGGTATATATAAGGTGTAGAGTCTTCATTTTGTAATTCATTTAAAGTAGAAGCCAAATTATTAAAATCAATAACATCTGAATTTTCAGGCGCCTTTTGTATTAG
>JAGSHH010000093.1 GCA_023954655.1 Colwelliaceae bacterium
GGCATACCATTCAGAGTAAACGTTAGTTTTATTTTTAACATTTTGTTGGTATAAACAATGAAGTAAAGCATGACCTGTACGGTCAGCTGCTGCTGCAGTACGAGCAGCTTGTTCACCACCAAAGTTTTTAGACTGTCCACCAAATGGACGCTGATAAACTTTACCGTTTTCAAAACGAGAAAATGGTAAACCCATTTTTTCTAATTCGATAATCGATTCAGGGCCTGTTTTACACATGTATTCGATAGCATCTTGGTCACCGATATAATCAGAGCCTTTTACCGTATCGTACATATGCTGTTCCCAATGATCTTCATGGGCATTACCTAAAGCTACGGTAATACCACCTTGAGCAGATACTGTATGAGAACGAGTAGGGAAAACTTTAGAAATCAAAGCACATGATTTGCCTGATTCTGAAATTGCTAATGCGGCGCGCATACCTGCACCACCTGCGCCAATTACGATGGCGTCAAATTCACGAACTGGAACGCTCACTTACACACCCCACACTGTTAATAGGCCCATTACTAAATAAGCAAGTAATGTAACGGCAAAAATAAATTGTAAACTACCACGTAAAAACGCAGGTTTAATGTAATCAGACAATACTTGCCAAATACCAATCCATGCATGAATTAATAAAGCAAAAAGCGCCATAATTGTGAAAACTTTTGTACAAAGTCCAGAAAAGAAACCTTGCCAAACGTCATAAGTAACTTCGGAGGTTGTAACAAAGAAACCTAGAATATAAAACGTGTACAACGCAAGAATAATTGCACTCGCTCTAATAAGAATAAAGTCATGTACACCACTTCGGCCTACAGTTGCTGCATTGTTTACCATAAGTTAACTCCTACAACGATGGTTAAAATTAACCATAGAGCAATCACTAGCTTAGCACTGGCATTGCCAGACTCAAGCTCCTCAAAGTGACCTAAATCCATAAATAAATGACGAATACCGCCAAGAACATGGTAAATAAGAGCAGAGCAAATGCCGATGATAATTAAGGTAAAGAACCAGCCATCAAGTAATGATTTTACTTGAGCAAAGCCTTCAGCTGATGATAAAGATAAAGAAAGTGTCCACAATAATATACCAATAGCAAATACCATAATCACACCAGAAATACGGTGCAAAATAGAAACGTTTGCTGCTGGATGCATTTTAATTGTAGTCAGGTCTAGGTTTACAGGACGTTGTTTTTTCACGATTGTGCCTAAGAGCTCATAGAGCCTTCAACTTTTTTTTATTGTTACTCAATCAATAATTGATTATTAATTCGAGCAACCCCCCAACGATCTTAGTCAAAAATAACAAACTTACAAAAATTTGAAGGTTATAAAGACAGATCCCCTAGATTATATAGCCGATAATTTTTAATTACAATTTACTTAACATACAAATTTACCGTTATTTTTAAGGGCTTATGGCTATTTATTGACCTATAACAAATAAACATATGACTTTAGTCTAATCTTATAATAATTGAATTGACTTTAGGGGGGTATATTGAAGTAGAATACTGCGCAGTTTTATATTCATAAAAACTGATTAACTTTTCATTTTGTTAAATAAAAGTTAATTCAGAAAACGAATTAGATAGGGGAAAAAATATGGCTGATTCAAAAGCCTCTCTTAGTATTGATGGAAAAGTAATTGCCGAGTTACCAATAGTTTCAGGTTCCGCTGGTAATGACGTTATAGATATTCGTACATTAGGTGGTGCAGGCTATTTCACTTATGACCCAGGCTTTTTAGCTACGGCTTCATGTGAATCAGCAATTACGTTTATTGATGGTGGTAAAGGTGTTCTACAACATCGTGGTTATCCTATTGATAGTTTAGCAAAACAAGCAGATTATTTAGAAGTTTGTTACATTCTTCTTAATGGCGAAGCACCGAGTAAGTCGCAATACGATGATTTTTCAAAAATCATCACCAACCATACAATGGTTCATGAAAAACTTGCTCATTTTTTCCATGGTTTCTTACCTGATGCTCACCCAATGGCAATGCTTTGTGGTGTAGTTGGTGCAATGTCTTCATTTTATCATAGTGACTTAGACATCAATGCTCCAGACCAACGTATGCGTAGTGCTCACCGTTTAATTGCAAAAATGCCAACAATATCTGCGATGGCTTATAAATACAGTATTGGTCAGCCTTTTGTGTACCCACGTAATGACTTAACTTACGCTGAAAACTTCTTACACATGTTGTTTTCTGTACCAGCAGAAGAGTATAAAGTCAGCCCTACTGTTGCTCGCGCAATGGATAGAATCTTTACACTTCACGCTGATCATGAACAAAATGCTTCTACGTCAACTGTACGTTTAGCCGGCTCTTCTGGCGCTAACCCATATGCATGTATAGCAGCAGGTGTAGCTTCACTATGGGGACCTGCTCATGGTGGCGCAAACGAAGCTTGTTTAACAATGCTTGAAGAAATTGGCTCACTAGATCGTGTTGATGAATTTGTAGCTAAAGCTAAAGATAAAGCGGATCCGTTCCGTTTAATGGGCTTTGGACACCGTGTTTATAAAAACTTCGATCCTCGCGCTACGGTAATGCGTGAAACTTGTCATGAAGTTTTAACTGAACTTGGTATTAAAGATCCACTACTTGACGTTGCTATGGCGTTAGAAAAAGTAGCACTTGAAGACCCATACTTTATCGAGAAAAAACTTTATCCAAACGTAGATTTCTATTCAGGAATTATCTTAAAAGCAATTGGTATTCCAACTAATATGTTTACAGTAATTTTTGCAATGTCTCGTACTGTTGGTTGGATTTCTCATTGGGATGAAATGCTTGGACAACCAGGTCAAAAAATCGGCCGTCCTCGTCAAAACTATGTGGGTGAAATCAATCGTGAGTTCACACCATTGAAAGATAGATAAATAATTTTATAATTATTGTCAAAAAGGCAGCTATTTAGCTGCCTTTTTTATTACGTAAATATAAGTTCCCTTCTATTTATTAGTCAATTTTAAGCACTATTTCAAACAACTATTTGAACTATTTACTCAAATATTTATTCACTTGGTATATTGAATACAGGCAATTATAAATTAAAATGAATTAAGTGAATTTATGCCGATAATCTTTTGGGGTTAATCCCGTAAATCGTTTAAATAATTGTCTAAAACTACTAATATCTTCATAGCCTACAGACCAAATTATGCTATTTATTGATTCTGTTGTTTTCTCAAGTTTATCCTTTGCATTTTCTACTCTAATGCGCTGCAAATAATTAATAGGATTTTCAGTAGTTGCTAATTTAAACCTTCGTTTAAACGTTCTAGAACCTAAGCCAACCTGATCCGCTAAATCGTTTATAGATATTTCTTTGTAATAATGTCTTTCAAGCCATTCCTGAGCTTTTAATATTGGCTGATCTTCATGGTTTTTATGGCTTTTAAACGTGACATATGGAGATTGCTTTTGTCTAACAGGATCAAATACTAATAACTTTGCGCAATCAGAAGTTACATCTTTTCCGACATGCTTATCAACTAAATACAATGCTAAATCAATGTAAGACATAGCACCACCTGAACAAATTACATCACCGTTATCAACAACCAATTGCTCAGAATCGAGCTTTATAAACGGAAATACTTTCCTAAATAAATCAGCACTACGCCAATGAGTTGTTGCCACTTTTCCTCTTAATATTCCGACAGAAGCCAGTAAAAAAGCGCCGGTACAGTAACTTGCCATAATGCTCCCCTTGTTATGACAGTTTGAAAGCCAAGCAGTAATTTCAGATTTATCAGAAAAGTCGATTGCATCTTCACAACAATCTACAACAACTTCAGCGAGTGATGAGACGATTATCACATCAGGTATATCATAAGAGTCTAATAATTGAGTCGGCGTAATAGAAATACCATTATATCCAGTGACAGGTTGGTCATTTATTGTCACAATTTGGCAATCTATTTCATTAATCATGCCTTTGCCATAACGCTTTTCCATACAAAAATTAGCAGCAAAAAATACATCTAATAAACCATATACCGCTGATACCATACAATTTTCTGTCGCTAAAACAGCTATTTTCATAATCACTCCTTACTAAAATGTCACTTTCAGCACATATAATGTCAAATATGCCACTCATTCATTGATTGATCAACCGATATAATTCAGTCAGTTCATTTGAATAAGGGAAGAAAAATGCAACATTTCATATTACTTTTGAAAATTAGCCATAGAATATTATTATCAATCTTGTTGTTTGCATTTGCGGTGATACCTTTTCATTATCAAACGACGCTACAAACAGCGTTTGTTTTTGCACCTATTCTATTTATTTTAGTCAGCATTATGAGTATACAAATTGAAAGTTTTATAAAAAGTAGAGAAAAAATAGTTGGTAAGAATAAAATAAAGCGTCATTGTCGCATAAAATATTGTCCTTTATTCAAAGGTTTATGCTGTTAAAGATAAACGAGTGATATTGTTAACCGTAGATTATCTCTAGAACAGGCTATATAATGCGCCATCAAAAATTTCTATCGTTAATTTATGTCTGAATATCAACTAAGGTTTGGCGGCATTGCTCGTCTTTATGGTCAAACAGGTGCACAAACAATACAAAAAGCACATTTTTGTGTGATTGGCATTGGTGGTGTTGGCTCTTGGGCTGCAGAAGCATTAGCCAGGAATGGTATTGGCGAAATCACACTAATTGATCTTGATGACATTTGTACAACAAATATTAATCGCCAGATTCACGCACTATCAGACACCATAGGTGATAGTAAAGTAGATGTAATGGCAGAGCGTATCAAGCAAATTAACCCTGAATGTAAGGTGAATTGTATTGAAGATTTTGTCACTGAAGATAATTTATTTGATTTAATGTCAAAAAATTATGATTACGTAATCGATGCTATCGATTCGGTAAAAATTAAAACAGCTATTATTGCTCACTGTAAACGGAATAAATTACCTTTGATCACAATTGGTGGTGCGGGTGGACAAACAGATCCAAGTCAAATACAACTAACCGATTTAAGCCAAACTTATCAAGATCCTTTACTGTCTAAAGTGAGAAATCAGCTTCGCCGAGAATACAATTTCAGTAGAAATACTAAACGTAAATTTGGTATTGATGCGGTATTTTCTTCAGAACAATTAATGTATCCAGATGCAGACGGTGAAGTTTGTCATGCCAAACAAACACAAGACGGAGCAATGCGTCTAGATTGTAGCGGCGGATTTGGTGCTGCAACTCACGTTACAGCTAGTTTTGCCTTTTTTGCTGTTGGTAAAGCGATGAGTAAATTGATCAAAAAGAATAATAAATAATTTAGTGAACTGAGATTTTACAACACTGAATGGCGAATTTTATTAACAATTGCAAGCAAACCATTACCTCGTGAAGGACTTAAATGTTGAATAAGTCCTAACTTTAGGAAATATTCATCAATGTTTATTTGAGTTATTTTCTCAGCCGTTTGATTATTTAGTGCCGCTAAAACAATTACCAACAACCCTCGGATAATTTTTGCATCACTATCGGCTTCAAAAGAAAAAATACCTTCTGGCGATTTTGAAATAGATAACCAAGCAGCACTCTCGCACCCTAAAATCAGCGTTTCATTTGATCGTAAATCTTTTGGCATTCGTTTAAGTGTTTTACCTAAAAGCATTATTTCACGATGTTTCGCATCCCAACTTTTAGCTTTTGAAAAAGTGCTTAAAATCTCTTCACTTGTAACTAATGAATCATATGACTTTGTATCTATACTTGAACTTAGCTGCTTATCTTTATTTTGTAGAATATGTTTTAACGTATTAATAAAATAATCAACTTCTTCAAAAGTATTATATGGAGCCAAAGAAATACGAATACACCCTGAAATATTTAAATATTCCATTAATGGCATTGCACAATGGTGCCCTACCCTAACGGCTATACCAGATACATCAAGGCTTGAAGAAACATCTTGATGATGATGTTTATTTAAAAGGAAAGAAAATAACGGGATATCAGGTTTGCCCTGAACCACAAACTGTATTTCTTTTAAACTAGCTAATTGCTCATAGCAATAATCGGTTAGCTGGTTTTTATGATCAAATTTTTGATTGATTTTATATTCATTAATAAATTCAATCGCCGATGAAAAAGCAATAATACCGGCAATATTAGGAGTACCTGCTTCAAATTTAAATGGCAATTTATTAAATGTTGTTCCCGAAAAACTCACTTTTTTAATCATTTCGCCACCTGTTTGATACACAGGCATTTGCTCTAGTAATTCAGTTTTCCCATAAAGCACCCCTACTCCTGTAGGGCCATACATTTTATGAGCAGAAAACACATAAAAATCACAATCAAGTTGTTGTACATCTACGGGAACATGGGAAATGGCTTGAGCGCCATCTATCAACGTTTTTGCTCCAACTAATTTCGCTCTTTTAATAATTCTTTCAATCGGGTTTATTTTGCCAATTACATTGGAAATATGCGTACAGCAAACTATTTTAGTTTTATCAGTAATGATAGAGTCAAGAAGCTTTCCATCTATGCGTCCGCTTTCATCAAGTTGCAATATTTTTATTACCGCACCTGTTCTTTCAGCCATTATTTGCCAAGGAACAATATTGGCATGGTGTTCAGTTCTAGATAAAACTATTTCATCTCCTGCTAAGAGGTTGTCACCTCCCCATGATTGAGCAACTAAGTTTATACTTTCAGTCGTTCCTTTTGTCCAAATAACTTCATGTGAGAACTTAGCATGAATAAACTTTTGAACTGTTATACGTGAGGCTTCAAAAGCACTCGTTGCATTAGCGCTTAGTTGGTGGGCTGCTCGATGAACATTAGCATTATATTTTTCATAATACTCTTTCTCTTTATTTATCACACAATCAGGTTTTTGAGTGGTTGCACCATTATCAAAGTAAACAATTTCTTTTCCAAAAACTTTTTGTTCCAGCAAAGGAAAGAGTGATCTGAATTTTTTTAAATCAAAAGCGCTCATAAATTAATAAAGTAAAGTTAAATTTAAAATAATATATCCAATTATATCCTAATTATATCAATGAGATCTGCTTAAAACATATATTACACCTCTAATTCCTATAGGGTGCTCCCTCTAAAAATCGGCTATAATTCAATCAATAGGCTAAAAAAGGAAAATGCATGACCTTATTTTCATGGTTCAAAGGCACCAAAAAAAGTAACCCGCTAACAATTAGAAGTGCTCAGATCGATAAAAAAATATCTTCATTTAATGCTAGTACAATGTGGCCAACAGCCCATGTAAGACGAAATGTTATTGTAAAACAACAACAGATGACTGACGCAATACAAGATAAAGAGAGCAAACAGACCAGTTATAAAAAAAATAAAGATATTGTTACTGATTAAAGTCTAGTGATTTTTCAATATTAGTATGAAAGCTCGGCATTAAAAACCTTTCAGGATTACTAATCAATAATCTCTGGTATAACAAAGGAAATTCAAGTTCAAAATAATTAAGGGATGTTCGTTTAGCTAAAGGTTTAAATGCTTGAATGTTTAATGCATTAGATAAAGAAGCGCTTTTGCATGTGTCACTTAAAAACAAGCCTACTTCATCTTTATAAGCTTTTGGAGTTCCAAGTTCCCACTTATTTTCTTTTCTCGTTAATATTGGTGTATCTTCTTTGATAGCATCTCGCCATGCTAATTGTTGTAATATTTCCTGCCTAATTTTCAGTTTAACACCGACGTAATTTTTTGGTAAAACAGTGATGTTATAGGAAAAACTACTTTCTTGGACTCGTGAACATCTTATATGGTTTTCAGGTAAGCTATATTCATCAACAAAGCCAAATAAATGTGCTAACTCATGTGAAAATACATCAACACTATCGTTTCTATCTAAATACATAATCCCATTGTGAACTTTTGCTCCACCTTTTGGCACTAACACACCAATAAAACGAGAATCTATCTCGTCTTGATATTCTTTCCAAATACTTTCATTACATGTTATTGCTTCATTATTTTCATGGCTACATTTTAGTTTTTCTAGAGGGATATAACGTACTGAATTAAAACAGCTATATGTAGATAAAGGATAAGATTTAACTTGCTCGATTAAGTTTTCGCTATAACGTAAATCAGCTAAATTAGTCGCAAAAAATTGCATACTTGCAACACAATTTTTATCTCTTTTATACGAGCTTTTCAATTGTTCTGGTTTAGCAGATGAGAACACCTTAAATTTTATAATTTCAGCTAATAGATTATGAGTAGGGTTCAATTTTTCTAAATCTAAAACAAGCCTTCTTGCTCTTTGTAAATCACCTTCAATTAGCGCTATATTTAACAAAAGACTCAATACTTCTTCTGAATTTAACCTTTCTAGATTATCTAAAAGAGGCTGTAACACTAGCTTGGCAGCATGATAGTCATTCTGCTTAAAGTAGAGAGAAGATAATTTTAGACGAGCACCATTTAAATGATGTTTTATCGCTTGTTGATACCAAAAAATAGCCTTATTTACTTTCTTTTGTTTTTTGTAATAGTCAGCTAACTCAATAGTATATATATGATTATTTTTGATTAATGCTTTTGTGCTTTGCAACCACAATGATGAACCTTTCGGTTGGTTTCTTCTTTGATAATGAAAGTAGGCATCAATCTTTAACTTTTTAGCATAAGAAAGAACGTAAGTATTTTGAGTATCATTATTTAAAAGAAAGGTTAAATAATGAGGTAAAAAAAATGAGCTTAATGCCATAACTAGCAACAAACTCATTAGATATAGCCATTTTTTCATTAGTTTAATGAACTAGGCTCTTCAGGTTCTTTAACAACACTTTGTCGCATTAAATCTAATTCAAGCTTTGCATAACGATGTTCAACAAATTCATATACATTGGTGCTTAGTGCCAACTTATAAAAGTTTGCAGCAGCTCGTTTATTACCATTAATTAAATTAAGCTTGCCTAAGTAAAAATAAGCTTCACATAAACGTTCACTAAATTCCTTATTTGAACGGACATTTAAAGCAATATCACGAATAAACATTTGCTGGTTTATTTCACCACTATATAAATTAATAATACTTTTTCCCCAAACATCATCAGATACATTTGAAGAGCGCTGTTTTAAGTTTTGTAATGCGCTAACACTATCAACATCTTGTTCAATTAAATATAGCCACAGCAAACGGTAAGGGTCGTTTGTTTGATTTTGATAAAATGTTTCTAAATCTTCAATAGCAAGCGATGAACGTTCGCCATAATATAAAGCAATACCTCTATTTAAATAGGCATATTCATGATCAGGAGAAAGCTCTATTGCTGAATCAAATGCTTCATAAGCTTGGTCAAATTCTTGTAATTGTGTGTAATGAATACCTAAAAAGTTATAAGCATCAACCAAGTCAGGTTTTAAATTTAGTGCTCTGTTAAAGTCTAATCGAGCTAATGAACGTAAACCTACACTATCGTAAATGACACCTCGATCATAAAATAACTGCGCTCTTTGCTCATCAGTTACCTCTGCTCGTTGCAGTACTTCTGTCAATCGCGCTAATGCTACTTCGCTTTTATAATTCACAGGTAAAGGTTCAGCTATAACAAGTTGATTGATCATAGATGATGATTTTTGGCCAGAGGACGCACAGCCTTGAATAATTAATACTGCCGCAATAACTAGCGACTTAGAAAATAATTTCACGAAAAACATAAACCTTTAAATGAATAACTCATCGATTATACCTAAGCACTTTAAAATTGCGAGATAGTAGGCATGATATATTTATATAACTTATTTTGTATTTATTATTAATAAAAATACAAAATAAATAAAACCATAAAAATACCATAAAAAAACCAGTGACTAAGCACTGGTTTTTATAAGATTTTACGAAGTTATCGTAAAAATATATTATCAATATTACTCAGCAGCAGGTGCTTCTTCAGAAGGAGCAGCTTCAGCTGGTTTTTCAATAGCTTCTTTGATACTTAAACGAACACGGCCTTGACGGTCAACTTCTAGTACTTTAACCGTTACTTCTTGACCTTCAGTTAATACATCAGTCACAGCGTTAACACGTTCTTCAGAAATTTGAGAAATATGAACTAAACCGTCTTTACCTGGTAATACGTTAACAAACGCACCAAAGTCAACGATACGTACAACTTTACCTGTGTAAATTGTACCTACTTCAATTTCAGCCGTTAGTGCAGTAATACGTGCGATAGCATCTTTTGCTTGATCGCCGTCAGTTGCTGCAATTTTAACAGTACCGTCGTCTTCGATCTCAATAGTCGTACCTGTTTCTTCAGTAAGTTGACGAATAGTTGCGCCACCTTTACCGATGATGTCACGAATTTTATCTTGAGCAACTTTCATTGTATGAATACGAGGTGCAAATTCAGAAATCTCTTCACGATGTGAATTAATTGCAGAATCCATCACACTTAAGATATGAGTACGAGCCGCTCTTGCTTGGTTTAAAGCAAGTTGCATGATCTCTTGTGTAATACCTTCAATCTTAATATCCATTTGAAGCGCAGTAATACCTTCAGTAGTACCAGCAACTTTAAAGTCCATATCACCTAAGTGATCTTCATCACCTAAAATGTCAGAAAGAACAACAAAATCGTCGCCTTCTTTAACTAGACCCATCGCAATACCAGCAACTGATGCTTTAATTGGAACACCAGCATCCATAAGTGCTAATGAAGTACCACAAACAGAAGCCATTGATGACGAACCGTTTGATTCAGTAATTTCAGAAACAACACGAACGGCATATGGGAATTCTTCAGCAGAAGGCATAACAGCCAACATACCACGTTTAGCTAAACGGCCATGTCCGATTTCGCGACGCTTAGGAGAACCAACAAAACCCGTTTCACCAACACAGTATGGAGGGAAGTTATAATGAAGCATAAATGCGTCAGTTTTCTCACCCATAATGGTGTCTAAACGTTGTGCATCACGTTGCGTACCTAAAGTAGCAGTAACTAATGCTTGAGTTTCACCACGAGTAAATACAGCAGAACCATGAGTTCTTGGTAAAACACCTGTCATTACGTCTAATGCACGGATCATTTCAGGATCACGACCATCAATACGAGGAGAACCTTGCGTGATACGACCACGAACAACAGTTTTCTCTAAGTCATGGAATAAATCTTTTGCTTCTTGAACGTTTAACTCAGCATCTGCTTCAAGTAATTGCTCAATCACAGCATTGCGAATTTCAGCAACTTTCTCATAACGAACTGCTTTTTCAGTAATTTGGTAAGCTTCGTTTACTTGCGCTTCAGAAAGTTCAGCAATTTTAGCGACTAACTCAGCGTTTTTAACTGGTGCAGTCCATTCCCATTTAGGGTTACCAACTTCAGCAGCCATTTCTTTAATTGCTGTGATAGCCGTTTGCATTTGCTCATGACCGTATACAACAGCGCCAAGCATCACTTCTTCAGAAAGCACATCAGCTTCAGACTCAACCATTAATACAGCAGAATCAGTACCTGAAACAACTAAGTCTAATTGAGACGTTGCTAATTCAGATTGTAATGGGTTAAGTAAATATTTACCGTCAGAATAACCAACACGTGCAGCACCAACAGGACCACTAAAAGGCATACCTGAAATAGCTAATGCAGCAGAAGTACCTAATAAAGCAATAATATCAGGGTTAATTTCTGGGTTAGCAGAAACAACAGTGATAACTACTTGAACTTCGTTAGTAAACCCTTCAGGGAATAACGGACGAATTGGACGGTCAATTAAACGACAGATCAATGTTTCTTCTTCAGAAGGGCGACCTTCACGCTTGAAGAAACCACCAGGTATTTTACCAGCAGCATATGTACGCTCTTGGTAATTAACCGTTAATGGGAAAAAATCTTGACCAGGCTTAGCTTCTTTTTTACCAACAACAGAAACTAATACTGACGTATCGTCCATGCTAGCCATAACAGCACATGTTGCTTGACGAGCGATAGCACCCGTTTCTAAAGTAACGGTATGATTTCCGAACTCAAATGTTTTAGTAACAGTATTGAACATATAATGTTCCTTATATATCTATTTTTATTTATAAAAATAATCAATCTGTACAATTATTTATTCACTAAAAGCCACAAGTTGTAACGCTTAAAGTTGAACAAAAAATTATACAGTTTGATTGATTAATTAATTTTTTGTTTTAAGCCCTTTGATTATTACCAAAAGCCATAACAAAATTTTGCACGCACATTATACTTACCCGTTGCAGTATTACTAGGGTTTATAATGAATAAAAGAAGATTAAGGAATAAATTTTAAGTTCAGATCAAAATTCAAACAAAGTTATATTATTTTCTTTAATTAACACTATTTGTAATGTAAC